>NZ_JARQTO010000002.1:0-324799 GCF_029577735.1 Exercitatus varius | reverse complement strand
GGCTTGGACGTTTTTTCGGGAAAGTTGTGAAATGGTCATATTTTTTTCCTGTGTTGTCTTCGCAGCAGCGGATTTTATCCGCCGACCGCACAATATCCGTATTTTCGGGCGAACGCATAGCCCGCCTTACATTTCTTTTCTTTATAAGCGATCGAATTGGGTAAAAACTTTGCAAATTTTATGCGTAATCGCCGGTGCGATTACTTATGGCTCCGCCACCGTTGGCAAAGCCAACGTTCAAAAAACTTTGCTTTTTGTGACCGCACTTTTATGTATAAAACCCAAGTGCAGTCATAAATTTCAGCGTTTTATTTTACTCGGCTGCCCGCTTTGACACCCGCGTCCACATCCAGCAGGAATAAATCTTCGCCGCCGCTGCCGGCGGATAAAATCATGCCTTCGGATATGCCGAACTTCATTTTACGCGGCGCAAGATTTGCCACCATAATTACATAGCGCCCCACTAACTCGTCCGGATTTCCGTAAGCGGCTTTAATACCGGAGAAAACCTGGCGAGTTTCAAAACCGAGATCCAATTGGAATTTCAACAGTTTTTTGCTTTCCGGCACAGCTTCACAGCCGAGCACTTTCGCCACGCGCAAATCCATTTTGGCAAAGTCGTCAATGCTGATTTCCGCTTCCACCGGTTCAAATTCGCTCTCAAGTGCGGGCGATTTTTTCACTGTTTTTTCAGCTTTCGGCGCGCTATTTACCGCCGCGTTTTCCGCTTTCGAAGCCTCAATCATCGCGTCGATCTGTTTCGCATCCACTCGGCTGAACAAGGCTTTAAAGGCGGCGATTTCGTGATCCAACAACGGTTGTGCCAAGTTATCCCAGGTTAATTCCGCCTGCAAGAAAGCTTCCGAACGTTCCGCCAATTTAGGCAATACCGGTTTTAAATAGCCCATTAACACACGGAAAAGTTGAATGCCCATAGAACAAACCCGTTGCAATTCGGCCTCACGTCCTTCTTCTTTCGCAATCACCCAAGGGGCTTTGTCGTCCACATATTTATTGGCTTTGTCGGTTAACGCCATAATTTCCCGAACGGCTTTGGCGAATTCACGGTTTTCATAATAAGCGGCGATTTGCTCCGATTGTGCGATAAATTCGTCGAATAGGGCTTCATCGTCCAATTTATCCGCCAATTTTCCGGCAAAACGTTTTTGAATAAACCCGGCATTACGCGACGCTAAATTCACCAGTTTATTGACCAAATCCGTGTTGACCCGTTGTACGAAATCCTCCAGATTCAAGTCCAAATCATCGATACGGTTGCTGAGTTTCGCCGCATAGTAATAACGCAGACATTCCGGATCCAAATGCTTCAGATAAGTTGCCGCCTGAATAAAGGTGCCGCGCGATTTGGACATTTTTTCGCCGTTCACCGTTACATAACCGTGTACGAAAATGTTGCTCGGTTTACGTAAATTTGCGCCTTCCAGCATCGCCGGCCAAAACAGACTGTGGAAATACATGATGTCTTTACCGATAAAATGATAAAGTTCCGCGTTACTGTCTTGCTTCCAGAATTGATCGAAGTCGATATTTCGGCGGTTACATAAGTTTTTGAATGACGCCATATAGCCAATTGGCGCATCCAGCCAAACGTAAAAATATTTGTTTTCCGTGCCCGGAATTTTGAAGCCGAAGTACGGCGCATCACGGGAAATATCCCATTGTTGCAGGCCGGCGTCGAACCATTCCTGCATTTTGTTCGCCACTTCCGATTGCAAGGCGCCGGAACGGTTCCATTCTTTCAGCATCGTTTCAAAACTCGGCAAATCAAAAAAGAAATGTTCGCTTTCTTTGATGACGGGCGTCGCGCCAGATATTACCGAACGCGGATTAATTAATTCCGTCGGGCTGTATGTTGCCGAACACACTTCGCAGTTGTCGCCGTATTGATCTTCCGATTTACATTTCGGGCAAGTGCCTTTCACGAAACGATCCGGAAGGAACATAGCTTTTTCAGGATCAAATAACTGGGAAATGGTACGGGTTTTAATGAAACCGTTTTCTTTCAACCGATTGTAAATCATTTCGGAAAATTCACGGTTTTCTTCGCTGTGAGTGGAATGATAATTATCAAAACTGATATTAAAACCGCAAAAATCCGCATAATGGCTTTTTTGCACCTCGGCTATCAACTGCTCCGGCGTTATTCCCATTTGATCAGCTTTCAGCATAATCGGGGTGCCGTGTGCGTCGTCGGCGCACACAAAATAGATTTCATTGCCGCGCATACGTTGGAAACGCACCCAAATATCCGCCTGAATATGTTCAAGCATATGACCTAAATGAATCGGACCGTTGGCATACGGCAACGCACAAGTGACAAGAATTTGACGGTTTGATTTTGACATTCTTTTTATAACCCTGAATCTGCTGTGAAAATTGTGGAGATTTTACCTTAAGCACGGTATTTTTTCCACCGGAACCGCATTTTCACTTAACAGAATCAATTTGTCATGGTTAAATAGTCGAGAAATCTACTCTGACTTTTAGGAAATATTATGACCATTCAATTTTCGCCGACACTTTCGGCAGAACAACAGACAAAACTTGTTGAAATCATTAAAAATTTCAAACATTCCAGCTTACGGCAGGATTTAATTGCGCTAAATGCGGTTAAAAAAATCGAAAAAGGCGGCGACACGCTACGCATTGAATTACAAATGCCTTTCGCCTGGAATTCCGCTTTTGAGCAATGCAAAGCCGAATTATCGGACGCTTTACGCGCAGCCGCTGAGGCTAAAGAAATCAAATGGGCGTTAAATTATCAAATCGCTACCCTTAAGCGGGCTAATAATCATCCTGCGGTAAAAGGCGTCAAAAACATCATCGCCGTCACATCCGGCAAAGGCGGCGTGGGCAAATCCACCACAACGGTTAACCTGGCGTTGGCTTTACAGGCGCAAGGCGCCAAAGTGGGCATTTTAGATGCGGATATTTACGGTCCGTCCATTCCGCATATGTTGGGCGCGGCGGATCAACGCCCGACCTCGCCGGATAATCAACATATCAATCCAATCGTGGTACAGGGTTTACAAACCAATTCCATCGGCTATTTGATGGAAGCGGATAACGCCACCATTTGGCGCGGTCCGATGGCGAGCAGTGCGCTTAATCAGCTATTGAACGAAACCTTATGGAACGAGCTGGATTATTTGGTCATCGACATGCCGCCGGGCACGGGTGATATTCAGTTAACGCTATCCCAACAAATCCCGGTCACCGGTGCCGTGGTGGTCACCACGCCGCAGGACATCGCGTTGTTAGATGCGGTGAAAGGCATTACGATGTTTCAAAAAGTCTCCGTGCCGGTTTTGGGTATTGTGGAAAATATGTCCATGCATATTTGTTCCAACTGCGGACATCACGAACCGATTTTCGGAACCGGCGGCGCAGAAAAAATCGCGCAAAAATACGGTTCGAAAGTGTTGGGTCAATTACCGCTGCACATTTGCCTGCGTGAAGACTTAGACAAAGGCACCCCGACGGTGATTTCTCATTCCAATGAAGAAATCCGTCAGGCTTATCTGCAATTAGCGGAAAAAGTGGCAAGCGAGCTTTACTGGCAAGGTTCCGTTATTCCGGATGAGATTATGTTCAAAGAGGTGAAATAATTTCACTTAAAATTAAAAAAGGTCTAACCCGAAAGTTAGACCTTTTTATCATATTAATGAAGCATTACTTCGCTTCAGCTTTTGTCGGTTCGCTAAACACGTGGCTGATGGCGCTGTGATGACCCGCCGAACCTTTGCCGTGGAAATAGTAGCGGCTTTCTTTCCATTCCACAATGTCAAACGGCGCATTCACTTCATCGGCGGCTTTCGCCAAGGTCATGTCCGCTTTGGTATGGTGCACGGCGGAAATGGTTCCTAACTGCCCGTTGAAGCTGTAAGTGCGGTCAAATTTTCGCACGTTTTTTACCGTCATTTCCGGCACATCCACCGCTTCATTCGCAACAGTGCCGTTAACTACGGTTTCTTTTTCTACGATAGCTTCATCCGCGCCGAAAGCGGATTTTGCTTGACGTTCAAGAATACGTTGCTCTTCGTTCAAACGTTCAAGCGATTCCTGCACCATTTTTTCCACCGCTTCATTCGCCGGTTGACTAACCAGCCCCAGCGGTTGCGCATTATTTTCCGTTTCTTCTACGATAGCGGAAGCCGGCATACTGACTTCAACTTCATCATTTTGCGTCTGCTGTTCCAGCAATTCGTCCACCGACAGGAAAGTCGATTCTTTCGACTTCGGCGATACCGCATCAACGTCAATCCAGACTTTACCGCTTGCCAATTCCGGAGAAGCCACGGCGGCAAACAACGGCATCGGCGAGGCGTCATTACGGCGACGGCGCGAATTATTAGCCCGCAAATGGCGCGGCGTACGACGGGAATTGCGTTCAGCACGCTCGCGGCGCGGTTCCGTCGGCTGTTGCTCTTTCGCCACTTCTTCCGCAACGACAGCGACTTCCTCAACCGTCGGTTGTTCTGCCGTTTCATTGTTTATACGGACTTTTTTACGTAAATCGCGACGTTCGCGGCGCTCTCTCGGTTGACGGGTTGACGGTGCTTTTTCCTCTGCGGTTTCAAGCGCTTCCGTTGTCTCCGCATTTGTTAACGCGTCCGCCGCTAAACTGCTGCGACGGGCATTGCGTCGACTATTGCGTTCATTCGAACGTTCACCGCGTGACGGAGTTTCCGATTTTTCCGCAGAAGCTTCATCACTTTTCGCCGTATTACGTTCCGAACGCGAACGAC
The DNA here is from genome assembly GCF_029577735.1 of Exercitatus varius. Lineage (NCBI taxonomy): Bacteria > Pseudomonadati > Pseudomonadota > Gammaproteobacteria > Pasteurellales > Pasteurellaceae > Exercitatus > Exercitatus varius. The sequence goes on along the minus strand of NZ_JARQTO010000002.1, from coordinate 320,030 downwards.
GGTTATTGCGACGTTCATTATTGCGTTCACGACGATTATTACGAGTCACAACCGGTTGTTGTTCAACCTTCTCTTCCGTCGCAAATAGTTTTTTAATCGCCGCGACAATGCGCGCTAATAAAGACGGCGTAGATTCTTTTTTGGGCTCAATAACCGGCGCGGCTTCAGAAATCGTCATAGACAACGCAGCCGTTTCCGCCACATTTTCCGCCGTCACGGCCGCCGCTTCAATATTGCGCGAAACCAAACTTTCTTCCGCAACGAACACATCGTCCTGCGCTTCATGCAGTTTCGGCAAGTGATAACTTAAGACATTCGCTTCTTCGCCGTCGCGCAAACGGAAAACGCTGAAATGCGGCGTTTCCATCGCTTCATTCGGCGCCACCACAATGTCTACATTATGGCGTTTTTCAATGCTGCGAATAGCCTTACGTTTTTCATTCAGTAAATAAGAAGCTATTTGTACCGGTACAATGCAGTGAACCTGTTTGCTGTTTTCTTTCAACGCTTCTTCTTCAATCAAGCGCAGAATAGAAAGCGACAGGCTTTCGTTATCACGGATTTTACCCGTTCCCTGACAACGCGGACAGACATGGCTGGACGATTCGCCTAACGACGGACTTAAACGCTGACGTGACATTTCCAGCAAACCAAAACGGGAAATGCGACTGATCTGAATGCGGGCCCGGTCCTGACGAACCGCTTCGCGCATACGATTTTCCACTTCGCGTTGGTGACGAACCGGGGTCATATCGATGAAATCGATCACCACTAAACCGCCCAGATCGCGTAAACGCAATTGACGGGCAATTTCATCCGCCGCTTCAAGGTTAGTATTTAATGCGGTTTCTTCAATATCGCCGCCGCGCGTCGAACGTGCAGAGTTAATATCGATCGCAATCAATGCTTCGGTGGCGTCAATCACAATAGAACCGCCGGAAGGCAAACGCACTTCCCGTTGAAATGCGGATTCGATTTGCGACTCAATTTGATAATGACTGAATAACGGCACTTCGCCCTGGTAAAGTTTAATCCGGTTGATGAAATCCGGACGCACCAGTTTGATGTGCGCTTTCGCTTTTTCGTAAACTTTCGGGCTGTCTACTAAAATTTCGCCGATATCGCGACGCAAATAATCGCGAATCGCGCGAACAATCACATCACTTTCCTGATGAATCAGAAACGGAGCCGAGCGACTTTCAGAAACCTGCTTAATGGCCTCCCAATGATGCAACAGCACTTTCAAGTCCCATTGCAATTCTTCCGACGATTTTCCCACGCCCGCCGTACGTACGATTAAACCTACACCGTCCGGCACTTCTAACGAACTTAACGCCTCTTTTAACTCAAGACGCTCGTCCCCTTCAATGCGACGGGAAATCCCGCCCGCGCGAGGGTTGTTCGGCATAATCACCAAATAGCTGCCCGCCAAGGAAACGAAAGTGGTTAACGCCGCACCTTTGTTGCCGCGTTCTTCTTTGTTCACTTGAACAATCACTTCCTGCCCTTCTTTAATCACATCTTTAATGTTCGGGCGACCGTTGTAAACATAATCCGCCGGGAAATATTCACGGGCAATTTCTTTTAACGGCAGGAACCCGTGGCGTTCGGCGCCGTAATCCACAAATGCGGCCTCAAGGCTCGGCTCCACGCGGGTAATGCGTCCTTTGTAGATGTTCGCTTTTTTCTGCTCATGACCCGGACTTTCGATATCTAAATCGAATAAACGCTGGCCGTCGACCAACGCAACGCGCAACTCTTCTTTTTGAGTCGCATTAATTAACATTCTTTTCATTTGTAAAAATTTCTCTGTTATTTTTTATTTTTGTCAAAAAAACTCAATTAAAACCGACCGCACTTTGAGTGTCTGCGGACTGCGAATTTCGGCGACCATCGTCTTAACGAATTACCGGCCCGTTTCGCATCCTGTTTTCGCTCGCGTCACCATCGACCTCGTGTTTGTCGCCGTTGCCCGTCTTCCCGACGGTCATCCGGCTGGGTGCATTGATAGCGTCGGCAACCTTCAAAAGCCTTGCCGAAGCGGCGCTTTAATTGCATAAAATTTGTTAAGTATTAATGTCTTACGATTATTTTCCAACAAATCGGCATTAAGTCTGCCCTAACAAAAACGGATAAAATTTCGACCGCACTTTCAGGCGGACAAAAATTTGTAATATTATGGGTGAAAAGGCGGTTTTAAGCAAGGCATTTCGGCTCTGTTCCCAACATTTCAATCGTTCAATTCGGGCGGTTTTTATGCTAAAATCCGGTCGATTTTCACCAATAAACATGAATATGAACGACAAAGTCATTAACGCCGCCGTAAAAATGCTGGAAATTTTCGATGAGGAAGCCGGCCAACGTATCGACAATTTTTTGCTCGCAAAATTGAAAGGCGTGCCGAAAAGTCTGATTTACCGCATTTTGCGCAAGGGCGAAGTGCGCGTAAACAAAGGGCGGATTAAGCCCGAATATAAACTGCAGGCGGGCGATGTCGTACGCGTGCCGCCGGTGCGCGTTTCGGAAAAAGAACAAGCGCCCGTTTCGATCAAGCTCAATAAAGTGGCACAGCTGGAACATCAGATTATTTTTGAAGACGATTGCCTGTTGGTGCTCAACAAGCCTTCCGGCACCGCGGTGCACGGCGGCAGCGGGTTGAGTTTCGGCGTTATCGAGGGATTGCGCGCGTTGCGTCCGCAAGCCCGTTTTTTAGAGCTGGTTCATCGTCTGGATCGCGATACCTCGGGCATTTTGCTGGTGGCGAAAAAACGTTCCGCTTTACGCAATTTACACGAACAGTTACGGATTAAAACCGTGCAGAAAGACTATTTGGCGTTAGTGCGCGGGCAATGGCAGTCTCATGTTAAAGTCGTCAAAGCGCCGTTGCTGAAAAACGAATTATCGAGCGGCGAACGGATTGTGCGAGTAAGCGAGCAAGGCAAACCGTCGGAAACGCATTTTTCTATCGAAGAACGTTATCTTAACGCCACGCTGGTGAAAGCTTCGCCCGTCACGGGCAGAACTCATCAAATCCGCGTGCACGCTCAATATGCCGGTCATCCTATCGCTATGGACGATAAATACGGCGACAAAAATTTCGACGCCGCTATGGCGGCATTGGGCTTGAACCGCTTGTTTCTACATGCCGCAAGCATTCGCTTCGAACACCCGAAAAACGGCGAAATATTGCGTTTGAATGCGCCGCTGGACGAAAAAATGAAAGCCGTTCTGAAAAAATTACGGGAGCAATCAAGATGAGCAAAAATATATTATGGCTGTTAGCCGTCGTCGCGACTCTGCCTGTTTATGCCGACACGAATGCGGCGGAAAGTGCGGGCAAAAATCCGAACGTTTCCAAACAGGACATCATCGGCGAATGGCAATGCAAAATCATTTACGACGATTTGCAAATTCAAGCGCTGGACAGTCTTGATTTTCAGGCCGACGGTTCTACCGTTGGCACCGGCTTGTTGTTTGTTCATAACAATTTTGCTTACGAAAGCAAGCATACCGGCCGCTGGCAATTAAAAGATAATGTGCTGTCGGAAACCAGTACCGATTATTCTTTCGGCCGCATTCACCCCAGCCAAACGGAAAAACGGCTGGATGAAGAGCCGAAATTAAAGGAATTCGAATCTTTGTTCTTTGAAAATCTGAAGGAAAACTCTAATTCCGGTGAAAGCGTGAATCTGCATATTCTCAGATATGACAAAAACCAAATGATCATCGATCATGTCTGGGATAACCAAAAACGTTACCCCGGACTGTGCCGGCGGAAAGTACAAGACGAGTAAACGATAACCGTTTGACGCCGTTTTTGTTATTCAGCGTGCCGATTCAGATCTTATAATAAACAAAAAATCCCGGACAATGCCGGGATTTCGAAAGGTAAAACCGATTAAAGCGCTTGATTAACAAAATTCGCCAATTGATTTTTTGGCAATGCGCCCACTTGAGTTCCTACCACTTTGCCGTCTTTAAACAACAATAAGGTCGGAATACTGCGCACGCCGAATTGTGCCGGCGTACCTTGATTTTCGTCGATATTCATTTTAACGATTTTTACTTTGTCGCCGTATTCCGCCGCCAACTCTTCTAAAATCGGACCGACCATGCGGCAAGGACCGCACCAAGGCGCCCAAAAATCCAATAATACCGGTACCTCTGCGTTTAACACGTCCGTTTCGAAAGACGCGTCGGTTGAATGAAATACTTCTGCCATATTTTTATCCTTTTTATGTGATTGTTCCCCGCTAATATTGGGAGCAATCGGGTTAATTTCAAGAGCTATGCCCTTTTTACTAAAAACGAGTGTAATTTTTACCGCACTTTTGGTCAATCAATCGTTACAATTTGCGAAACCTTATTTTAATTGCGCCAAGGCCTGCAATAAATCCGCCTTAATGTCTTCAACGTCTTCCAGACCGACGGAAAAGCGCAGCAAATCATTCGTTACGCCGCGGGCGATTCGTTCCGCTTCCGGAATATCCATGTGAGTTTGCGTAGACGGGTAAGTAATAAAGCTTTCCGTACCGCCCAGACTTTCGGCAAACGTGATTAATCGAATGGCTTTTAAGAACGGGTTCACCCAGTTTTCGTCCTGCAAACGGAATGACAACATACCGCCTTTATTTGGATACAGCACATCTTTCACCTGCGGTTGTTGATGTAAAAATTCTGCGATTTCCCGCGCATTATCCTGATGACGTTTCACGCGCAACGACAACGTTTTTAATCCGCGTATAGTTAACCAGGAATCAAACGGTGAAAGCACGGCGCCCGCGCCGTTTTGAATATAGAACAATTTATCGCACAGAGCTTGTCCTTTCGCAACGATTAAACCGGCCAGCACGTCATTATGGCCCGCAATATATTTTGTTCCGCTGTAAACGGTAATATCGGCGCCGTGCTCCATCGGCCGGAATAAAACCGGCGTTAAAAAAGTATTATCTACGATTAACAATAAATTATATTTTTTCGCCACCTTTGAAATGGCGGCGATATCGCATTCTTCCATCAACGGATTCGACGGCGTTTCCACAAAAATAGCTTTAGTATTTGCCGTAATTGAGGCTTCAATTGCGTCGGTAGAGGCGGTGTTCACGTAAACGGGTTTCACCGCATGATTATTTTTATAGCAATAATCCAATAAACGATATGTTCCGCCGTACACGTCACTGGACACAATCCATTCGTCCGGCGCTTTAAATAAACTCATTAACACTTGAATTGCCGCCATGCCGGAAGCAAAAGCAAAGCCGCGATCGCCGCCATCCAATTTTGCCATGGTTTCTTCCAAAACGGTGCGCGTCGGATTTTTGGTACGGGTATAGTCATAGCCCGTACTTTCGCCGATCCCCTGATGCCCGTAAGCCGTAGAAAGGAAAATGGGGGCGGAAACCGCACCGGTGCGGGAATCGGTTCGATTACCGGCTTGCGCCAAAAGTGTGTCTAAAGCATATTTCGTCATTCAATTTACCTACATCTTTTTAATCGGATTAAAAACGGATTCGCACATTGTGGCATAAAGTGCGGTCGGATTAAAGGAGATTTTCGCGTTAGATAAAAGACGGAATATTCCGCCTGATTCCAATATTCTTTTTGACCGAATTGCCTTTTTTATAATCAATCAACCGCGTTTTTCGTATTTTTTAAAAATATCAGTTGACACTAAATTGAAAATCCGTAGAATGCACTTCCGTTGACGGCAACAAGCTGAAATAAAGCGGGAATAGCTCAGTTGGTAGAGCACAACCTTGCCAAGGTTGGGGTCGCGAGTTCGAGCCTCGTTTCCCGCTCCAATTTTTAAATGCGTTGTGCCCGAGTGGCGGAATCGGTAGACGCAAGGGATTTAAAATCCCTCGCCTTTCGGGGCGTGCCAGTTCAAGTCTGGCCTCGGGCACCATTTAAATATCATTGATTAAATGACACCGTTCAGGTGTTTTTTTATATCCAAACTTCATGGCGTGTTAGCAAAGCGGTTATGCACTGGATTGCAAATCCATGTAGCTCGGTTCGACTCCGGGACACGCCTCCATTCTCTCCCGATTTTAAATCGATGTTTGAATTTTATATTGCGCAGTTTTCTTCATATTTTTCTTAAAACAATAATTCTCATAAAAAATAAACCTCTGATTTTTTTAAGGAATCAGAGGTTATACGAATTACGGCAGGCCTATTTATTTTTATGCTTTTCTAAGGATCTATGCTGAATCTTTACACGTTTCCCTTTATCCTGAAAATATTCCCCCAATTGTTGTGCAATATAAACCGAGCGGTGTTTGCCGCCGGTACAACCGATCGCAATGGTTAAATAGCTGCGATTGTTTCGTTCCAGCATAGGCAACCAGGTTTCAATATAATTTCGGGTGGTATAAATGAAATTTGCCACTTCTTCGTATTTAGCCAAAAAATCAATAACCGGCTGTTCCAATCCCGTCATTGGTCGCAGTGACGGATTCCAATGAGGATTCGGCAAAAAACGAACGTCAAAAACATAATCGGCATCCAGCGGTAAACCGTATTTGAAACCGAAAGATTCCACCACAATTTTCAGTTCTTTATCCGAATTGCCGCGCAAAAATTCGCGTAACCGCTCCGCCAATTCGTGAGTGGAAAGCACCGCCGTATCAATAATCAGATTGGCGTGTTGAATCAACGGATCAAGTTGAATCTGTTCCGCATCAATCGCCGCCTCCAGACTCAAATCCTGGTTCTGGACGGATAACGGATGAAGCCGGCGGGAATCGCTATAACGCCGAATCAACGTACCGCGATCCGCATCTAAAAAGATCACTTTGATCTGGTGCTTATTGCCCAACTCCGTCAGAATTTCATCAAGATGCTGAGTGGAATTCGGCAAATTGCGGATATCCAGGCTAATTGCCGCAGAAGCCTGACTTTGCGAGAGAATATCGGCTAATTGAGGCAGTAAATCGATAGGCAGATTGTCTACACAGTAATAACCGATATCTTCCAACGCTCGCAATGCTACTGATTTCCCTGCACCTGAACGTCCACTGATAATAATGAGTTCCATAGCTTGCCTACTAAAATTAATTGCTTGTTGTTGCCGCTTCTTCTTTGACGCTTTCGTCCAGATAGGCGTCAGCGAATTCAAAAACTTGCCAAATTTCTTCCGCACTTTGTGCGGCGCGCAGTTTTTTTGTGAGATTTTTATCGGTCAATTTTTCAGACAACTCGGATAAATTCGCACTGTAGCTGGAACACAGGCCTTCCGGCACTAATACCGCTAAAATAAGATCCACTTTGCGTTTATCCTGAGCTTCATAATCAATCGGTTCCGTCAACTGCAAAAAAACGGCGATAGGTTTGTCGCCGACAGGCAACCGCGCACGCGGCATCGCCACACCGCTACCGATTGCGGTACATCCCATTTTTTCACGACCGAACAGACTTTCAAAACACTTCAGGCCGGTAAATTGTTCCGAATTCACCTGCTTGCCGACAATCCGTCCGATAAATTCCAATAACGCTTTTTTGCTAGAAGCAACAACGCCCTGACGGATGTTGTCGGGCGTTAATAATTCGGTAAATTTCATGGTTTATAGCTTAAATCCCTCACCGAGATACACCTGTTTCACGTGATCATTATTCATGACTTCCGCGGGCGTCCCCGTTGCGATCATTTTCCCTGCGCTGACGATGTAGGCCCGCTCGCATACATCCAGGGTTTCACGTACGTTATGATCCGTAATAAGTACGCCCAAACCGCGATCCCGCAAATCCTTAATAATTTTTTTGATATCGATAACCGAAATCGGATCGACTCCGGCAAAAGGTTCGTCAAGCAAAATAAATTTAGGATTGGCCGCCAATGCCCGCGCAATTTCCACCCGACGACGCTCACCGCCGGATAAAGATTGCCCTAAGCTGTCACGGATATGCTCGATATTAAACTCTTCAATTAATTCCTCCGCGCGATCATGACGCTGTTCCGGGGTTAAATCTTTCCGGATTTCAAGTACCGCCATCAAATTATCATAGACGCTTAAACGGCGGAAAATCGACGCTTCCTGCGGTAAATAACCGACGCCTTTTTGCGCACGGTTATGCATGGGTAGCAGACTGATATCTTCGTCATCAATACGGATTTTACCTTCATCGTGACGCACTAACCCCACCACCATATAAAAAGAAGTGGTTTTCCCGGCGCCGTTCGGACCGAGCAGCCCCACAATTTCGTTGGATCGCACGGTAAAACTCACATCGGAAACGACTTTTCGCGCTTTATAACTTTTTGCTAAATGTTCGGCATAAAGAACAGCCATTCATCGTCTCCTTACTTTTTCTTATCGTTTAACTGCGCCGGAATTAAGACGGTACGCACGCGGGATTTCGCTCCGCTCGTGGCTTTAAGCTGTTGTTTTTTCACGTCATAAGTGATCACGTCGCCGTTAATTTTGCTATCCAGCTGTTTCAATTCGGCATTTCCCGTCAGCGTGAGGAATTCCGTACCTAAATCATAATGGACTTTATCGGCTTTACCATCGGCGGGTTTACCGTCGTCCATCATCTGATGAAATGTCACCGGCGAGCCGAAGGCATCCACCGTTTCTTTTTTACCGGAATTTTCCGGCGGCCGGGTAATGACGACTTTATTCGCTTTAATTAAAATAGAGCCTTGCGTAATGACGACATTATCGGTGAAAGTCACCACGCTGTTTTCCATATCCAATTCCTGATTGCCGGAATCGATATTAATCGGTTTATTGGTGTCGTCTTTCAACGCGGCGGCGGATAACGAAGTCATCAATAAGACCGTCGCCAATAAAATTTTATTTGTTGATTTCATAATGAGTTTTCACTTGTTCCTTGAGCGTTGCAACTTGCTGTTTAAGATTGCCGTCCAGTTTCAGGCCCGAACTGACAAAATTCTGGCCGTTGATTTTCACTTCCGTATTCGACGTGATGTCCTGAGTCTTTAAATTCACCGTCGCACGTTCGCTTTCTATCCGCTGCAAACGGGATTCGGGCAATAAACTCTGCGCGACTACCCGCCCGCTTAAATTCAACATATTATCTTTAGTTAACGTTGCTTTTGCCGCAGTTAATTTCCAACTTTGGTGCAGATCCGTTTCATTTTGTTTGGATTTGTCGGAAGCGGAATCGTCCAAAACGAAAACCATAGGATTAAAGAAATCCGTATGTCCGTCTTCACTGTAATATTCCACTTTATCCGATTTGGCAATATATTGCTTTTGACCCGTCGGCGAAAAAATAGTTGTCTCCATTTTCTGCCCGATATATTCGGGACTATCAGGCTTTTTAATGAGATTGGCCAATGAACCGTCTTCTTGGTTCAGGCTATAAAACCAAGCCGACAACGCCAAAGCAATCACGCCTAAAATTAAATTCCAACGAAAATTCATCAATCGAATAATGCTCTTAATAAAAAATAATAACGAATAATAGCATACTTTTTTGAAACAAAAGAAAATGCGAGCAAAATTTTGTCTACTGTAGCAACAAAAGTGCGGTCGAAAAAACGATCGTTTTTTTGACCGCACTTTACTATTGGAATAATTATTTCCGGACAGTTTCGCGCGCAACGTTTCCGGCTTCGATAACAAGCTCATCGCTTGGTCGTTGGTGGGTATAAAGCTCGAATTGCTCCACGGCTTGCAACACAATAACTTCCGCGCCGGAAATCACTTGCTTACCAAAGCGTTCCGCCGATTTAATAAACGGCGTTTCTACCGGCATCGCCACCACATCAAATGCCGTTTCGGCGGCTTTTATGAGATGCTCGGGGAATGCCAACGTCAATTCGTCCTTGCCGCCTTTCATGCCGATTGGCGTCACGTTCACCAAAATCTCCGCCTGTTGATGCTCAAGACTGGAAATATATTCAAAGCCATAAAGTGCGGCGAGATTCTTGCCCGTTTCCGCATTACGCGCATACACTTTCAGTCGGTTAAAACCCGAATTTTTGAACGCCGCAACCACGGCTTTCGCCATACCGCCGCTGCCGTGAACAATCACCGATTTTGCGTTATCTAATTGATATTTCTCGATTAATTTATAAATTGCGATATAGTCCGTGTTATAGGCTTTTAGATAGCCGTTGTCATTGACAATAGTATTCACAGACTGAATAGCCGCCGCCGATTCCGAAATTTCGTCCACAAACGGCATACAGCTTTCTTTGTGCGGCATAGACACCGCGCAACCTCGAATCCCAAGCGCCCGCACGCCTTTCACGGCGTGTTCAACATCCTGCACCTGAAACGCTTTATAAATAAAATCCAGACCGAGTTTTTGATACAAATAATTATGGAAGGTTGTGCCGAAATTACTCGGACGCGCCGAAATAGAAATGCATAATTGAGTATCTTTATTAATTGCCATGAAAAAACTCCTGTAATATTGACCGCACTTTTAAATGTTGGACATCGCCCCATCGTCGATGAAGGATTAATTCATATCAAACGCGGGATTCGGCGAGTGATCTTGATTAAAACGGCGCCCACCGCAACAGCCGGGGCGCCGGGATAGATGTCGCACAATGGAATCGGCACGAATTTGGCATATTTCCGCACGTCAATAATGATCTGAAATTTTAGCAACCGCCCCGATTTTCCCACGCTAATTTTCGCGTGCCGATGGCCGGATTTTTTCCCGTATCGCCAAGAAATGCGGCATTATGCCGTAAACGCACAAAACTTGCGGAAGCATGCGTTTTGTGCTTAACAAAAGCCGAAACGACTTATACTTCCACAAGCTCGGTAACCCTAATTTCAGCTTTGTTCAACTGCGACGTAATTTCAAAAAACGTTTCAATTTTTGACCGCACTTTACCTATACGTTAAACAAAATTATTCAAATAATTCCGCATGTAACGCCCGCACGACATCGTCCGCCTGATTACTGTGGACCAGCATGCAGATGTTATTTGTGCTGGCGCCGTAACTAATCATTCGCACGTTATACGGTTCCAATGAATTAAATATGCGTTTTGCCACGCCCGCCGCAATATGCAAATCGTTACCGATTAACGCCACCAACGCCAGTCCCGTATCCACTTTCACCGTGCACACTTCGCTCAATTCGGTCAGTAATTCGTTAGATAACAATTCCGCTCCGGAAGAAGCCGAACCGGTTTTATCCAGGGTTAACGCAATGCTGACTTCCGATGTGGTAATGGTGTCCACGGAAATTTTGTGTTTTGCCAGAATATTGAACACATTCGCAAGGAATCCCTGCGCATGCAACATATTTAAACTGGAAAGCGTTAATAAAGTTTGATCGCGACGCAACGCGATGGCGCGGAATGTCGGACGCGGCTGCGGATCGCGCGTGACCCAGGTGCCGCCGTCTTGCGGCGCTTTGCTGGAACCCACATAAACCGGAATGTTACTGCGCACTGCCGGTAGTAATGTCGCCGGATGCAAGACTTTCGCCCCGAAAGTCGCCATTTCCGCCGCCTCGGCAAAGCTCATGGTATCAATACGTTTGGCCGCCGGCACAATACGCGGATCCGTGGTGTAAATACCCGCCACATCCGTCCAGATCAATACGTCTTTGGCATTCAATACTTCGGCAATCAGTGCCGCCGAATAGTCCGAACCGCCGCGACCTAACGTAGTGGTTTTGCCGTTCGGATCACGTCCGATAAAACCTTGAGTGATCACCAGCTCACCGCGATCGATTAACGGTTTTAAAATATTGTCGCTGTTTTTCTGGGTTTGCTCGTCATCCGGCGCCGCTTTACCGAAATTGCTGTTGGTTGCCACCAATGAACGCACGTCTAACCAGGTTGATTGCGCATTTAATTCGCGCAACACTTCCACGAACAGACGAGTGGACATCATTTCGCCGTGGCTGATTAATTCATCCGTTAACGCCGCCGAAGTGGCCAAACTCGCCGCTTCCGCCAACGAATCGATATTATCCAGCAAGCGTTCGATTTCAGGACGCACAAAGCTGTCATCCTGTAACTCGGTTAAAATATTTTCCTGGATTTGACGAACTTCAGCTAATAATTTCTCCCGTTGTTGAGCGTCAACCCCATTCGCCAGCGCCACTAATAAATTCGTGATACCGGCAGAAGCGGAAAGTACGACCACACGAGTATTGGGATCGGCAATAACGATTTTTGCACAAGCCGTCATAGCGGCATGATTTGCAACACTGGTCCCGCCGAATTTTGCAACAGAAAGATGAGACATAAATAACTCCTGAAAACTAAAAACGAAAATATTTGATGGCTTATACAAATAAAGGCTTGTTTTTATTTTGTCAAATAAAATCTAAGGGAAAGCGTAAATTTTTAACGTTTCCCTTGATTTAAGGCCAAATTATTGTGAAATTCTTGAAAATTCATCAAAGAATGTCGGAAAGGTTTTCGCCGTACATTTCGGATCCAAAATCGTCACCGGCGTATCGGATAAGGCAATCAACGCAAAGCACATCGCCATACGGTGATCATTATAGGTTTCGATTTCCGCATGCCGGAATCGCTCTAACGGCAAAGGCTGAATGCGGATAAAATCCTCTCCTTCTTCCACCGTAGCGCCTACTTTGCGCAATTCCGTCGCCATCGCCGTTAAACGATCGGTTTCTTTCACCCGCCAGTTATAAATATTACGGATCACGGTTTCGCCTTTGGCAAATAGCGCGGTGGTGGCAATGGTCATAGCGGCGTCGGGAATGTGATTCATATCCATATCCACTCCCACAAGTTCGCTTTGTTCCGCCTGAATAAAATCGTCGCCCCAAGTAATTTTCGCGCCCATGGCGGACAATACGTCGGCGAACAAGCGATCGCCCTGAATGCTGTTTTTACCGACTCCGGTGACTTTCACGCAACCTTTAATAGCGCCCGCCGCCAGAAAATAAGAGGCGGACGAAGCATCGCCCTCTACTAAGAAAGTGTTCGGCGACTGATATTGTTGGCAGCCTTTTACCATAAAACGCCGATAATGTTGATTTTCCACCTCAACACCGAAAATTTTCATCATATTCAAAGTGATATCAATATAAGGTTTCGATACCAAATCACCGATAATTTCAATTTCGGTATCGGCTGAAGACATAGGCGCCGCCATTAAAAGTGCGGTCAAAAATTGAGAAGAAATTGAACCGTCGATTTTCACCTTGCCGCCGTGCAGACCTTTATTGCGGATTGCCAGCGGCGGATAACCTTCCTGTTCCAAATATTCCACTTCCGCGCCCGCCTGCAACAATGCATCCACCAAATGTTTGATAGGACGTTCTTTCATGCGCGGTTCGCCGGTAAGCACAATTTCGGCAACGCCTTCGTCGCCCGGATTAGCCAAACATAACGCGGCGGTTAACGGCCGCATGGCGGTGCCGGCATTGCCTAAAAAAAGCGATAACCCGTTTTGCCATTCGAAAGCTTTGCCGAACCCCTGCACTTCGCACGTAGTTTTATCGTCGGAAAGCCTATAATTCACGCCAAGCTGTTTGAGCGCATTGAGCATGTGACGCACATCGTCGCTGTCAAGTAAATTGGTCACTTTCGTGGTGCCCTTCGCCAGCGCGGCGAGTAATAATGCGCGATTGGACAAACTTTTCGAGCCCGGCAAATTAACCGTACCTTCAACACGGTTGATTGGATTTAAAGTGATTTTTTCCATGCTTTTCTATAAAAATGAGGGCGCGAATCTCGCGATTCGTGCCTAAATATAAATAATCGGCATACATAAGCCAATGTATGCCGAAGGACAATTAATATTTAAATTTCTTTTAAATTCAAAACTTTAATTAATGCGTCAAACAAACGATCGTTTTCCTGCGGCAAACCGATGCTCACGCGCAAATGATTCGGCATGCCGTAACCGGCGATCGGGCGAACAATAACGCCTTCATGCAATAACGCATCATAAATCGGCGCGGCCGGACGTTCAAAATCAATAGTAATGAAATTGCCTTTGGACGGAATATATTTCAACCCGTATCGTTGGCAGAACGCTTCATAACGTTTAAGTTCGTTACGGTTATTTTCCGCCACTTTTTCCACAAAGGCATCGTCGTTTAGCACCGCAACCGCCGCGGCTAACGCCAGGCTGTTCACATTAAACGGCTGACGCACGCGGTTGAATAAACCGGTGATTTCTTCGTTCGCTACCGCATAACCAATCCGCAAACCCGCTAAACCATAGGCTTTGGACAAAGAGCGAGACACCACCAAATTCGGATATTTTTTCAATAACGCGAAAGAATCCACCCGCTCGTCTTTGGCGGTAAATTCGGTATAGGCTTCGTCCAAAACCACAATAATATCCGACCGCACTTTTGCCAGAAACTCATCAATTTCGTTATGCGTTAAGAAATTTCCCGTCGGATTGTTCGGATTGGAAATATAAATTAACTTGGTTTTTTCGTTGATTACCGCTAAAAACGCATCTAAGTCATGCCCCCAGTTTTTCGCAGGAATTTCGCGGGCGGTGGCGTTAATGGCTTGGGTAATCAACGGGTAAACGATAAACGCATATTTGGAAAAAATCACTTCGTCGTGTTCTGAAACGAACGTATGGGCAAACAATTCCACTAAATCGTTAGAACCGTTACCCAAGGTGATTTGTTCCGGTTTTAAACCGAATTTTCCGGCAATCGTCTGTTTCAGGGTGAAACCGTTGCTGTCGGGATAACGAGTGAGAGAATCCAGTTGTTCGCGAATGGCTTTTTTCGCACTTTCAGGAAAACCGAACGGATTTTCGTTGGACGCGAGTTTGACGATATTGCTGATGCCTAATTCACGTTCCAGTTCTTCGATAGGTTTTCCCGCTTGATAAGGAGAAAGCGATTGAACGCCCTGATTGGCTCGTTGTAAAAATGTCATAAATTTTGACCGCACTTTTAAGGATAAAAAGGACAAATTTGCCCGTTACGAAATGTTGAAAACGGGTGAACCGTCGATCACCCGCGACAAATTATGCGTTTTCCGCTTCGAATTTTTTCATAAATTCGATTAACGCCTGCACGCCTTCAATCGGCATGGCGTTATACAGGGACGCGCGCATGCCGCCCAAAACTTTATGCCCTTTCAGCGCATGCAAGCCGGCGGCAGTAGCTTCGGCGACAAATTTCATGTTGAGTTCGTCGTTATCCGTGGTAAAGGTGACGTTCATCACGGAACGGTTCGGTTTTGCAATATAATTGCGGTAGAATTTACTCTGATCCAAGAAGTTATACAGCAATTCGGCTTTCGTTGCATTGCGGCGAGTATAAACGTCGATACCGCCTTCCGCCAACATATGTCGGAACACCAGGGAACACAAATACCACGCAAACGTCGGCGGAGTGTTGATCATGGAATCGGCGTTCGCCTGCACTTCGTAATTCCAAATCGACGGCGTCGCCCGACGGGCGTGACCGATTAAATCCTCGCGCACAATCACTAAGGTAATCCCGGCCGGTCCCAGATTTTTTTGCGCGCCGGCATAAATTAATCCGAATTTACTGATGTCGATTTGTTTCGACATGATATCCGAAGACATATCCGCCACTAAAACCGCGTCGCCCACATTCGGCACTTCTTTAATCTGCACGCCGGTAATGGTTTCGTTAGTGCAGTAATGCACGTAATCATATTGATCCGCAATGTCGCTGAAATCCGTACGAGTCACGCCGATAACGCCGTTTTCGTCTTTTTCGGCAATGCTGATTTCATCAATTTCGCAGAAATTACGCGCTTCTTTCGCCGCCATTGCGGACCAGTGGCCGCTGTTCAAATAAAGCGCTTTGCCTTTTGCACCGATTAAATTCATCGGTACCGCCGCAAATTGGCCGCGGGCGCCGCCTTGCAGGAAAAGAATTTTGTAATTATCAGGCACCTTAAAAAGCTGACGCAGATCTTTATCCGCCTGCGCGATTAATTCCATAAAATACTTACCGCGATGGCTGACTTCCATGACGGAAGTCCCTTGGTTTTGCCAATTTAATAATTCGGCCTGCGCCGTTTTTAAAACCGCTTGCGGCATCATCGCCGGTCCCGCGCTGAAATTAAATACCTGTGTCATAATTTGCATCCTGATTGTTTTTGATTTTGAGTATAACTCGGTATTTTTACCACCTTGAGCCCGGCTAGGCAACGAATTTTAGGTAAATTCGCGGAAAAAATTGATTTATCCCACAAAATCTTTTTTAACACTTTGACGGCATAACAAAAAAACGTTAGATTACCTTATCTTTGTTTAACCTGTTGAGAGTAAAATTATGGAAAATGTGAGCAAACAATCCTTCCAAGAAGTTCTAGAATACGTCCGAATTAATCGTCAGCGTAACAAATTATTGCGCGAAATCGGCGATTGCGAACGCAAAATCCGCGATAACAAAAAACGCGTGTTATTGTTAGATAATCTTACCGATTACATTCAGGACGATATGAGCATTGCAGACGTGCGCGCAATTATCAACAATATGCACGACGACTATGAAAACCGCGTTGACGATTATGTCATCAAAGCGGCGGAACTGTCTAAACAGCGTCGTGATTTAAAAAACCGCATGAAAGAATTGAAAGCTTCCCATGCGGCGTTACCGAAAAAAGAAAAATAATTTCAACTAAATCAATAAAGTGCGGTCAAAAATCTCATCGTTTTTTGACCGCACTTTTCCGTTTCATGGAATTAATTTCCGCCCCGTTCGTAGATAATTTCCACGCCTTCGTCATCTTCTTCCGACCAATCGTCCCAGAAATCATCGTCTTCAACCGCATTTTCCACGGCTTGTTGATGATAATCGTCCCATTTGAATTTCACTTCGTCGGCCGGCTTATCTTGTTCCGTTTCGCGCGGATGCGCTTCAAGGAAATCCATAATGTCATGGGTTAATTGAGACACATTTTTACCCGTTGCCGCAGAAATCAGGAAATAGTCATCCTCATAGCCGAGGCGTTCGACAATCTCTTTCGCGCGCGCCGCCGCTTCTTCGTCGCTCATGGTATCAATCTTGTTGAACACCAACCAGCGCGGCTTCTCCGCCAATTTTTCGCTATATTGAAACAATTCGTTTTCAATAACGGCAATATTATCGGCGGGATCGCTTTCATCAATCGGCGCAATATCCACCAAATGGATCAATACGCGGCAACGCTCCAAATGCTTCAGGAAGCGAATGCCGAGCCCTGCGCCTTCGGATGCATTTTCAATTAGACCGGGAATATCCGCCACTACAAAGCTGCGATCGGAACCGACACGCGCCACGCCTAAACTCGGCACCAATGTGGTAAACGGATAGTCCGCCACCTTCGGTTTTGCTGCGGAAACCGCGCGAATAAAGGTGGATTTTCCGGCATTCGGCAAACCGAGCATGCCCACATCCGCCAACAACATCAGCTCCAGTTGCAGATCGCGTTTTTCACCGGGCGTTCCCATGGTTTTCTGACGCGGCGCGCGGTTTACGGAAGATTTAAAACGGGTATTGCCCAATCCGTGATAACCGCCTTTCGCCACCAGCAATTTACTGCCGTGCCGAGTTAAATCCCCCAGAATTTCTTTGGTATCGTTATCAATCGCACGGGTTCCCACCGGTACGCGTAACGTAATATCCTGCCCGCGCCGCCCCGTGCAATCGGAACTGCGCCCGTTTTCGCCGCGTTGTGCGGCAAAACGTTTCTCAAAACGGTAATCGATTAAGGTGTTTAGATTTTCGTCGGCAAGCAAATAAACATCGCCGCCGTCGCCGCCGTCGCCGCCGTCAGGGCCGCCTTTCGGAATAAATTTTTCACGACGGAAACTCACACAGCCGTTACCGCCGTCTCCCGCTTCAATACGAATCAAAGCTTCATCAATAAATTTCATCTTCTATACCTTTCTATGCTTGAACAATTTATATCCCGCCGCCGAGATAATTGCTCCCAATACTACAACAAACGCCCCAATATAACTAATGCTATTAAGATGAGGCATAGCAAAATGCTCCGGATTGATTTTATGTAAAATATGGGAAAATAAAATCGTGAACAACGGCACCAAAGTAATCACTACGCTGACTTTCGAAACGTCCCAGCGATTTAACGCTTCGGCATAAGCACCGTAGCCAATCAGCGTATTCAAACAACAATAAATGAAACAACCTAAAGTAAAACCGCTTAATCCTTCAATTTGTGAAAATTTTGCAAAGGGCATAAACACAATAACGCATCCCGCATACATAATCAGCAAAATTTGCTGAGCGCTAAATGAACGCGACATCAATTTCTGCGCCATACCATAACCGACCCAAACCACCGCCGCCGTTACACTCAACATAATTCCCGTAGAATACGCGTTAACACCGAACAACACGGCGAATTTATCGTTAAAAAATAAAATTAATCCGAAAATTAAAACCGCCAAACCTAATTTTTGGTGCACGCCTAATTTTTCTTTAAACACAAAAACGCCGCAAATCAACATCATAAATGACGATAAATGAATAAAAATCTGGGTAACGGAAGGTTCGATATACTTCAAAGAAGAATTAAACAGAAAAAAGTTTCCTGCAAGTCCCAACACGCCAATTACGGATAATTGCCAATATCTTGGACTGAATTGCGCAAGAGCTGGCAATTTTTTCTTCCAGGACAATAATAAAAACAAGGCAAAAGCCGCCACGAAAAAGCGGTACCATACAATGCTTTCCGCATCCATTACCCGCAGTACGTTTTGTAATGCAATGGGCAACGATCCCCATGCCATGGCCGCAATTAAAGCAAAAATAAAGCCTAAAACGGGTTGCTGATTCATAATCTTTACATTAACACAATATAAAAATGCCCCACAAAACTGTGAGGCATTTTAAATTTTATACGACCGAAATTATAAGGTTTCTTGATTATTCAGTCACAATACTGACGTATTTACGACTTTTTTCGCCTTTAACTTCAAATTTTACTTTACCATCTGCAGTTGCGAACAAAGTATGGTCACGACCCATACCAACATTGCTGCCTGCGTGGAATTTCGTACCGCGTTGACGAACAATAATGCTGCCTGCTAATACGGATTCGCCACCGAAACGTTTAACACCAAGGCGTTTAGCTTCAGAATCACGACCGTTACGAGTTGAACCACCAGCTTTTTTAGTTGCCATCTACTTGATCTCCTCTGAAATTATGCTTGAATCCCAGTGATTTTCACTTCCGTGAACCACTGACGATGACCTTGCTGTTTACGGCTGTGTTTACGGCGACGGAATTTAACGATTTTTACTTTATCGCCACGACCTTGCGCAACCACTTCAGCCACTACTTTCGCACCAGAAACAACCGGCGCACCAATTTTAACATCTTCACCGTTAACGACCATCAACACTGAATCGAATTCAACCGTTTCACCGGTTGCTAATTCAAGTTTTTCTAAACGAACAACTTGACCTTCGCTTACACGGTGTTGTTTACCGCCACTTTGAAAAACTGCGTACATAAATACTCCGCTAATACTGTGCTTATAACGTCATTTTGTTTATAGCACGTCAAAATCATATAAATAGGTCGCAAATTCTACGGAAAAATATGAGGGATAGCAAGCGTTTCTTTGTAATAAAATAAAAAAATTGTGAAATCCGTCGGTTTCATTTTAGATATAACAAAAAATCGGTTAAACTTGACCGCACTTTTTATCGATCAACGCCCATTTATTCATGGATTGGCAATAATGACAACACAAAATCATCTCATGGACATGAAAGCCATTCAGGCTTTAATCGAGCCGGATATGCAAAAAGTGAACGCGGAAATTTTAGCGCAACTTAATTCTGACGTCGCTTTAATCAACCAACTCGGTTTTTATATCATTCAGGGCGGCGGAAAACGCATTCGTCCGATGATCGCCTTACTGGCGGCGCGCGCACTGAATTACGACGGCGAACAAATGCCGATGTGCGCGGCTTTCATTGAATTTATTCATACCGCCAGCCTGTTGCATGACGATGTGGTGGACGAATCGGATATGCGCCGCGGACGCGCAACGGCCAACGCAGCGTTCGGTAACGCCGCCAGCGTGTTAGTGGGCGACTTCATTTACACTCGCGCATTTCAGTTGATGGCTAAACTTAACTCGTTGAAAATGTTAACGATTATGTCTGACGCCACGAACGTATTGGCGGAAGGCGAAGTGCAACAGTTGATGAATGTGAATGATCCGGAAACCACCGAAGAAAATTACATGAAAGTGATTTACCGCAAAACCGCGCGTCTGTTTGAAGTATCCACTCAGGCGGCGGCGATTGTGGCGAATGCGGATGAAAAAACCGAATCGGCGCTGCAACAATACGGACGCTATCTCGGCACCGCATTCCAACTGGTGGACGACGTGTTGGACTACAGCGCCGAAGCGGAAACCATGGGCAAAAACGTGGGCGACGATTTAGCGGAAGGCAAACCGACTTTACCGTTGCTCCACGCCATGCGGCACGGCACGCCGGAGCAGGCCGCGCTTATCCGCTCGGCGATTGAAGAAGGCGGCAAACGGGAAATCATTGGCGAAGTGCTTGCCATTATGGCGGAACATAAATCCCTCGATCACGCTATGGAGCGCGCTAAAATTGAAGCGCAAAAAGCGGTGGATGCGCTGAACGCGTTGCCGGATAACGAATATAAACAAGCGCTGATTTCCCTGGCTTACCAATCCGTAAATCGAACTTATTAATCAGGATTTCAGGGCGTGCAAACGCCCTTATTTTTTTAGGAAAGTATTATGACGGAAAACAATCAATCCGCACAAAGTGCGGGAAAAAAATGCGATGTTTTTTCCCGTTCGGAAAAAACGCAAAACGGGCAATCTTCGGCACATTCATTTGAGCCGAAACAAAAAAAACGCAACCCGAAACCGGATCCCAATGCACCTTATGTCCGCCCTCGGCTCGAATTGCCGAACGGGCATCGCAAATTGTTGCTGCATACTTGCTGTGCGCCCTGCGCCGGTGAAATTATCGCCGCGGTAATGGCGTCGGACGTGGAATTCACCATTTTCTTTTACAACCCCAATATTCATCCGCATAAAGAATATTTAATCCGGAAAGAAGAAAACAAACGTTTTGCGGAAAAAAACAATATTCCTTTTATCGATGCGGATTACGACCGCGCGCAGTGGTTTGAACGGGTGAAAGGATTGGAACACGAACCCGAACGCGGTGCGCGTTGTACCAAATGTTTCGACATGCGATTGGAACGCACCGCCCTTTACGCTCATGAAAACGGCTTTCCGGTTATCGCCACCAGCCTCGGAATTTCCCGCTGGAAAAATCAGGAACAAGTTTACGACTGCGGCCGCCGCGCCGCCGCCCGTTATGACGACGTCATTTTTTGGGATTTCAACTGGCGTAAAGACGGCGGTTCCGCCCGTTCCGACCGAATTCGCAAAGAAGAAGGATTTTACAAACAGGAATATTGCGGCTGCGTCTATTCCCTGCGGGACGCCAACCAATGGCGCGAAGCCAAAGGTTTGGGTAAAATCGAGATCGGTAAAACCTTCTATTCTTTAGACGAATAATCGCCGTCACCTGTTTGTGCTTTGAAAAAACTCACAAAAAACGCACCGCACTTTTATTTCGTGCGGTGCGTTTTTATCTTGCCAAATACTTAAGCCTGCGATTTAGCGCGCATGCCCAGCGCTAACGCCACAATAAAGGCAACGGTAAAGGAAATCGCCATCCCTACGGCGTACATGCCCCAGTCTCCCGCGCGGATAGAGGCAATTCCCACCAAACCGGCAGCGCCTAATGCGGTCGCTTTAACGTTAAAATACGCGATAAACGCCGCCGCTAAACCGGAACCGACCATCGCGGCATAGAACGGATAACGGAAACGCAAATTCACCCCGAACATCGCCGGTTCAGTAATGCCTAACAAGGCCGAAATACCTGAAGGCACCGCCAGACCGCGAGTTTTCGCGTCTTTATTCAGCACGGCCACCGCCAGGCAAGCCGCGCCCTGCGCAATGTTCGACATCGCGGCAATCGGGAAAATGAAAGTCGCCGCCGTGCTTGCCAGTAATTGCGTTTCAATGGCGATAAAAGTTTGGTGCATGCCGGTAATCACAATCGGCGCATATAGACTGCCGAACACGCCGCCGCCGATAAAGCCCAGGTTATCATACAGCCAGGTTAAGCCGGAACTCAGCAATTCGCCCGCTTCCCGACCGAAAGGTCCAATCACGCTAAACGCCAATAATCCCGTGATAAACAAAGAAAATAACGGCGTAATCAAGTTATTTAATACGGACGGCACCACCTTAACGAAGAATTTTTCTAATGTCGCCAGCACCCAGGAAGCAATCAAAACAGGAATCACCGTGCCTTGATAACCGACTTTTTCAATACTGATTAAATCCAGAATATTCCAATTTTGCAGTGTACCGTTTTGTATGGCTTCCGCATAACCGTAAGCATTGGTCAATGCGGGATGAACCAGCAACATACCCAGCGTAGCGCCCAGATACGGATTACCGCCGAATTTTTTGGTGGCGGTGAAACCGAGTAAAATAGGCAGGAATACGAAAGGTGCGTTGGCGAAGGTATCGATTAATGAGGCGAGATCTTGATATTGCGGGTAAAGATCTAACAGCGACTTCCCTTCCTGAAACAAATCTTTGGCCGTAAAAATATTGCCAATCCCCATTAACAAACCGCCGGCGACGATAGCCGGAATAATCGGCACGAAAATTTCCGACAAGCCTTTGATTAAGCGTTGTACGATATTTTGCTGCGGCACGTTGGCGGCTGCGGCTTGTGCCGAAGCGGAAGATTCGCCGCCCATAATTTTCGCCATTTCCGCATGCACTTTGTTCACCGTGCCGGAACCGAAAATAATTTGATATTGCCCGGAAGTGGAAAACTGTCCTTTTACGCCGTCGATGTTTTCAATCGCCGCCTTGTCTATTTTTGATTCGTCAGCAATAGTTAAACGCAAGCGAGTCGCACAATGCGCAAGGGTCGCAATATTTTCTTTACCGCCAAGTTTATCAATAACCTGTCGGGCAATTTGCGGGAAATTCATAAAAATCCTCCTGAAACGATTAAGTCTTTAGGAATTCTAACCAAAACAAGAGGATTTAACTAGAACAATTTTACCGTTATCGAGTTATTGCAGTAAAAAGAAAGAAAAGTGCGGTCACAAAAAGCAACGCTTTTTGAACGTTGGCTTTGCCAACGGTGGCGAAGCCATAAGTAATCGCACTGGCGATTACGCATAAAAAATGAAGTGTTTTTTGAAGATTACCGTTACAAACACGCTTTTGGAAACCTTCAATAAAATGACGATTTATGTATTGTCTTAAATTCCACGTATAAAAAAAGCCAGACTAAGGGAATCTGGCGTAAAAAGGGGTTTTATGAATAAAATACTTATATTCGTTTAACATCATCACAACGTTAAACGCGGTGAATTGTAAGGTTAATGTAAATTTGTGTCAATATATTTATTGAAAAATTTCTAACATTTTACAAAAAAAATTTAATTTCTTATTTATCAATAGCTTAAAAAATTCGAAAATCATTAAAAATAAAGCCGGGTATAAGCCCGGCCGTTGTTATTTTGTCGTCTCACTCATCACTTAACGATCAAACAATCAGAATGTCTCCAATGCGCTTGCCAATCTTCCAATTCCCGCTTCAATTTCTTCCTGCGAAATATTCAGTGCCGGTGCAAATCGCAACACATTCGGGCCGGCAACCAAAATCATCAACCCTTGATCGGCGCAGGCTTTTACAAACTCGGCCGCTTTGCCACGATATTGCTCGACTAACTCGGCACCAATCAACAAGCCTTCGCCGCGCACGTCGGTAAACAAACCGAATCGTTCGTTTAATTGGCATAACTGAGCCTTAAAAAACTCGGAAGTGCGGTTGACATTCGCTAAGAATTCCGGACGGGCAATAATATCCACAACTTTCGCTCCGACGGCGCAAGCCAACGGATTACCGCCGAATGTCGTGCCGTGCACGCCCGGCGCAAAACTTTTCGCAATGTCGGCAGTGGTCATCATGGCGCTGATCGGAAAACCGTTCGCCAACGCTTTGGCGGAAGTTAAAATATCGGGCGTCACGTCGAATTTTTGATAGGCATAGAACGCCCCGGTACGTCCTACGCCGGTTTGTACTTCGTCGAAAATCAGCAGCGCATTATATTCGTCGCAAAGCGATCGTAATCCCTGCAAAAATTCTTTTTTCGCCGGAATGACACCGCTTTCGCCTTGAATCGGCTCCACGATAATCGCACAGGTATGATCGTCGATAACCGCTTTTACCGCGTCCAAATCATTAAACGGCACATGAATAATACCCGCCGGTTTCGGACCGAATCCGTCGGAATATTTCGGCTGCCCGCCCACGCTGACAGTGAACAAAGTACGGCCGTGAAAACTCTGTTTGAAGGAAATAATATTGTATTTTTGATAACCGAAATGATCCACCGCATAACGCCGGGCCAGTTTCAGTGCCGCTTCATTGGCTTCGGCGCCGGAATTGGCAAACATCACTCGCTCGGCAAAGGTATTTGCCACCAATTTATCACCCAGTTCCAATGTCGGCTCGCTGGTAAACCAGTTGCTGGAATGCCACAATTTTTCGCCCTGTTCTTTCAAGACGGCCACAATTTCATCGGGACAATGCCCCAAAGCGTTCACTGCAATTCCGCTGGTAAAATCGATATATTCCCGTCCGTTTTGATTCCACACTCGGCTTCCTTTGCCTTTTACCGGCACAAAATTGGCGGGATTATAGTTGGGAATCATCACCTCATCAAATTTACTGCGGAGATATTGTGTCATTTTTATTGTCCTTTTTCGCTGATTATGTTTGGCTGTAGGTTACGCTTTTTTGATTTATTATGCAATTATCTTGAATAAAAATTCAAAATTATTATCATGCTCGTGCAAGAAAGCTCCCAAAGAATGAGCCCGACTTCAATGAAAAAAGAAAAAACTTAATTTGTTCCGCCTACGGTAATCTTCTCAATCTTGCACGCCGGTTGTCCGACGCCGACCGGCACGCTTTGGCCGTCTTTGCCGCATACGCCGATACCGTGGTCAATTTCCGCCGAATTTCCCACCATAGAAACCTGTTGCATCACTTCGATACCGTTGCCGATCATGGTGGCGCCTTTCACCGGTTTAGTGATTTTGCCTTTTTCGATCAGATAGGCTTCCGACATGGAAAATGTGAATTTTCCCGACGTAATGTCCACCTGCCCGCCGCCGAAATGCGGAGCAAAAATACCGTAATCCACCGAAGCAATAATATCCTCGAACCGGCTTTCGCCCGCCAGCATATAAGTGTTCGTCATGCGCGGCATCGGTAAATGCGCGTAACTTTCGCGACGACCGTTGCCCGTCGGCTGCATTCCCATCAACCGCGCGTTCATTTTGTCCTGCATGTATCCCTGCAGCACGCCGTCTTTAATCAGCACATTGCATTGGCTTGGTACGCCTTCGTCGTCAACGGTCACGGAGCCGCGACGATTTGGCAAGGTGCCGTCGTCCACAATAGTGCATAACGGCGAAGTCACCAACTGCCCGATTTTGCCGCTGAATAACGAACTTTGTTTGCGGTTGAAATCACCTTCCAAGCCGTGTCCCACCGCTTCGTGCAGTAACACGCCCGGCCAGCCGGCGCCCAGCACGACGGGCATTAAACCGGAAGGCGCGGCGACGGCACCGACATTCACCAGCGCCTGGCGCACCGCTTCTTTAGCAAAATACAGGGCGCGCATTTCGCCGTTGAAATCGTCGAAGAACCAATTCAGGCTGACCCGTCCGCCCACGCCTGCACTGCCGCGCTCCCGTTTGCCGTCTTTTTCCACCAGCACGGAAATCGACAACCGCACCAACGGACGAATGTCCGCCGCCAGCGTGCCGTCTGTCGCCGCCACCAGGATTTCTTCATAAAGTGCGGTCAAATTTGCGGTTACTTTTGTCACATATTGACTTTCGGCGCGCGCCGTGCGATCAACCAGGCGCAATAAATCGATTTTCTGTTCTTTGCTTAACGTATCCAGCGGATTAATTGCGGCGTAACGCCGAACGGCCTGCACCGGCGTTAAATTTACCGGCTGCATAATATGTCGCTCGCTCGGCGCGGCGATGCCTTTCACCGCATTGGCGCATTGCTGTAAATTCGCCGGATTGATTTGATCGGAATAAGCGAAACCGGTTTTCTCGCCGCTTACGGCCCGCACGCCGACACCGCGATCGATATGAAATCCGCCTTCTTTGATAATGCCGTCTTCCAGCACCCAGTTTTCATCCTGACTAAGCTGGAAATAAAGATCCGCGTAATCAATACGACGGTGCGACATTAAATCAAAAATGTTCGGAATATCGGTTAAGGAAAGGTTGCTGTTGGTGAGCAAGGAATTTTGGACGGTATCTAACATATTCTTCTCTAAATAAAAAATGATGACTTTCCGCTTTTCTCAGTGCTTTATGAAGGCAAAAATCATACAAAAGTGCGGGCGATTTTAACACAATTTAAAAAAACATTGAAAAAATCGCCCGCACTTTAACTTCATTATCGCTCGGTTTACATCACCACCACGTCGAATTGTTCCTGGTGATAGAAAACTTCAGGCTTAACCTGCACGCGCTTACCGATAAAGACTTCGATTTCCGCCAGTAAACCGTGGCTTTCTTCGTTAATCAGATAATCCGCGACGGCGGGCGAGGCATAAACCGTAAAAATTTCGCTGGCGAATAAATGATGAACGCGGATAATTTCGCGCATAATTTCGTAACATACGGTTTCCACGGTTTTGACGTGCCCGCGTCCCTGGCAGGCGAGACAATCGCTGCAAAGAATATGTTCCAGACTTTCGCGCGTGCGTTTTCGCGTCATTTCCACCAAGCCTAATTGGGTAAAACCGTTAACGTTGGTTTTGACGCGATCTTTCGATAGCGCTTCTTCCAAGGACTGAATCACGCGATTGCGGTGATCGTCGGTTTGCATGTCAATGAAATCGATGATGATAATCCCGCCGAGATTACGTAATTGCAGCTGCTGCGCAATGGCTTTGGTGGCTTCAATGTTCGTGTTGAAGATGGTTTCTTCCAGATTGCGGTGCCCCACAAACGCACCGGTGTTGATGTCGATGGTAGTCATCGCCTCCGTTTGTTCAATGATAAGATAACCGCCCGATTTCAAATTCACCCGTTTATTTAACGCCGCATTAATTGCCGATTCCACGCCGTATACGTCAAACAGCGGCTGATTATTGCCGGAATACAGCACCAGTTTGTCCGTCAGTTCCGGCATAAATTCTTCGGTGAATTCTTTCACTTCGTTGAAACAAAGTTTAGAGTCGATGCGGATTTTTTCGATACCTTGCCCGATAAAATCCCGCAACACCCGTTGCGCTAACGCCAGTTCGCCGTAAATCATAGAGCGGGTCGGATATTTGCTTTTACGTTCAAGCACTTTGCGCCATACACGTTTTAAGAAATCCGCGTCCTGTTTTAGTTCCGCTTCCGTCACGCCTTCCGCGGCGGTACGGATAATGTAGCCGCCCAATTCGTCGCAATAAGGTTCCACCAAGGCTTTTAAGCGCGCCCGTTCTTCTTCGCTTTCAATACGTTGCGACACGCCCACGTGGCTGTTTTCCGGCATGAACACCAGATAACGGGACGGCAGCGTAATATCGGTGGTTAAACGGGCGCCTTTAGTGCTAATCGGATCTTTCACCACCTGAACCACTAAATCCTGCCCTTCGCGCACCAGTTCCACAATATCTTTCACCACGAACTGCTTTTGTTCGTTTTCATCGACGCATTCGGTATAGCTGACGATATCCGACGCATGTAAAAACGCCGCTTTGTCTAGCCCGATGTCCACAAACGCCGATTGCATGCCGGGCAGCACGCGCGTCACTCGGCCTTTATAAATATTGCCGACAATCCCGCGTTTTGCCTGACGTTCGATATGAACTTCTTTTAATTCCGCATTATCCATTAATGCGACGCGGGTTTCATTCGGCGTCACATTCACCAACAACTCTACAGCATTCATAAACTACCTGAAAAATCACATTAAAATTAATCCCGTTAGGATAACGAAAAGCAAAATAGAAAAACAAGCGGAATTCATGTAAAATGTGACCTTTCTCAAATTTAGCGTAAAAAATCACCCGTTCGCAGCCTGTAAAGTGCGGTCAAAAAACGCAATGTTTTTTGAGCCCGGCTTTGCCAACGACCTAAAAGCTGAGCCATCCGTTCAGGAACGGCGGATAAAAATCACAATTTTCGGAGTTTTTCATGTTTGGACTTGATCCAACGCTTATTACCTTCAGTGTTTATATTTTGAGCATGATTGCCATCGGTTTGCTCGCCTACCGTTATACGTCGAATCTTTCCGATTACATTCTGGGCGGCCGCCGTTTGGGCAGTTTTGTCACCGCCATGTCCGCCGGTGCTTCCGATATGTCCGGTTGGTTATTAATGGGATTGCCCGGCGCAGTTTACGCTTCGGGTCTGATTGAAGGCTGGATCGCCATCGGTTTAACCCTTGGCGCCTACTGCAACTGGCGCTTCGTGGCGGGACGTTTACGCGTGCACACGGAATTCAATAATAACGCGCTCACCTTGCCCGAATATTTTCACAGCCGTTTCGGCAGCGAGCATAAATTATTAAAAATCGTATCCGCTACCATTATTCTGGTCTTTTTCACCATTTATTGCTCGTCCGGCGTGGTGGCCGGCGCCAAATTATTCCAGAATCTGTTTTCGATGGATTATCACACCGCGCTTTGGTACGGCGCGCTGGCAACCATTGCGTATACCTTTATCGGCGGTTTCCTGGCGGTCAGCTGGACGGACACCATTCAGGCGACATTGATGATTTTCGCCCTGCTCCTCACTCCCGTTTTCATCATTTACAGCATCGGCGGCTGGGATAATTTATCCGTGATCATGACACAGGCGGAACAATTCGCTCAAAAAGACTACACCGACTTATTCACCGGCACCACGCCGCTCGCTTTATGCAGCCTGGCCGCCTGGGGCTTGGGCTATTTCGGTCAACCGCATATTTTAGCCCGTTTTATGGCGGCTTATTCGGCTAAATCACTCAATAAAGCCCGTCGTATCAGCATGATATGGATGATACTCTGTTTATCGGGCGCTATCGGCATCGGTTTCTTCGGCATCGCCTATTTCCATGCTAATCCGCAACTAGCGGGCACCGTTAACGGGGAACGCGAACAGGTTTTTATCGAACTCGCAAAATTGCTGTTCAACCCTTGGATTTCAGGTATTTTACTCTCCGCTATTTTAGCCGCGGTGATGAGCACCCTCAGTTGCCAATTGCTGATTTCCTCCAGCGCCATTACCGAAGATTTCTATAAAGGTTTCATTCGCCCGAACGCCTCCGATAAAGAACTGGTTTGGTTAGGTCGCGTCATGGTGCTGAGCATTGCGGGGCTTGCCATTTGGATTGCACAGGACGAAAACAATAAAGTGCTGAAACTGGTTGAGTTCGCCTGGGCGGGCTTCGGCAGCGCTTTCGGCCCGGTCGTGCTACTGTCTTTATTCTGGAAGCGCATGACTTCAAGCGGCGCCATGGCGGGCATGCTGGCGGGCGCCGTCGTGGTTTTCGGCTGGAAACACTGGGTGCCGACAGACAGCGTTTGGCACAATGTCTATGAAATGATTCCCGCTTTCGGCTGCGCGACATTAAGCATTATTATCGTGTCGTTGTTATCGCCCAAACCAAGCCGACAAATCGAAGACAGATTCCGTCAGGCCAATCAAGCTTATAAGGATGCCCAATGATCGACTTTCGTCCCTTTTACCGGCAAATTGCCACTTCTAATTTGTCTGCATGGCTGGAAACCTTGCCGTTACAGCTGAAAAACTGGGAAAAAAATACCCACGGCGAATATGCCAAATGGGCGAAAATTGTGGATTTTTTACCGAATTTAACGGCGGATCATATTGATCTCAAAAACTCTGTAAAATCCTCCCGCACTTTTCCGCTTTCCGAAGGCGAACGCCAACGCATTATTCATCATCTGAAACAGCTGATGCCGTGGCGCAAAGGCCCGTATCATTTATTCGGCATTCATGTGGACTGCGAATGGCGCTCCGATTTTAAATGGGAGCGGGTGCTGCCCCATTTGGCGCCGTTGCAGGATCGCACCGTGTTAGACGTCGGCTGCGGCAGCGGTTATCACATGTGGCGCATGGTCGGCGAAGGTGCCAAAACCGTGGTGGGCATCGACCCGACCGAATTGTTCCTGTGTCAGTTTGAAGCGGTGCGCAAACTGCTGAATAACGATCGCCGCGCCAATTTAATTCCTTTAGGCATTGAAGAAATGCAGCCTCTCGGCGTGTTCGATACGGTGTTTTCCATGGGTGTGCTGTATCACCGCAAATCACCGCTGGATCATCTAACTCAGCTAAAAAACCAACTGCGTAAAGGCGGCGAACTGGTGCTGGAAACTTTGGTGATCGACGGCGACGAAAATACGGCGCTGGTGCCGGCGGATCGTTACGCCAAAATGAAAAATGTGTATTTCATTCCGTCGGTGGCTTGTTTAATCAACTGGTTGGGCAAATCCGGCTTCAGCAATATTCGTTGCGTGGATGAAGCGGTGACCACTCTTGAAGAACAACGAAAAACCGATTGGCTGGACAACGAAAGTCTGATTGATTTTTTAGACCCTGCCGATCACAGCAAAACCGTCGAAGGCTATCCCGCGCCCAAACGCGCGGTGATTATCGCCAATAAATAAGCAAAAGTGCGGTCACAAAAAGCAACGCTTTTTGAACGTTGGCTTTGCCAACGGTGGCGAAGCCATAAGTAATCGCACTGGCGATTACGCATAAAAAAAGCAAAGTTTTTGGGAAAATAGGCTTACCCGACATCAGAAAAACACAAGAAATGCTTTCAAAGGATGACAAGGCGATTTTTGCAGTCAAAACAAATTGATAAAATTGCATTTTTTCAAGATTATCCCTTGACAGCCACAGCCTAAATCCGTATTATTCACCACGCTTAAATCGCGGAGGAATGGCAGAGCGGTTGAATGCACCGGTCTTGAAAACCGGCGAGGGTGCGAGCCCTCCCTGAGTTCGAATCTCAGTTCCTCCGCCATCCAATTCAAAAAAACGGCAAGTTTCGAACTTGCCGTTTTTTATTTCACCGAATTTACATTTCGAGTTAAGATTCCGAATAATGAAAGTCATTATAAGGAATAAAACCAATGCTGCTTAAACCCATGGTAAATAAAAACTTACAAAAGTTATATTGGCTAAGCTCGCTATCATGTCTAATTTGGGCCATCCTTTTTTTAATACGATTTTTCACCTATCCGGAAAAATTTAATGAGATACTAATAGTATTTGTCGATTACGTCGGCGCATTGATCGCAACATTTGTGCTTATGGTTGCCGTTACCGAATCATTTTTCCAAGATATTGCTAAAAGTGCTTTGAGTGATTTTAACCGTATTATGTTCCGGCTATTCATTAGCTTCGTATTATTTTATCTCTATAAAGAACTGAGAGAATCAGTCGATCACCTCTATTGGAAACTAGCTTATGGCGTAATTGAATGGCTGATGTTCGGGGTCGGAATATATTTAGGATCGCTGCTGCTTACGCTGGCTCCCAGAAACAGAAAAGTAACCCAAAGAAGAAATCGAATGCGAAAAAATAAAGGCGCACGTTAAAAACCAGCGCCTTTATCGGTTAGATATTGATTATTCCCACTCAATCGTCGCAGGCGGTTTGCCGCTTACGTCGTATACTACGCGGGAAATGCCGTCTACTTCGTTGATAATGCGGTTTGAGATTTTACCGAGCAAATCATACGGTAAATGCGCCCAATGTGCGGTCATAAAATCGATGGTTTCGACCGCGCGCAGGCTGACAACCCAGTCATATTTGCGGCCGTCGCCCATTACGCCGACGGATTTCACCGGCAGGAACACAGTGAATGCCTGGCTGACTTTATAATACCAACCGGATTTATAAAGTTCTTCGATATAAATCGCGTCTGCTTTGCGCAGTAGATCACAGTATTCTTTCTTGATTTCGCCCAACACGCGTACACCTAAACCCGGGCCCGGGAACGGGTGACGATTCAGCATTTCCGCCGGCAAACCAAGCGTCAAACCGATTTTACGCACTTCGTCTTTAAACAACTCGCGAAGCGGTTCCACCAAGCCGAGCTTCATGTAGTCCGGTAAGCCGCCCACGTTGTGGTGGGATTTGATCACGTGCGCTTTGCCGGTTTTACTGGCTGCAGATTCAATCACATCGGGATAAATGGTGCCTTGCGCCAGCCATTTCACGCTGGTTTGTTTGTGTGCTTCTTCGTCAAACACGTCCACAAACACTTTACCGATCATTTTGCGTTTCGCTTCCGGATCGGCAATACCTTTTAACGCGCTTAAGAAACGCTCTTCGGCATCCACTCGGATAATGTTCAAACCGAATTTGTCACCGAACATTTCCATTACTTGATCGGCTTCGTTTAAACGTAACAAACCGTTGTCTACGAACACGCAGTGCAAGTTTTTACCGATGGCGCGATGTAATAACAATGCGGTTACCGAAGAATCCACACCGCCGGATAAGCCTAAAATCACTTCATCGTCGCCCACTTGCGCTTTAATGCGCGCTACGGCGTCTTCGATAATATTTTCCGGCGTCCAGTTCGTGCTGCAGCCGCAAATATCTACCACAAAGTTGGTTAATAAGGCCAAACCGCTTTTAGTATGTGTCACTTCCGGGTGGAACTGTACGCCGTAGAAACGACGGCTTTCATCCGACATGGCAGCAATCGGACAAGTCGACGTGGTGCCGGTCACCTGAAAGCCTTCCGGTAAACGGGTGACTTTATCGCCGTGGCTCATCCAAACGTCCAGTTTGGGCTGCGCCGAATTCAAATCATCATTCAATCGGGCAAAAAGTGCGGTAGAATTTTCAAGAGAAACGGAAGCGTAACCGAATTCACGATGATTGGAATTTTCCGTCAGACCGCCAAGCTGCATCGCCATAGTTTGCATGCCGTAGCACACGCCGAGCACCGGAACGCCGGCGTTGAATACGTATTCCGGCGCACGCGGACTGTTGTCTTCCGTAGTACTTTCCGGACCGCCGGAAAGAATAATCCCGGTCGGATTAAATTCACGGATCTGTTGTTCCGTCACGTCCCAAGCCCAAAGTTCACAGTAAACCCCGATTTCACGCACACGACGCGCGATCAGTTGGGTGTATTGTGAACCGAAGTCGAGGATTAAGATTTTGTGGTTGTGGATGTTGTTCATTTTGTTTCTCTATTTTTTGTAAAAATCAGATTAAATTTGACTGCTTATTGCGAGCCTAACTTTGCTAAAAATTCTTTCTCCGTTAATTTAGGAACATCGTTGCCTAAATAATAAAAAGAGGGTTTACAATCAATATAAATTTCCTGCTCTAAGGTAAATTCATTTTCCGCACTGAATAAACCGGCGGAAAGTTCATAATTATCCGTACCTAATAAATGATAGTATAAATGCGTACCGCATTTCTTACAAAAAGCTCGTTCCGCCCATTCGGAAGACTGATAACATTGGATGAAATCTTCACCTGAAATATCCAATTTTTGTTGATAACTTAAAGAAAATAACGGACTACCGTTCCAACGAACACAAGTTCCGCAATGGCAAGCATGAACGTTTTTATTTTCAGGTACAGTAATCTTTACTGAACCGCATAAGCATTGACCTTTCATTTTTTATTCCTTAGTCATTTATAGTGGAGACAAGCGGTGAGAATTGATTAAAATTTTGCAAATTACACCTCTTTCAATCCATCCACTGCAAAGCCGTTCAGAGAAAATGTAGTTATTTCAACTTCTTCTTACTTCCCGCAATCATCTTCTTCGCCGATAAATCACTCACGACTTTTTTGCCCGTTTTGCTTTCCAGCTCCATTCGGGCGACTTTGGCGACATTGCCGCCTTGTTCAGGCTTGATTTTCTTCAAAGGTTGCAGGATTAATCGCTTACGCCAACCAAAGTTTAAATGGCTCGGCTTTAGGGGACGGAATGGATTGAATGAGGCGTAACAGTTGTGGTATGTCCGCAACATCAGTTTTATAAAATTTTCCGTCTGAAGCTCTTAATTTCAGTTGGTTACAATCTGTAACCAACTGGCTTCCTTCCTTAGTCAGTCTATGTTTCAGTACTTTCCAATAATTTCTTGGATTAGGGCTTTCAGTTAAAACCTCAACCACATCTACAATCGAAAAATACCATTTTTCCTGCTCTTCATCCCAAATGGAACGCACTTTTTTTGTTCAAAAAGTTTGATGTCCATTTATAACACCTAAAAAAATGCCTGAATTTTCGACCGCACTTTACGCCGCATGTAACCTTTTAATCAACGCCAAAATCTCCGACATATCTTTGCCCATGTAATCCGCCAAAGATTGATCGACTATCATCCGCTTTTCTTCGTAGCCGATGACGGTTACTCCCGCGCCTTTGGCGGCAAGCATGCCGTAATAGGAATCTTCTACGGCAACAGCGTGTTCGGCGGAAACGCCTAATGAATCTAACGTGTGGCGATAAATCGCCGGATCGGGTTTACTGCGGTCGAAGTCGTCGCCGGTCACGATCAAATCAAAATCATCTTTAATTCCGCATACTGTCAAAATGTTGCTGATATGTGACAAAGCGGAAGACGACGCCACCGCCAGTTTAATTCGGTGTGCTTTGGCAAACTCGATAATTTGTTTAATGTCGGATCGAAAAATCGTTCGGTAATCCACATTGCTGAATAAATCGTTAAAAAAGGCTTGATAGCGTGTTTGAATCTCTGCCAGCGGTAAGCTTGAACCGCTCAGTTTTTTGACGATTTCCGGGATTTCCCTTAAGGATTTACCGACCACTTCCGATTGTTGTTCCGGTGTAATCGGGCGGTTATGTTCCTGAATGTCGGCAATAAATTGTTTCTGTAGGGTGAATTCCACATACTCGGTATCGACAATCACGCCGTCCATATCAAAAATAATGGCTTGCAGCATAAGCACTTTCTATCTTATTAAGTAAACAACCGAATTTTACAAAAAACCTCACAAAAATCTACCGCACTTTAAACTCAAAAAGGCGGGCTAAAAGCCCACCCTAAAGTTAATTTGGAAGCTTAACCCAAACGATAATTCGGCGCTTCTTTGGTAATGGTTACGTCGTGAACGTGCGATTCTTTAATGCCTGCGCCGCTGATGCGGACGAATTCCGCTTTGGTGCGGAGTTCTTCGATGGTGGCGCAGCCGGTTAAGCCCATGCAGGAACGCAAACCGCCCATTTGTTGCAGAATGATTTCTTTTAAGAAGCCTTTGTATGCAATACGGCCTTCAATCCCTTCCGGCACCAATTTGTCGGCTGCATTGTCCGATTGGAAATAACGGTCGGCGGAACCTTTTGCCATCGCGCCTAATGAGCCCATGCCGCGGTATGATTTGTACGAACGCCCTTGATACAATTCGATTTCACCCGGCGCTTCTTCCGTACCGGCGAACATAGATCCCACCATCACGCATGAAGCCCCTGCGGCAATCGCTTTAGCAATATCGCCGGAAAAACGGATACCGCCGTCGGCGATAACCGGAATGCCGGTGCCTTCTAAAGCGCCTGCGGCTTCCGCAATGGCAGTGATTTGCGGCACACCCACGCCGGTCACGATACGAGTAGTACAGATTGAACCCGGTCCGATTCCCACTTTCACCGCGCTGGCGCCGGCTTCGGCCAGCGCTCTCGCACCTTCCGCCGTTGCAATATTACCGGCGATAATCGGCAAATTCGGATATTTGGCGCGGGTTTCGCGTACCCGTTGCAACACGCCTTCCGAATGACCGTGCGAAGAGTCGATCAATAACACGTCCACGCCCGCTTTAACTAAAGCTTCCACTCGTTCTTCGTTGCCCGGACCGGCGCCAACGGCGGCGCCCACACGCAAACGACCGAATTCATCTTTACAGGCGTTGGGTTTTTGTTCGGCTTTTTGGAAATCTTTAACGGTAATCATGCCTTTCAATTTGAAGTTATCGTCAACCACTAACACTTTTTCCACCCGATGGCTGTGCATTAAGGCGATAATATCTTCGCGTTTTGCGCCTTCTTTCACGGTAACCAGTTTTTCTTTCGGCGTCATCACTTCCGCCACGGTTTTGTTTAAATCTTTGACGAAACGGGTATCGCGGGCGGTGATAATACCGACTAAATTATCCTTTTGATCGATAACGGGATAACCGGCGAAACCGTTTTTCTTCACTAATTGCGCCAGTTCGTTAAGAGATAATTCGGGAGAAACCGTAACAGGTTCGGACACAATACCGCTTTCAAATTTTTTCACCCGACGCACGCGATCCGCCTGGCGTTCGATAGACATATTTTTGTGAATGAATCCGATTCCGCCTTCCTGCGCAAGCGCAATTGCCAGCTTGGCTTCGGTTACCGTATCCATCGCGGCGGAAAGCATCGGGATGTTTAAACGAATTTCTTTGGTTAATTGAGTGGAAAGGTCTGCGGTATTCGGCAGCACGGTGGAATGTGCGGGGACAAGAAGCACGTCGTCGAAGGTTAACGCTTCCGTTTTGATACGTAATGACATTGCAATATTCTCTCTAAATTTAAAGTTGAAGTTAAAAAATATTGCGGACGGATTATACAGATTTTGATTTCCGTTGTGAACGTTTTTTCAAGAAAAATTTATCTTTTCCCCAATTTATGATAAAAAAACGCTAATCGTTTGCCGTAAGGAATTTACATGACTTCATTATTAGAAATTCTGGCGGACTGCCAGCCTCATTCTTTCGAAAATCTGACCGCACTTTTCGCCTGTTCCGACGAGGAATTGCTCGCCCGCATTCAAACGTTGCAGAAACAGGGCATTCTCATCGACACCGCTTTCGGCGAAGTGCGATTAATTCCGCAAACGCCGTTGTTAAGTGCGGTCAAAATTCAGCAAGTTTTTCCCCGTCATAAAATCATGTACGTACCGGTGATTGATTCCACCAATCGTTTATTGCTGACCAACATGAGCCGCCTCAACAAAGGAGATATTTGCATAACGGAACACCAAACCGCCGGTCGGGGACGGCGCGGGCGCCAATGGCAATCGCCGTTTGCCGCACAGGCGATTTTCAGCATGATGTGGCAAGTGGACGCCGGCAAATCCGTGGACGGTTTAAGCCTGACGGTAGGCATGGCGATTCGTCGGGCAATCTGTAAACTGGGTTCCGATCAGGCAAAATTAAAATGGCCGAACGACATCCTGCTGCACGGTCGCAAACTGGCGGGAATTTTGATCGAAACGGCGGGCACGGAAAACGGCCGGCTGAATCTGGTCATCGGAGTAGGCATTAATGTCGCCGTGTTACGTGACACCAATCAAATCGATCAGGCTTGGGCGAATTTACAGGAAATCTTGCCGAAAATCGACCGCACTTTACTGCTGATTACGGTATTTGAGGAATTAATTCAGGCGTTAACGGAATTTGAACGGCACGGCATCACCCCCGAATTTCAACAACAATGGCGGCAAAATGACGCATTTTTTCAGCACGAAGTCAACATTATCAAAGAAAAACAGATTATTTCCGGTGTTGAACAAGGAATCGACGAACGCGGACATTTGCGTTTGCAGGTTGGAAACGAATGGATGACGTTTAACGGCGGCGAAGTTTCCTTGCGAAAAAACGGCAGATGATCGTTTTCCCGTAAAAAACGGCCGTGTTTGAAAGAACGGATCGCCTTTTGCAGTGGTCGCCAAACCGATTAAAAAACGTCGCTTTTTTTATGCGTAATCGCCAGTGCGATTACTTATGGCTTCGCCACCGTTGGCAAAGCCAACGTTCAAAAAGCGTTGCTTTTTGTGACCGCACTTTACGACCCGAAATCCAAAAAATCCGCCGATTAGGCGGATTTTTATATGTCACTACTCGTCGGATTTCTGCAAATCCTGAATCAGAATTTTCGAACGGCGCTGATAGTTGTAATGCTCGCGTTTATCCTTCGGCAAATCTTCCACGTTCGCCATGCGGAAGCCACGTTCCTGGAACCAATGCACCGTGCGGGTGGTGAGCACGAACAGTTTTTCAATCCCCAAATTTCTCGCCCGTTTTTGAATTTCCGTCAGCAGAATATCGCCGCGGGAAGAGCTGCGGTAATCGGGATGCACGGCAACGCACGCCATTTCCGCCATTTTTTCCGCCTCGTACACATTCAGCGCGGCACAGGCAATAATGACGCCGTCGCGGTCGATAATAGTGTATTTTTCAATATCCATTTCCAGCTGCTCGCGCGAACGTTTTACCAACACGCCCTGTTGTTCCAACGGATGAATCAATTCGAGCAAACTTGGAATATCACGCGCCGTGGCAATCCGAACATCTTCCGAATTTTCCATGGAAAGCTGCGTTCCCACCCCGTCGCGGGTAAATAATTCCTGCAATAACGAGCCGTCTTCCTCGTAACTCAGCAAATGAGAACGGTGCACGCCGGCGCGGCACACGTCAATCGCCGCCTGCAGGAAACGCGCCTGCGAACTGTGATATTGATCCCGTTCAATGAATTGTTGCAAATAATCCGCCGCTTCCTGCGGCAACAAATCGGAAATGGACACGCCGTTTTTATCTAAAATTCCTTGGGTATTACTGAAACCGATGAGTTTTTCCGCTTTCAGCTTAATCGCCACCTGCGTCGCCACTTCTTCGAAAGGCAAATTGAAACTTTCGCCGGTGACGGAAGGTGCGACCGGCCCGATTAACACGATCGCGTCATTTTCCAGTTGTTTTTTGATATTTTCCACTTCTATTCGACGAATTTTGCCGCTTAGCATGTAATCTACGCCGTCATCCACCCCGATAGGCTGCGCCAGAATAAAGTTACTGCTCACCACGTTCAGCAGCGGCGAATGGGGCAAACGCATGGAAAGACGGGACATAATGTCGTAATTGAGCCGCCCGGCGGCCTGTTTCACCAATTCCAGCGTACGCGGATCCGTCACCCGGATATTTTTATGATAAACGGGCTGAATGTGATTTTTAAGCAGCAATTCGTTAATCTGAAATCTGGCGCCGAACACAATAATCAGCTTAATTCCCAAACTGTGCAGCAAACGTATATCACTGATAATATTGATAAAATTCTCACTCGCGATGGTATCACCATCCAACATGATGACGAACGTCTTACCGCGATGCATATTCACATAAGGGGTAGACTGGCGGAACCATTGGACTAATTCTGTACTTCGCATGGGCTCATAGATAAATAATTATTCAGTAATAATGAATTTATATGCAAATCAAACAATATGCAAGCAAAAAGTGCGGTCACAAAAAGACACGTTTTTTCATTTGCCGTATTCCTGTCAGACAAAAACCTTTGCTACGAGGCTGAAGATAACGGTCGCCGGCTATTTTATCGCATTCTTTTCCTCGCATAAACCTGCTATAATCGCGGCAATTTTTTGATGAACAGAGAAACCTGATGAAACCACTTTTCGCCACCTGTGCCCGTGGCTTTGAAGAATTATTGAAAACCGAACTGACCGAACTCGGCGCGCAAAACGCCCGCGTCGCGCAGGGCGGCGTCCATTTTTCCGCAGACGATGAAACCCAATACAAAGCGTTATTGTGGTCGCGTCTTGCCTCCCGCATTTTATTGCCCATTACCCAAAGCAAAATTTACAGCGATTTGGATCTCTACTCTACCGTCGTCAGCCAGCCCTGGTTAAACTATTTCGACGAAAAAGCCCGCTTTTTTGTCGATTTTAACGGCACAAACCGCGAAATTCGCCACAGTCAATTCGGTGCTATGCGGGTGAAAGACGGCATTGTGGATTATTTCGAACGTAACGGTAAAGAGCGCCCGAGCGTAGATAAAAATCATCCCGATGTGCGCATTCACGCTTATCTGAATCGCGACGATTTAATCATCTCTCTGGATTTAAGCGGCGAAGCCCTGCATATGCGCGGTTACCGCGAAGACAGCGGACAAGCGCCGTTGCGGGAAACCTTAGCGGCGGCGTTGGTCTTGCGTTCCGGCTGGCAAAAAGGCACGCCTCTAGTGGATCCCATGTGCGGTTCCGGCACGTTGCTGATTGAAGCGGCGCAAATGGAAGCACAAATCGCGCCGCAGCTACACCGATTACACTGGGGATTTGATTTCTGGAAAGGGCATAATCAGGCGGTCTGGGAAAAAGTGAAGGCGCAAGCCGTTGCCCTGGCGGAAGCGGAAATGCAGAAAAATCCGCAGCCGCATTTTTACGGGTTCGATTTGGATCATCCGGTACTGAAAAAAGCGCAAGCTAACGCTCGAAATGCGGGAGTCGCTCATTTAATCCGATTCTCTCAGGGAGATGTCGCGGCGTTAAAAAATCCGCTGCCAAACGGCGAAAAAGGCACCGTGCTGTGTAATCCGCCTTATGGCGAACGACTCGGCACCACGCCGGCGTTAATCGCTCTTTATTCCGTGTTCGGGCAACGCTTGAAACAACAATTCGGCGGCTGGAACGCCTCCGTTTTCAGTTCGGAACAAGGCTTGCTGGACTGCCTGCGAATGCGTTCTTTTCGTCAGTTTAAGGCGAAAAACGGCCCGTTGGATTGCGTGCAAAAAAACTATCAAATTTCTGACCGCACTTTAGAACAAAGAGATGAAAGTGCGGCGGAAAATCCGGCACTTTCCGACCATGCCGAGGTGGCGACGGATTTCGCCAATCGCTTGCAGAAAAACATAAAGAAAATTGAAAAATGGGCGAAACAACAGGGTTTGGAGGCCTATCGCCTGTATGACGCGGATTTACCCGATTACAATTTGGCCGTGGATCGTTACGGTGATCACATTGTGGTGCAAGAATATGCGGCACCAAAAAATATTGATGAAAACAAAGCCCGCCAACGCTTATTGGACGCGATAAGCGCGACCCTTGCCGTCACCGGCGTGGAAACCAATAAACTGGTTTTAAAAGTTCGTCAAAAACAAAAAGGCAGCAATCAATATGAAAAACTGGCCAACAAAGGCGAATATTTTTACGTGACGGAATACGGTGCGAAACTCTGGGTAAATCTGACCGATTATTTGGATACCGGTTTATTTTTGGATCACCGGTTAACCCGTAAAATGGTGGGCGAAATGGCGAAAGGCAAAGATTTTCTCAATCTTTTCGCTTACACGGGAGCCGCAACGGTGCATGCGGCGCTGGGCGGCGCGAAATCCACCACCACCGTGGATATGTCGAATACTTATCTGAACTGGGCGGAACAAAACCTGATTCTGAACGATATAGACGGCAAACGGCATAAACTGGTTCAGGCGGATTGTCTGCAATGGCTGGCGCGTTGCGATAAACAGTTCGATTTGATTTTTGCGGATCCGCCCACCTTCTCCAATTCCAAACGGATGGAAGACAGCTGGGACGTGCAGTGCGACCACATCAAACTGATGGAAAACCTAAAACGGATTTTGCGTCCGAACGGCACCATTGTGTTCTCCAACAATAAACGCGGATTCAAAATGGATTTCGACGGTTTAGCTTGGTTAGGCTTAAACGGCGTAGAAATTTCCGCCAAAACCTTACCGTTGGATTTTGCACGCAACAAGCAAATCCACAACTGCTGGTTGCTCACCCGCAATGACTGATTCAAGCGATTTCCAATAAAAGTGCGGTCAAAAAACGGCGAGTTTTTCGCCGTTTTTTATTGTGATCCAATTCACATTTTACCAAAATGCCGGTTGCAACTCCGCCACCGCGAACCTAGGATAATTACGAAATTTTGCAAAAAAGGAGTTGCCATTATGACCGGTATATCACTCATTATTTGCTTTGTTATTGCCATTATTATTATGATTTTGCTGATTTCAAAGCTCAAAGTTCACCCGTTTTTAGCCTTAATGACCATTTCCCTCGCCCTCGCGTTAGTGGCGGGTATCGGCTTGGCAAGAATTCCCGGCCTGATCGGGGACGGTTTCAGCGGAACCTTTAAAAGCATCGGTATCGTAATTATCTTCGGCGCCATTATCGGCACTGTACTGGAAAAAACCGGCGCCGCGCTGAAATTAGCGGACATGGTGGTTAAAATAGTCGGACAAAAACGCCCCGAACTCGCCATGCTGATTATGGGTTGGGTTGTGGGTATTCCCGTTTTCTGCGACAGCGGGTTCGTCGTGCTGAATCCGATTCGGGAAGCCATTCATAAAAAAATCGCCGCCAATCCCGTGGGCATGGCGGTGGCGTTAAGTGCCGGTTTGTATACCTCGCATGTGTTCATTCCGCCC
The DNA here is from genome assembly GCF_029577735.1 of Exercitatus varius. NCBI lineage: Bacteria > Pseudomonadati > Pseudomonadota > Gammaproteobacteria > Pasteurellales > Pasteurellaceae > Exercitatus > Exercitatus varius. Next base: position 277,805 of record NZ_JARQTO010000002.1, on the reverse strand, counting down.
ACACCCGGCCCGATTGCCGCAGCAGGCGCAGTGGGATTAAGCGGTAATATTTTACTGGTAATGACGATGGGCGCGGTAGTTTCCGTTCCCGTATTGTTCGCAAGCTATCTTTTCGCCAAATCCGTCGGTCCGAAAATTGTATTGGATGAAGCTGAAAGCGACAAAGTTATCAGTAAAAGCTATGAAGAATTGCTCGAACATTACGGCAAACTGCCGAGCGGCTTTTTAAGCCTGGCCCCGATTTTCATGCCTATCTTATTTATGGCGCTCGGTTCCACCGGAAAAATCATGGGTATCGAAGGAGAATTAGGCGTCTTGCTGCAATTTTTGGGCAATCCGATTATCGCCCTGGCAGTCGGTGTGATTTTCTCTGTTTTTTTGCTACTGAATACCGGCAAAATCGGCGAATTTGACGCCTTAACCAACGATACGCTCAAAATCGTCGGCCCGATTCTGTTCATCACCGCCGCCGGCGGCGTGTTAGGCAAAGTGATTACCGAAGCGGGCTTTGTAGAATACATTAAACAAAACGCAGTAGCCATTAGTTCGGCGGGGATTTTTTTCCCGTTCATTATTTCGGCGATCTTAAAAACCGCACAAGGCAGTTCGACCGTCGCCATCATCACCACCGCCTCTATTATGGGAATGTTCAATGCGGATGATTCTCTGATGACCGCCCTGAACCTCACGACCGAAATCGCGGCGGCGTTAACCGTCATGGCGATTGCCGCCGGTGCTATGTGCGTTTCCCACGCCAACGACAGTTATTTCTGGGTAGTCACCAATTTCACCGGAATGACGCCGCCACAAGGATATCGCACTCAAAGTATGCTGACTTTCATTATGGGCATTGTCGGAATATTAACGGTTTACGTTCTTTCTCTAATTTTGCTATAACCCGCGTCCCGCCGCCACAATTACCGTGATGGCGGGCAAATCTTAACCCGCAAAAAACGATGAAAATTTTGACCGCACTTTGAGCTGAACCTGATCGCTGAATTTTGAGAAACAGAGCATATCTTATATGCGGAAGTTATCAAACTTGTCGCTAAGCCAAATTTTGGTATTCTAAAAGTAGCTAAGCTTCACTATATATACTATTTGATTAAAATCTTTCGAAATAAAGGAGAACTAAATTGTGAAAATATTGAAAGTAAGATGATACGAAGTATGAACCGACGGATAAACTTTTCTGATGCTGCAATTAAGCTAGAATCTTCTTAAAATATTGGAATCGGAATGTTCTGGCTATACTTCAATTACAGATTGTAAACTACACTTGAGAAATATTTAATGTATTACAATCGGAAACTAATTAACCTAATCTTAATTTCAAAGGAAGCTCAGTGCTATGAAATTAAATAAAACCATTGCACAAAATATTGTCCAACGAACAATGAAAATAATAGATTCTTCGGTTAATGTAATGGATGAACAAGGAATCATTATTGCTTCCGGGGATCCCCGTCGCCTCAATCAAAAACATATCGGTGCAATGATATCTATTCGAGAGAATCGTACTGTTATTATTGATGAAGAATTAGTGCGAAAATGGAATCATGAAGTAAAAATGGGAATAAATTTACCTATTGTATATTTAGGTGAAATTCTCGGAGTCGTTGGCATTTCAGGGGAACCTGAACAAGTAAAACCTTATGCCGAATTGGTGAAAATGACTGCGGAGTTGATAATTGAACAGCATGTATTACTGGAAAAAGAACGTTGGGAACGTCGCTACAGAGAAGAATTCATTTTACAGCTGTTAGAGAATAAAATCCCTTCCAATACCTTAATAAATCAAGCGAAATTTTTCCAATTCGATTTACAAACTCCAACAACTGTCGCCATAATAAAACTACAGGACTCCACTATCAATAAATTACAATCGATAGTCACTTATCTGGAAACCAAATATAACTGTGCAGTGTTATCTTTAAACGAAATTGCAGTACTGATCCCTAGTACTCAATGTTTAGACTTGCTACAAAATAAACAAACCAACAAATTGTTACCACCAGATATGTCTTATCATGAATATAAAATTGCTATCGGTACCCATTTCACGTTCGACATGACAATTGCACAATCATTTCAAACAGCGCTCAGTACCTTAAATTTCGGCTTAAGATCCTATCCCAAACGCTCTCTTTACGTATTTGAACAACATCGTTTGCCAGTATTACTAGATAACTTATCCGCCACCTGGCAAGCAGAAAAGTTATTAGAACCTTTACAAGCACTTTATGACAACGATGAAACCTTTGTACTACAAAAAACACTACAACAATATTTTTTATCAAATTGTGATCTAGCTCTCACTTCGAAGAATCTGTTCATTCATATCAATACACTACGCTATCGTCTGGCTAAAATAGAACGTATAACCGGCTTATATTTCAATAAGATAGATGATAAATTTATTTTTTATTTAAGCACTATACTAAATAAGTTATTGTAGAAAAATCCAAAAAGGACAACCATACTTGGCATATTATTGTTAATTATTATAAAGACACAACACTAAATTGTGGTAATAATCCTTCTCAACTTGATAACGAGGGGAAATTCTATGATAACAGTTACTACATTAGGCGCAATCGTAGCTCTAGCAGTTGCAATCATTCTTATTCTAAAAAAAGTTCCACCGGCATACGGAATGATTGTTGGCGCATTAATCGGGGGATTAGTCGGTGGAGCAGATCTTACACAAACCGTTAAATTAATGATTGACGGTGCACAAGGAATTACTACTGCCGTTATGCGAATTTTAGCTGCCGGTATGCTAGCAGGTGTATTGATTGAATCCGGTGCTGCCAATACTATCGCGGAAACTATTGTCAAAAAACTTGGCGAAACCCGCGCCTTGATGGCTCTTATCCTAGCTACAATGATTCTTACAACCGCAGGTGTCTTTATAGATGTAGCGGTCATTACCGTTTCGCCCATTGCGCTAGCGTTAGCTAAACGCGGCAATTTATCTAAAATGGCAACCCTGTTTGCCATGATTGGAGGTGGTAAAGCAGGAAATATCATGTCACCTAACCCCAATGCCATTGCAGCCTCAGATACTTTCCATTTGCCGCTCACCTCCGTAATGACCGCAGGTATTATTCCAGCTATCTTTGGTGTAATTCTAACCTATTTCTTGGCTAACTTATTAATTAAGAAAGGATCAAAAGTAGAAAGTTACGAAGTCACCGAAATGAGTGATGATTTGCCTAAATTCCTTCCGGCTATCGTAGCACCACTAACTGCTATTATCTTATTAACATTACGCCCGATTGCAGGTATTCAGGTAGACCCGTTAATTGCTTTACCTGTAGGTGGTATTTTGGGAGCGATTTGTATGGGAAAAGCACGTTCCATCAATCAATTTGCTATCATTGGTTTAGGGAAGATGGCTCCTGTTGCCATTATGTTGCTTGGCACAGGAGCATTAGCCGGAGTTATTGCAAATTCAAGCTTAAAAGATGTCTTAATTGAAAATTTAACGATTTCAGGTTTACCATCTTATCTGCTTGCTCCGATTTCCGGTATCCTGATGTCTCTAGCAACGGCCTCCACTACAGCTGGTACGGTTGTCGCATCACAAGTTTTCAGTGGTACTCTACTCGAATTAGGTGTTTCCGGACTTGCCAGTGCTGCGATGATTCATGCGGGAGCAACAGTACTTGATCACATGCCTCACGGCTCATTCTTTCACGCCACCGGCGGAAGTATGAATATGGACATTCGTGAGCGTTTAAAGCTGATTCCTTATGAAACTGCCGTTGGTCTGATAATGACTGTCATTTCAACTCTTATTTTTGGTGTATTTAATATCTTCTAATTAAAGGTGATCCATTATGAAAATAGTTATTGCTCCTGATTCATTTAAAGAAAGCCTCTCCGCACTCGGTGTGGCGGATGCTATCGAAACAGGCTTCAAAAAAGTTTTCCCAAACGCAACTTATGTGAAAATTCCTATGGCGGATGGAGGTGAAGGTACCGTACAATCTCTGGCAGATGCCTTGCAAGGACGTTTAATTACCGTTGAAGTTACTGCACCGCTTGGTAATAAAGTTAAAGCTGAATTCGCTATTTCTGGTGATGAACAAACAGCAATCATCGAAATGGCGGCTGCATCCGGTTTACATTTGGTACCGATTGAAAAACGAGATCCGACTAAAACGACCAGTTACGGTACCGGCGAATTAATTAAAGCCGCACTAGATCTCGGTGTAAAAAAACTCATCCTCGGTATCGGTGGAAGTGCAACTAACGATGGTGGTGTCGGTATGTTACAAGCACTTGGTATCCGGTTTTTAGATATAAATGGTAAAGAGATCGGATTTGGCGGAAGCGCATTAAACAATATTGAAAAAATTGACCGCACTTCTCTTGATGCCCGCTTACAAAATGTAGAACTCCAAGTTGCTTGTGACGTAAATAATCCGCTTTGTGGTGAAAAAGGAGCATCAGCAACATTTGGTCCGCAAAAAGGCGCTACCCCCAATATGGTTGAACAGCTTGACCGGGCATTAGCTCATTTTGCTAAGATTGCCGAACGAGACTTGCATTTAAATATTCGTGATCAGGCTGGTGCGGGAGCCGCCGGCGGCATGGGCGGAGGGCTATTATTACTACCAAACGTACAGCTAAAAGCCGGTGTACAAATCGTGATAGATGCCGTCCGTTTAGCTGAACATCTGAAAGATGCGGATTTAGTCATTACCGGAGAAGGTCGCATGGACAGCCAGACTATCCATGGTAAAACGCCTATTGGTGTGGCAAAAACGGCAAAAGCCAACAATAAACCGGTTATTGCCATTACAGGATGTTTACGAGAAGATTATGATGTAGTTTATAATCATGGAATTGATGCGGTATTTCCGATTATCCGCCAGTTAGGTACATTGGAAGAAACTCTGGCAAAAGGACGGGAAAACTTAGAATCCGCGGCACAAAATGTTGCCAGATTGTATAAACTCGCTCATTAAACGTATTCCATTAACATCAAAACGCCCCGAATAATTATTCGGGGATTTTTTTAGGTTAAAAAAACTATGCTAAAATCGACCGCACTTTTCCATTCTAAAAGGGATTATTATGTATTGGTTTAAAAATGTGATGATTTATCGTCTGACAAAACGTTTGGATTGGTCTGAGGAAGCGCTGCAGCGGAATCTGGCGCAAAATGCCTACCACCCGTGCGGACAGTCGGATATGAGTAAATTCGGTTGGGCGGAACCGTTGCGAGGTTCGCCGTTGCTGCATTTTTCTGTAAACAAGCAGATTCTGTTGGTGGCGCATAAAGAAGAAAAAATCATCCCAAGCCATGTGGTGAAACGGGAATTGGACAACCGCGTAGAGGAATTGGAACAGAAGGAAAACCGCAAATTAAAGAAAACCGAAAAACAGGCGCTGAAAGACGACGTCGTGTCCGTGCTGCTGCCGCGTGCATTCAGCAAGAATCAACAAACGGCGGTTTGGATCAATACGGAAACGAATTTAATTTATGTGGATGCGGCGTCGAGCAAACGGGCGGAAGACGCTTTGGCGTTATTGCGTAAATCGTTGGGTTCGTTGCCGGTGGTGCCGCTTGCGTTTGCCAACGAACCGGCAGACGTGATGACAAGCTGGATCGCCGAAGGAAAAACTCCGCAATATTTGACCGCACTTGAAGAAGCGGAGCTCAAAGCGGCGGACGATAAAGGCATAATTCGCTGTAAAAATCAGCCTCTGGACAGTGAGGAAATCTTGTCTCATTTGGGCAAAGGTAAATTTATTACCAAATTGGCGCTTGACTGGGACGATCATTTAAGTTTTGTCCTGAATGACGACGGAACCTTGAAACGCCTGAAATTCGCCGATAATATCCGCGAAAAAAATGATGACATTCTGAAAGAAGATTATGCTCAGCGGTTTGATGCGGATTTCATTCTGATGACGGGCGAATTAGCGAAACTGACGGAAAATCTGTTGGATGATTTCGGCGGTGAAAAAGCGCGTTTATAATGCGCTTTACGGAATGCAAACGTCATTACAATCCTAACGTTTCTTTCACAAAAGGTATCGTGAGCTTGCGTTGCGCTTGCAGCGATGCCTTGTCCAGCTGATCTAACACGCCAAACAAATTATGCATATTGCGATCCAATCGTTTTATCAGAAAATTCGCCGTTTCATCCGGCAAATCAATGCCCCGTTGATGCGCATTCCGTTGAAGTGCGGTAATTTTCTGCTGATCGTCAAGCGGATGCAATTGATAAATTTCGCCCCAGCGCAAACGCGAAGCCAGATCCGGTAATTGAACGGGTAAACCGTTCGGCGACTGATTGGCGCTCACCGCCAGCAAGGTATTGCCGTGCTCTTTTATGCGATTGAACAAATCAAAAACCGCGATTTCCCATTCTTTATCACCCGTGACGCATTGTAAATCGTCCAGGCAAACCAATTCCTGCTGTTCTAAATTATCCAGCACTTCGGGCGAGAAATAAGCGGATTTCGACAACGGCACATAAAGTGCGGTACGATTTTCCGCAAAAAATTGGTGAGTCATCGCTTTCAGTAAATGACTTTTACCGCAGCCTTCTTCACCCCAAATATAGAAAAACTGTTGGCGGGGAAGAGTGAAATTTTTACGTAAAGAATCCAGCAACAACAGATTGTTGTTGCCGTAAAAATTGGCAAAGGTTTCCCCGTCCAGTTGGTGAATCGGCAAAGATAACTGCAACATGCTTCTATTCAAACTCTAATTCCACCGCACTTTCGCCCAACATTCCTACTAAGGCGGCAAGCAGATCATCGCTGGGTTTGATGTACCATTGCACTCCGAGTTTAAGCAATGCTCTGCCCTGCGGACTATCGTAATAGACGTTAATTGGCATGGTACCGCCGCTAAAAGGTTCGATCGCCGTTTTAAACTCACGGATAAACTGCGGTGTAATTTGCTCCTGTTTCAGACTAATTGCCAGGCTTTTCGCATATTGAGAACGGGCTTCGTCCAACGTCGTCAGTTCACGCACGGACATACGCAATCCTTGGGTAAAATCATCGAAACTTACCTGCCCCTTAACGACTACGATGGCATCTTTTTGCAGTTTTTCGCCGTAATTATCCAAGGCTTCCGCAAAGAGCGTAATATCTAAACGCCCCGAACGATCATCCAGACTGGCAATGCCCAGGCGACTGCCTTTTTTGGTTACCGCAAAACGGGAACTGACAATCAGTCCGCAGGCGGTGCTCATTTGGCCCCGTTGGTTCGGTACCAAATCTTTCAACCGATTCGGACTGTAATGAGACAATTCTTTCAGATAACGGCTAATCGGATGGCTGCTTAAATACAATCCTAAGGTTTCCCGTTCGCCGTCCAGAATCTGTTTTTCCGTCCAACGCGGCGTGTTGGCATATTTACGTTCGACTTCTGCATGTCCGGCAGTCAACACACCGAACATATCCGCCTGTCCCATGGCTTCATCCTTGGCGAACTGGCTGGAAGACTGTAATGCGTCTTCCAGATTCTTGGCCAGCGCGGCGCGATGCGGTCCCAGCTTATCAAAGGCGCCTGATTTAATCAGGCTTTCAAAGGTGCGACGGTTAATTTGTTTTAAATCCACCCGCGCGCATAAATCAAACAAATCTTTAAAAATACCGCCTTCATTGCGGGCTTTTACCAAGGCCTCGATCGGCCCTTCTCCCACACCTTTAATGGCGCCGATACCGTACACGATTTCACCGTGATCGTTAACACTGAAATGGTGTTTGCCCGTATTGATATCCGGCGGCGTCACTTTTAACCCCATACGCAAACATTCGTCATACAAGCCGACGATTTTATCGGTGTTATCCATTTCCGAGGTCATCACCGCCGCCATAAATTCCGCCGGGAAATGAGCTTTCAGCCAAAGCGTTTGATAGGAAACCAAAGCATAGGCGGCGGAGTGAGATTTATTAAATCCGTAGCCCGCGAATTTTTCCACCAAGTCAAAAATTTTCATGGCGAGCTTGCCGTCAATGCCGTTTTTAATCGCGCCTTCTTCAAATACGGAACGTTGTTTTGCCATTTCTTCCGGTTTTTTCTTACCCATGGCACGACGCAGCAAATCCGCACCACCCAGTGTATAACCCGCCAGTACCTGCGCGATTTGCATCACCTGTTCCTGATACAAAATAATGCCGTAAGTGGGTTCAAGAATCGGTTTTAAGGAAATGTGCTGATATTCCGCATCGGGATAAGACACCTCCTCCCGTCCGTGTTTTCGGTCGATAAAATTATCCACCATACCGGATTGCAACGGGCCGGGACGAAATAACGCCACCAAGGCGATAATATCCTCAAAACAGTCCGGTTGCAGACGTTTAATCAAATCTTTCATACCGCGCGATTCCAACTGGAATACGGCGGTAGTTTCCGCATTCAGCAACAATTTGAACGATTCCGGATCATCCAGCGGAATGCTCTCGATACGAATTTCAGGCTTACCTTCCCGCACCATGCGAGCGTTAATCATTTCCAGCGCCCATTTGATGATGGTCAACGTACGCAAACCCAGAAAGTCAAATTTAACCAAACCGGCATATTCCACGTCATTTTTATCGAAATGCGTGACCGGATGACGACCTTCACTGTCACAATAGAGCGGTGAAAAATCCGTAATCAGCGTCGGTGAAATCACCACGCCGCCTGCGTGCTTACCGGCATTACGCGTAACGCCTTCCAGCTTACGCGCCATGTCGATAAGATCTTTCACTTCCTCATCGCTGTCGTAGGCTTCCTGCAATTTCGGTTCCATATCGAAAGCTTTCGCCAAGGTCATGCCCGGATCCGGAGGAACCAGTTTGGAAATGCGATCAACAAAGCCATAAGCATGGCCCAACACGCGTCCCACATCGCGAATCACCGCTTTTGCCGCCATAGTACCGAAAGTAATAATTTGTGACACAGCGCCGCGCCCGTAAGTTTCCGCCACATGATCAATAACGCGATCACGCCCTTCCATACAGAAGTCCACATCAAAATCGGGCATGGAAACCCGTTCCGGATTCAGGAAACGTTCAAACAGTAAATCGAATTCCAGCGGATCCAAATCGGTAATTTTCAACGCATAAGCCACCAAAGAACCCGCACCCGAACCGCGCCCCGGCCCTACCGGCACGCCGTTATCCTTCGACCATTGAATAAACTCCATCACAATCAGGAAGTAGCCCGGGAAACCCATTTGGTTAATCACGCCCAGCTCCGTATCCAACCGCTCGTCATATTTCTGTCGATTTTCCGACCGCACTTTCGGATCGGGAAACAGAAATTCCAGCCGTTCTTCCAGGCCTTCTTTGGCGCGTTTAATCAGATAATCTTCCGTAGATAATTCGCCGGTCGGGAATTGCGGCAGAAAATATTGGCCCAAGCGAATCGTCACATTACAACGCTGCGCAATCAGCAAGGTATTTTCAAGTGCGGTGGGAATATCGGCAAAAAGATCGCACATTTCCTGTTCGGAACGAAAATATTGTTGCGATGTGTACAATTTCGGCCGTTTCGGATCGTCCAACGTGTAACCGTCATGAATCGCTACGCGAATCTCGTGCGCTTCAAAATCTTCCGTTTTCAGAAAAACCACGTCGTTAGTGGCCACCAAGGGAATTCGATGTTTTTTCGCCAAATCCATAGCGGTCCGAATATAGCGCTCTTCATCGTAATGTCCTACGCGGGCGAGGCTGATATAAAAATGGTTCGGGAAAAATTCTTGATAAAATTTGACCGCACTTTCCGCATCGGCAAAGTTATCTTTCAGCAATTTCTGACCGATATCTCCTCTGCGGCCGCCCGACAGAATAATTACGCCCTCTTTATGCTCAATCAGCCAATCCTGATCGATGTAAGGCAAATCGTCGTAACCGCGCTGATAGGCTTTGGATAACAGCAAGGTAATATTTTTATAGCCTTCGTTATTTTTAGCGAGCAATGTCAATTCAAACCGTTCGTCGCCGCACAATTTGCTTTTTACCAGCACATCGGCGCCCACAATCGGCTTCACGCCGGCACTCAAGGCTTCGCCGTAAAATTTGACCAAACCGCAGAAGTTGGTGAAATCCGTTAACCCCAGCGCCACCATATTTTCCTGCACGCAGGCTTTCACTAACGGTTTCACTTTGGCGATTCCGTCAATCATAGAAAAGTCGCTGTGCGTACGAAGATGGACAAAACGGGGTTGCGTCATCACATTATCCTTCTGGCAAAAATTCGGCACGGAGAAACCCTCGCCATATTATTGTTCTAAATCGGTTCGCAGTGACACCAACAGCTGATCGATTTTAAAATTGTCGGTATCAATAATTTCAAACTTGTATTTGTCGTACAGCACAAAATCCGTTTTTTTCGGAATCTTGCGCAGCATGTACATCATAAAACCGGCGATGGTTTCATAATTTTCCCAATCGGGGAACGCTTCAATGTCCAGCGCGCGCATCACGTCTTCCAGCGGCGTCGCACCGTCAATCAGCCATGAAGTTTCATCCCGTCGCACAATCTGTTCTTCTTCGCTGGAAACCAGTTCGCCCATTACGATACTCATGACGTCGTTCAACGTCACAATTCCCACCACCAAAGCATATTCATTGACGATCACGGCGAAATCCTCACCGGCGGATTTAAATAATTCCAACACTTCATACAGCGAAAGCGTATCGGGAATAAACACCGGCTTGCGCAATAAACGGCCGTCCGTTAAAGAAATATTGTCTTCGCCTTTGAGGTAATAACTCAGCAAATCATGGGATTCCACATAACCCAGAATTTTATCCAGCCCGCCGTCGCAAACCGGTAGCTTGGAATGGCTGTCGGAACTCAGGGTTTCCAGCACTTTGGCGCGATCAAAAGTGCGGTCTAAAAATACGATGTTTTCACGCGTGGTCATCGTTGAGGTGACGGTGCGTTGCTGCATGTCGAAAATATTTTCGATCAAATAATGTTCCTGTGCCTTCAACACGCCGGATTCCGCGCCCGCTTCCACCACCGCTACAATATCTTCCGAGGTCATGTTGTCTTCGCGCACGGTGGAAATCCGCAACAAGCGGAAAATGCCGTTGGCAAGCGTATCGAAAATCCACACCAGCGGACTGAAAACAAAAATGCACACCTGCATAATGCCGACGGTTCGCAACGCCACCGCTTCGGGATAAGTCATGGCAATGCGTTTAGGAATCAAATCCGCAATCAGAATAAACGAAAAGGTGACCACCGCGAACGCCAGCCAGGAAGCTAAACTCGGCACCGCGCCGTCGGATAAATGAGTATAAGTACGCAGCGCATGGGCGATGTAAGGATTCAACGCGCTCTCGCCAATCACCCCCGACAAAATGGCAACCATATTCAGCCCGATTTGCACCACCGTAATAAAACGTCCCGGTTTTTCCTGTAATTTCAGCACTTGTTCGGCTTTTGTATTGCCCTCATTTGCCAACGCCTGTAATTTCAGGCGCCGCGCACCGGCAAGGGAAATTTCCGCCGAAGAAATTACCGCACTGATGGCGATCAGCAGAAAAATAATGACGATAGCTTCAAATAATCCCATTCTGCTTTCTCATTATGCTTTTTCGCTATCAAACCAACCGCGCACGAATTGGATGGAAATAAACATCGTCAGCAAACCGAGCACATAGAAAACATAGCTTAAAATCGGATGCGAGCCTTGTTCTTCCGTCACTTCTTTCATAGAAATCACATTGCGGAACTCATTAAACATCACGATATTCCAACCGTAATATTTCACTTCCACCATTTTTTTATTTTGGGCAAAGCCGGAAGCGCGCGCCTGCTGCACGGCGGAATCGAATTTAAAATAGAACGGGAAGCCCCAACGGGTATCTTCGTTGCGATACACCGTCGGTTTGCTTTCATCCGTACGCTGAGTATAAATGTAGTAAACATCGCGGGTCGGACCGTCCTGCGGATTCGCTTTGGTAATCGGGCCGTCTTTATCCACCCGTTTGACTTCCACGCCGGTCACATGCGTGGTTTCATAATGGGGAAACACAAAATGAATGCCCGCAAACAGCACGGCATGAAACAATACCACAACGGTGATTAAAAAATATTTGATGGCTTTACGCATTTTCTATCCCTCTCAGAGAAATAATTCCGTCAAGTGCGGTCAAAAACAGAGGAATTTTTCACCGCACTTTACAAAATAAACGATTAATGAACTTTAATTTTAAATAAACGTTCGAAATTTTCCACGGTAATTCGGGCGAATTCCTGCGCGGACAGACCTTTTAACGCCGCCACATATTCACAAACTTCCCGCGTATATGCCGGTTGATTTTCCTTACCGCGGTAAGGAACGGGCGCCAGATACGGACTATCGGTTTCCACCAACAGGCGATCCAGCGGCACTTCGCGAATCACATCGCGAATATCTTCCGCATTTTTGAACGTCACAATGCCGGAACAGGAAATGTAAAATCCCAACTCCAAAGCTTTTTCGGCGAACGCCATGGTTTCGGTGAAACAATGAATCACGCCGCCGCACTTTTGCGCCTGATTTTCGCGCAGCAACGCAATAGTATCGTCACCCGCATCACGGGTATGAATAATCACGGGTTTATTCAACGCATTTGCCGCCTGAATTTGTCGCGCGAAGATCGATTGCTGTTTCGCTTTATTTTCCGCGCTGTAATAATAATCCAGTCCGATTTCGCCAATCGCCACCACTTTCGGATGCGAAGCTAATTCCAGCAAACGTGCGTGATCATAAGGCTCGTCTTCCAAATCCAGCGGATGCACGCCGCAAGCCAGCGAAACGTTATCCAAATGCGCCAACATTTCGCGCTGTTTTTCAAAACGGCTTAAAGTAACGCCGATATTCAATAAATGACGTACGCCGCGCAACCGCGCTTTTTCTACCACGTCATCCACATTTTCATGCCGTTTTTCATAATCCAATGCATCCAAATGGCAATGGCTGTCGACAATAAACATAATAATTCCTTTAATCCGCCCGTCCGGAATCCGATTCCGGACAAAATACTTCCGTAATCAGACGGATTAATCCGTCTAATAAAATCAATTCCTGGTTCACCGCCGTAATCCGGGTTAAATCTGAGCGCATTTGTTGCATAATCCGATTGGCTTCCAGCAACCCTTGCACGCTTTGCTTTTCGCTGAATTGACGCACGCCGCGAACCAAATCCAGACAAATCCAACCGTCTCGGATTTCCAGTTTATCCTTTAACGCATCGGCTAAAAATGCAGTAATCCATTCCACTTGCTGCAAAATCAAAGACTTATCAAATAACGGCAACAGTTCTAACGGCGAACGGCGTTGATAGAACAACCAAAACGCACGCAAAAATTCTCGCCGTTTTTCGATTAACCCTTGCGCCAGCGTTTCCCGAGCCAGTAACGGACGCCCGTAATTAATGCGAAGTGCGGTCAAAATTTCATCCGTTTTTTCTGCCGATTGCACAACGACAGGCTGTTGCTGTAACCATGCCAACGCCGTATCTTGCGGCGGTGAAGCGACCATCCAGGCCTGACAACGGCTGTAGATCGTCGGCAATAAAGCGGCGTTTACGTCCGTTTGCAGCAAGAAATAAGTATTTGCACGCGGTTCTTCCAGGGTTTTCAACAAGGCGTTGGCCGCCGCTTCCGTCAACCGTTCCGCGCCTTGTAAACATACGACTTTATTCCCGCCCTGCTGCGCGTGTTGAGCGACGGTTTCATTGATTTCGCGCACCTGATCCACGCCGATATCTTTGTTATCGATCGGTGCCAGCACATGAAAATCCGAATGACTGCCCGCCTGAAATAACTGACAGGCATGACATCGCCCGCAAGGTTTTTCTTCGCTTCGCGACGCCTGACATAATAAAAACCGCGCCGTCGCCGTCACTAAATTTTCCGCTCCAACGCCTTCATCCGCCTTAAACAACAAAGCATGATGCCCGTGCCCTTGGCTAAAGGCCGCGGTGATATTGTGATAAATCGGCGTCAGCCAAGGATAAAGATTAACCATGTTGAAATTCTACGAATTTTTTGACCGCACTTTGAATGTCCGCCGTCACCTGTTCGATATTTTGCTGCGCGTTAATCACCACGACTTTCGGATTATCGCGAACCAACTCCAAATAACGCGTTCTTGTGCGATTGAAAAAATCCAACCCCGCCCGTTCAATGCGATCCAATTCGCCGCGTCCGCGTGCGCGCGCCAATCCCACGGCGGGATCAATGTCCAGATACAGAGTAAAATCCGGTTCGAAATCGCCCAATACACAGTCTTTCAATGTTTGCATGAAACGGCGATCCAATCCGCGTCCGCCGCCCTGATACGCTTGTGACGACAAATCATGACGATCGCCAATCACCCATTTGCCCGCCGCCAATGCCGGCTTAATCACGTTTTCCACCAACTGAATGCGCGCGGCGTACAACATTAAAAGCTCCGCTTTGTCCGTCACCGGCTCTTCCGTTTCGTGTTTAATCAGCTGACGCAATTTTTCCGCCAACGGCGTACCACCGGGTTCGCGGGTAAACACTAAATCCGTAATACCGAATGCTCGCAGCTGCTCCACGACCGTCCGTAACGCCGTGGTTTTGCCTGCGCCTTCCAGGCCTTCCAGCACAATGAATTTTCCGTTCATAAATCTATCTGTTAAAGAGTGAGCCCGTCGCTCACCGGTAAAAGTTAAGCATGTTTGGCGTCAGCCTGGCATGAGAGAAGAATTTCTTATTTTTTCTCGCGATACCATTTCAAATATTCCTGCACCGCCCGATTATGTTCGGTCAGATTACGGCTGAATTTATGCCCGCCGCTGCCGTCCGCCACAAAATACAGATAATCCGTTTTGTCCGGATGCGCAACCGCCATCAACGCGCTTTCGCTTGGATTGGCAATCGGTGTCGGCGGTAATCCTTCAATCAAATATGTATTGTATTCCGTTTCCGTTTCCAGATCTTTCTTGCGGATATTGCCGTCATAGGCTTCGCCCATACCGTAAATAACGGTAGGATCCGTTTGTAAACGCATTTTGTTTTTCAAGCGATTCACAAATACCGAAGCGATTTTTCCGCGTTCCGCCAATAATCCGCTTTCTTTTTCCACAATAGAAGCCAGAATCAGCATTTGATAAGGCGTTTCCAGCGGCAAATCCGCATCCCGTTCCGCCCAGGCTTTATCCAGCGTTTTCACCATTTTGTCCATCGCCCGTTTCAGCAACGCCGCATCGGTGGAATTCGGTACGTAATTGTAAGTATCGGGATAAATCCAGCCTTCCAGTTTTTGCTGCCCGGCCAGCATATTATTCATGGCGGATGCGCTGTCATCCGCAGCCAAGCCGTTAAAAATTTCGCGTTCGAGATTTTCGCTCCGATAATCGAAAACCCGCTTTAAGTGCGGTGCGTTTTCTAACGATTTTTTCACCTGTTTCCAGGTTTCGCCGTCAGTAAAACGAATGCTGAATTGCGCTTCTTTACCCGAATTTAAAAGCTGCAACAACGCTTCCACGGTTTCCACGCCGTTTAAGGAATAAGTGCCCGCTTTCACATTATTCAGATTCGGTTGAAATTTTAACGCCCAAGGCAACCAGGCGGCGTCTTCCAGCAATTTTTCCTGCTCAAACAAAGCGGCCAGTTTTTTGCCCGTCGTGCCCCGTTCTAAAGTCAACAACTGATCGGGCTGCGCCGAGATCGGTTGTTGCAGCACCTGTCGGATTTGATGATAGCCCCAAAGCCCTGCGCCCGCCGCAATCATCAGCAGCGTCAGAACGAAAGATAGAAATTTTTTCATCGCTAAATTCACAGTTTAAAATTTCGAAGATTCTAACATAGAACCGCAAAGAAAGAAAAAATGCGGTCAAATTTGACCGCACTTTTTAAATCGGATTCGTTCAAACCGTCAGAACAACACGCGGGCGCGAATGGTGCCGTCGATTTCTTTTAGTTTGGTTAACAAATCGTCGGTATTTTCCGTTTCCACATCAATCACCACGTAACCGATGGACGGATCCGTTTGCAGGAATTGGGCGGCGATATTCACACCGGCGTCCACAAACACTTGGTTGATTTTGTTCATGATACCCGGTTTGTTGCGATGAATGTGCAACAGGCGTTTGGCTTTGCCGGTATTTTGTTCCGGTAACGAAACTTCCGGGAAGTTCACGGCGGACAGGGTCGAACCGTTGTCCGAATATTTCACGAATTTCAGCGCCACTTCCGTACCGATATTTTCCTGCGCCTCGGCGGTCGAACCGCCCACATGCGGCGTCAGAATGACGTTATCGAATTTACGCAGCGGCGATTCGAAAGTTTCCTCCGCGGATGCCGGTTCTTTCGGGAATACGTCCACCGCCGCGCCATGGACTTTACCGGATTCCAGCGCCGCCGCCAACGCATCAACGTCCACCACCGTGCCGCGAGCCGCGTTAATCAGAATACTGCCTTGTTTTAATTGCGCAATGCGTTCCGCGCTCATCAGGTTTTTCGTGGAAGCGTTTTCCGGTACGTGCAACGAAATCACATCGCAACTGCCGAGCAGTTCTTCCAAAGAATTCACCTGTTGCGCATTTCCCAGCGGTAATTTGGTTTCCACGTCGTAGAAAAAGACGTTCATACCCAAGGATTCCGCGATAATACTTAACTGCGAACCGATGTGGCCGTAGCCGATAATCCCGAGTTTTTTGCCCCGCACTTCATGGGAGCCCGCCGCCGATTTATTCCATTCGCCGCGATGCACTTCCATATTGGCTTTCGGAATATTTCGCATTAACAAAATGATTTCCGCCAGCACCAATTCTGCGACGGAACGGGTGTTGGAAAACGGCGCGTTAAACACGGGAATGCCTTTTTCTTTAGCGGCCTCTAACGCCACTTGGTTGGTGCCGATACAAAAACAGCCGATGGCAATCAGTTTTTGCGCATGTTCGAGAATGTCCGCCGTTAAATTGGTACGCGAGCGCAAACCGATGAAATGCGCATCTTTAATCGCTTGTTTTAACTCCTCCGGCTCCAACGCTTTTTTGTGGTATTCAATATTGGTATAACCTGCGGCATGTAATACGTCCAGCGCATTTTGATGTACGCCTTCCAACAGTAAGAACTTAATCTTTGATTTATCCAGAGAGACTTTCGCTGTCATAGTTTTTCCTTATAATTGTGTTTGTATTCGTTATAAAGTGCGGTCAAATTTACCATCGTTTTTTGATTATTTGATGATTTTTGCCCCTTCCGCCGTGCCGACGATGACGGTATTGGCCGCATTCAAAGCAAAAATCCCGTTTGTCACCACGCCCGCCACGTTATTTAATTCTTTTTCCATTTCCACCGGATTCATAATCGGGAAATTGTGCACGTCCAAAATGACATTGCCGTTATCCGTTACCACGCCCTGACGCCACTCCGGCGAGCCGCCTAACGCCACCAGTTTGCGGGCCACCTGAGAACGCGCCATGGGAATCACTTCCACCGGCAGCGGAAAAGTGGAGCCCAGCACGTCCACCTGTTTTGAACTGTCCACAATGCAGATGAAATTTTTGGTCAGCGACGCCACGATTTTCTCGCGGGTTAACGCCGCACCGCCGCCTTTAATCATCATTTTTTGCGGATTGATTTCGTCCGCGCCGTCCACATAAATATCCAAACTCGATACATCATTGGCGCTGAACACTTCAATGCCCTGCTTGCGTAACAATTCTTCCGAAGCTTTGGACGCCGCCACCGCGCCTTTAATTTGATCTCTCAGGCTTCCCAGCGCTTCAATAAAACAATTTACGGTGGAACCGCTGCCGACGCCCACAATGCTGTCGGGCCGGACAAATTGTAATGCGGCTTGGGCAGCCATTTTTTTCATTTCGAGTTGATCCATAACTTATCCTTTATTTACTCATAGGCAAACGATTGCTATACTCTAATACCAAACAGATCGCGACACAAGCGTAATCTGATACAAATTTGTTTATTCGACGGTAAAAATTTGGTTATTTAACCTATTTCATAAATTTTTCAATAGGTTAACCGACAAATTTTATTACCGCTGTCTTTTATCACCGTCTTTGCAACATTCTCAATACGAAGACCGTCTTTCAACTTATCGGCGATGGAAAACCCGCTCTAATCGTCCGGCAAAAAGCGCGCCAGTAATTCGTTCAAAAACAGTTTGCCGTGTTCGGTTATTTGCCAGCTACGATCGGTTTCCGTTAAATATTTTTGTTCCGCCGCCCAAACAATATCATTTTTCACCGCATTTTGCGACAACCCGGTAAATTGTTCGAATTCCGTTTTCGGCACCGGTTCCAGCAGGCGGAAACGGTTCATGAAAAACTCAAAAGTGCGGTCGGATTTCGGCACGTTTTTTTCTTCATAAAGATATTCGCCGCGCAAATAGCCTTTCGGGTGCTTGGTTTTACTGTAACGCACAATGCGTCCGTCCGTGAAACTCAGTTTGCCGTGGGCGCCGCAACCGACGGCAAGATAATCGCCGAAACGCCAGTAATTCAAATTATGCCGGCATTGAAAACCCGGTTTTGCGTAAGCGGAGGTTTCATATTGTTGATAGCCCGCCGCCGTCAACAATTGATGCCCTTGTTCGAAAATATCCCATAATTCATCGTCATCGGGCAATTTCGGCGGACGATAAGCAAACATCGTATTGGGTTCGACGGTGAGCTGATACCAGGACAAATGCGGCGGATTCAGTGCAATGGCCCGCTGCAAATCGTCCAACGCTTGTTCCACCGTCTGATTCGGCAAACCGTGCATTAAATCGAGATTAAAACTTTTCAGCCCTTGCCCGAATAAATCTTGCGCAAAACCTACCGCACTTTGGGCCTCCGCAGAATTGTGAATGCGCCCCAACGCCTTCAGTTTTTCGTCGGAAAAACTCTGAATGCCGACGGAAAGCCGCGTGACGCCGGCATTTACGTAACCGCGGAAACGTTCGGCCTCCGCCGTGCCGGGATTGACTTCAAGGGTAATTTCAATTTCCTCTGAAAAGGGAATTTGCGCTCGAATGCCGGCCAGCAAGGTTCGGATAGCTTCTGCGGAAAACAGGCTCGGAGTGCCGCCGCCGATGAAAATCGAAGATAACGGGCGATTACGGATACTGTCGCGATAACGTTGCAGATCCTGCCGCAAATCCGCCAACAGATGACCCACATAATCCCGTTCGGGAATCTCGCCTTTTTGTCCGTGAGAATTGAAATCGCAATAAGGACATTTCTGCACGCACCACGGAATATGCACGTAAAGACTGAGCGGCGGTAGCGTCAATTCGGCCATTACCGCACCACGACCGCCGTGCCGCTCGCCACAATCATAAACATGCTTTTTGAGCCCGAACCGATAGAGGTATAATTGACTTCTACGCCGACCACGGCATTCGCTCCCGCGCGCTGAGCATTGGTCACCATTTCGTTAATCGCATCCTGACGTGCGGATGTGAGTTTGCTTTCATAAGAACGCGAACGCCCGCCGAAAATATCGGTAAAACTCGCAAAGAAATCGCGAATAAAGTTAGCGCCGGCAACTACTTCGCCGTACACAATCTCTTTATATTCAACGATTTGTTTGCCTTCAACGCTGTTTGTTGTGGTTAGTAACATTTTATCATCCTGTCATTCGATTATTTTGAAAGTTTTTGTTTTAACACCGCCAGCGCACGGGCGCGATGCGAGATTTTTTTCTTCTCGACGGTTTCCAACTCGGCAAAAGTACAGCCTTTTTCCGGGCTGAAAAACAGACTGTCGTAGCCAAAACCGTTATCGCCTTTTTCTTCGCGAATAATCACGCCCGAACATTCGCCTTCCGCGATAATCGGGCTCGGATCGGTTTCATGTCGCAACAATACGATACAACTGACGAATTTCGCCCGGCGATGTTCGTCGGCGATATCCGCCATATTCCGTAATAATTTCCGACGATTCAAGGCATCGGCTTCATCGCCGTCCACGCCCGCATAACGGGCGGAATACAAACCCGGCTCACCGTTTAATGCCGCCACAACCAAACCGCTGTCATCCGCGATAGCGGGCAAACCCGATACTTTCGCCGCATAACGGGCTTTCAAAATAGCATTTTCCACAAAAGTTAATCCGGTTTCTTCCGGACTTTCAATGCCTAAATCCGTTTGCGCGATCACTTCAAAGCCGAAATCCGCCAGAACATCCGCCATTTCCTTGACTTTGCCCCGATTCCCGGTCGCCAAAACGATTTTCTGTTTCATGTTAATTATCCTCTTTGCACTGGCGCGAAAAATCCGCTTTTTTCGCACCTAAAACGTGCGGACATTATAACAAAAAAGCGGCATATTCCTATGCCGCCGATTTGATTAACGAATAAATTAAAAGGTGAGGCGATCCCGGTTTTTATCCAGCGTCGCTTTACCGATTCCCTGCACTTCAAGCAGTTGTTCCGCCTCGGTAAAATTGCCGTGTTTTTCGCGATATTGCACAATAGCTTCCGCTTTTTTCGCTCCGATACCGATTAAGGATTTGGAAATCTCACTTGCCGTTGCGCTGTTAATATTGATCTTGTCGCTTGCCGCGTTTTGCGTTTCGGTTACGGTTTGCGTCTGTTTCACGGCAGGCTCCGCCGCACCGGCCGGTTCCGCCGCCAACGCGGAACCGCTTAATAAAAAACCTGTCATCAAACCGGATGCCAATAATGTTTTAAATGCCTTCATAAATTTTCCTTCTAAGTTATGTTGAGTATTTTCAACGGGCATACTTTGAAAGGAACGGCAAAAATCGGCAACAATCCGACCGCACTTTTGGAATCCTGATCGCAAAAATAATCGATTTATAAAATAAAAGGGCGTTCGGCTTTCGCCAACGCCCCTTAAAGTGCGGTAAAAAATCGACACGTTTTTTCAGAAAAACGAATAAAGGCGCCGATCAAAAACCTTATTCATTCACTTCGTTGACACGCAGTTCTTTCGGCACCTCGAAGAACATATTTTCTTCGCAGCCTTCCAGCTCTTCAACCGTATCCACGCCCAATTCTCTCAAGCGGGAAACCACAGATTGCACCAGCACTTCCGGCGCCGAAGCCCCTGCCGTCACACCGATGGTTTCGACATTTTCGAGCCAGGCCGGATCGACGTCATTCGCGTCATCCAGCAGCTTCGCCGGCGTGCCCATGCGGTTTGCCAGTTCCGCCAGACGGTTGGAATTAGAGGAATTTTTCGACCCGATAACAATGACTAAATCGCATTGCTTGGCTAAATCCCGCACCGCCTGTTGGCGGTTGGTGGTGGCATAACAAATATCGTTTTTACGCGGCCCCTGAATATTGGGATATTTTTGTTTTAACGCTTCAATCACATCCGCCGTATCGTCAATGGATAATGTCGTTTGTGTCATAAAAGTCAAATCATCGCCGTCGCGCAAATGCAATTTTGCAATATCTTCCACGTTTTCAACCAAAAAAATGCCGCCGTCACGATTGTCATATTGTCCCATGGTGCCCTGCACTTCAGGATGACCTTCGTGCCCGATAAGAATCGCTTTTGTTCCTTTACGACTGGCGCGCGCCACCTGCATATGCACTTTCGTTACCAGCGGGCAAGTGGCGTCGAACACTTTCAGATTGCGGCGCTTCGCTTCCTGACGCACCGACTGCGGCACGCCGTGGGCGGAAAAAATCACAATCGCGCCGTCCGGCACTTCATCCAATTCTTCCACAAAGACGGCGCCGCGTTCGCGCAATCCGTTCACGACAAAACGATTGTGCACCACTTCGTGACGTACGTAAATCGGTGCACCGTGAATTTCAAGGGCAAGTTCCACAATACTGATGGCGCGATCCACGCCGGCGCAGAAGCCGCGCGGATTGGCTAAAATAATTTTCATCGCTTGTCCGCCTTTTTCTCGCCATTCTTAAAACTGTCCAGAATCAACAATCCCACGCCTACACAAATGGCGATATCCGCCACATTAAACACGGGATAATGCCATTCCCGCCAGAAAAAATCGAAGAAATCCACCACAAAACCGTTATAAGCGCGATCCGCCATATTGGCAAGCGCTCCGCCGATAATTAAGGCGTAAGCGGAATTCTGCAATTTCTGCTGCGCACTGTTTTTACGGAGCAAATACACCAACACGGCGGAAATCACCAACGCCAGCACAATAAAAAAATATTTCTGCCAACCGCCGTGTTCCGCTAGAAAACTGAAGGCGGCACCCGTATTTCTGGCATAGGTTAAATTAAATATCGGCAGTACGTTTACGCTTTCATATAGTTCAAAGTTTTGCGTCACGATATATTTCGTTAGTAAATCTATGAAAAAAGCGACCGCACTTAACCATAAAAATGATAAACCTGATTTTTTTTGCATCTGATGCAACCTAAATAATGTAAGGGCGAATGATCTTCGCCCGAGATAATCCCTGAAATTTAGGGCGAATATGATTCGCCCTTACCAAAAATATCAATCCGCTTTAAAATCCGGTGACATCATTACGCAAACCGACGCACTTCACCGTTGCCGTTGACGTTTTCTTCACAGCGCGAACACAGGCTGTTTGCGTCTTTACTGTCCGAATAATGCCAGCAGCGCGGGCATTTGTGGTTGGCGGAACGAATAGCTTTGATGGCTAATCCCGGCACTTCGCCTTCGGATACATCGGCATCCGCTAAAGTTTTCACTTCGGCTTTTGACGTAATCGTTACAAAACGTAATTCATTGCCCAGTTTATTGAGCAACGCGCGGTATTCGTCGTTAGCGAAAATGGTCACTTCCGCTTCCAAGCCGCCGCCGATCACTTTATCATTACGGGCTTGTTCAAGCACGCGGTTGACTTCGTTACGTACGGTGATCACTTGTTGCCAGTAAGCGTCATCCAATTCTTCGTCGGGTTCCAGAGCGAATAAACCGTCATAAAATTCTTCGGTGAAAACAAATTCACCGCGCTCACCCGGAATATAGTGCCAGATTTCATCCGCCGTGAAGGAAAGAATCGGCGCAATCCAACGTACCAAGGCTTCCGCAATATGCCACAACGCCGTTTGACAACTGCGACGGGCAAGACTGTCCGCTTTGGTCGTGTATTGACGATCTTTGATAATATCTAAATAGAATGAGCCCATTTCGACAGAACAGAATTTCATTAAACGCTGCACCACGGTATGGAACTGATAATTATCATACGCGTCTTGAATTTCGTTTTGCGCCTGCAATGCACAATCCACCGCCCAACGATCGAGGGAAATCATGTCTTCCGGTTTCACCAAATCCCGTTTCGGATCAAAACCGTTCAAATTCGCCAGCAAGAAACGAGCAGTATTACGGATACGACGGTAACTGTCTGCAGCACGTTTTAAGATCTCATCGGAAACCGTCATTTCGCCGGTATAGTCCGTTGACGCCACCCATAAACGTAAAATATCGCCGCCGAATTTATCCATCACTTCCTGCGGCGTTACGATATTACCGATGGATTTCGACATTTTCCGACCTTGACCGTCCACCGTAAAACCGTGAGTCAGCACTTGTTTGTAAGGCGCTTTATTATCGGTTGCGGTGGAAAGCATTAACGACGACATAAACCAACCGCGGTGTTGATCGGAACCTTCGAGATACATATCCGCTTCTTTGCCGTTAAATTCAGGGCGGTTTTTCACCACGGAATAATAAGTGGAGCCGGAATCAAACCAGACGTCCAACGTATCCGGCACTTTGCTGTAATGTTCGGCATCGTCGCCGAGTAAATCTTTCGGATCCAGATCCCACCAGGCCTGAATGCCTTTTTGTTCAACCAGTTTCGCCACTTTTTCGATTAACTCGACGGTATGTGGGTGCAGCTGTTCGGTTTCGTTATGAATAAATAACGCCACCGGCACGCCCCAGGTACGCTGACGAGAAATACACCAATCCGGACGGTTTTCCACCATCTTTTCAATACGGGCCTGACCCCAATCCGGAATCCAACGCACATTTTTAATTTCAGTCAATGCCTGTTGGCGTAAACCTTTGGTTTCCATACCGATAAACCACTGCGGCGTAGCGCGAAAGATAATCGGAGTTTTGTGACGCCAGCAATGCGGATAACTGTGGCGGATTTTTCCCAGTTTCAGTAATGCGCCCACTTCCTCTAATTTTTCCAGCACTTTACCGTTAGACTCAAACACGCCAAGTCCCGCAAAAAATTTCACATCCGAATTAAATTTACCATCGTTGCCCACTAAACCGGCCATACCGATATTGTATTTGCGGGAAACCACATAGTCGTCCTGACCGTGATCCGGTGCGGTATGCACCAATCCCGTTCCGCCGTCGGTGGTGACGTGATCGCCCAGAATAAACGGCACATTGTAATAATAGAACGGATGTTTAAATTGCAGTAATTCCAAATCGGACCCTTTTGCCGATCCCAATACTTTCCAATTTTCAATGCCAACCGCCTGCGCAACGCTTGCTACTAATTCGGCGGCTAAAATTAAACGCTCCTCACCGAATTGCACGATTTGGTATTCCAATTCCGGGTTGATGGAAATGGCTTTATTGGACGGCAACGTCCAAGGCGTCGTCGTCCAAATCACCGCGGACAATTTGCCTTGTCCTTTTTCCGTTAAAACGAACTTATTTTCCACCGCACTTTCATCGACCGCGGCAAAACGCACATAAATGGACGGTGAAGTTCTGTCTTCATATTCCACTTCCGCTTCCGCCAGTGAAGAGGCGCAATCCAAGCACCAGTGAACCGGTTTGGAACCTTTGTACAAATGCCCGTTTGCCACCGCTTTACCGAACGCCCGAATGATATTGGCTTCCGTATCGAAATTCATGGTCAGATACGGATTATCCCAATCACCTAACACGCCTAAACGAATGAAATCTTTTTTCTGTCCTTCCACTTGTTCACGCGCATATTTACGGCATTCTTCGCGAAATTCCGCCGCCGAGATTTTCTGATTCGGTTTTCCCACCAAAGCTTCCACTTTTAATTCAATCGGCAAGCCGTGGCAGTCCCAGCCCGGAATATACGGGCTGTCAAAACCCAGCGCGGTTTTGGATTTAATAATAATGTCTTTTAAAATTTTATTTACAGCGTGACCGATATGAATGCTACCGTTGGCATAAGGAGGACCGTCATGCAAAATGAAAGATTTTTTGCCTTTCGAATAAGCGCGGATTTTTTGATAGAGATTTTTTTCATACCAGTTTTTTAGCATCGCAGGCTCGCGTTTAGCCAAATCTCCGCGCATCGGAAACCCCGTTTCCGGCAGGTTTAACGTATTTTTGTAATCTTTTTGTTCAGACATTTTTCGTACCGTTGTAAATAAAAAATCTTGTTGTTGAAATCACGGAATCAGCCGTTCCGTTGAAAATAATCTCTCGCCGTCAGGGCATCTTGCCGAATTTGCGCTTTCAGCGCGTCCACCGATGGAAATTTTACTTCGTCGCGGATTTTTTTACAAAATTCCACCGAAATAGTTTTACCGTATAAATTACTATTAAAATCAAATAGATGCACCTCAAGCAACTGTTTCACACCATCCACCGTCGGGCGCTGACCGATGTTCGCAATTCCTTCAAAAATTCGACCGCACTTTTCGCCCCGCACACTCGCTTCGCATTGCACTTTCACCGCATACACGCCTTTAACCGGATTCACCTGACGCTGCAAACGGATATTCGCCGTAGGAAAACCGATGGTGCGCCCTAATTTTTTTCCGTGCACCACTTTGCCGAAAATGCGATAAGGTCGGCCGAGCAGGCTTTCCGCCAAAGCAAGGTTATCTTGCGCCAAAGCGGTGCGGATTGCCGTGCTGCTGATTCGCTGTTCGCGCAAATAGAAAGTGCTGTTGTCTTCCACCGTAAAGCCGAATTGCGCACCGGCTTGTTGTAACAAGGCGAAATCTCCTTTCCGGTCGGCGCCGAAACGGAAATCGTCGCCGATGCTCAAAAAACCGACATTCAGTTTGTGCACCAGCCATTCGCGGATAAATGCCTCCGCCGTTAACGCCGCAAAAGCGCGGTCAAATTTTATGCAGATGACGAAATCCACACCGGCTTCGTTTAAATAATGCAATTTATCACGCAACCGCATCAAACGGGCGGGCGCTCGTTCACCCTGAAAATATTCGCGCGGCTGAGGTTCGAATAACATCACGACCATCGGCAGATTCAGGCTGTTCGCTTTTTCACGCAAGTGACGCAACACGGCCTGATGTCCGAGGTGCACGCCGTCAAAATTACCAATGGTTAGCGCGCAACGTTCAAAATTTTGCCGCAGATTGTGCATGCCTCGAATCAATCGCATTGAGTGAAAATCCGTTCCTTGAGTTTAAAGCCGAAGTAATGCGGTATTATACGCATAAATCATGCAAGATTAAAGCTGAGGTTTGCGCAGAAAAAACTCACGAAAAATCGACCGCACTTTAACGGATTGCTTCTTTGAAGTGCGGTCGAAAAAATTAACGTTTTAGCAATCCTTGTTGTTGGAAGAACGGCAGAATATGCGGACGCACGGCGTGATCTAACGAATGGCGAATCGCATCCTGCCATTGTTGAGATTCGCCGGTGCGCGCCCGATAATAGGCGGCGATTTCGGCGTTGTAATCCGCCAGAAGGTTTTCGTCGAGCGGTTGATACCCGTTTTCGTGACACATTAACTGACGCGGCAGGCGAGGTTTCAAATCCGGATTCTGCGCCGGATAGCCCAGACACATTCCGACTAACGGCACGCAGAATTTCGGCAAATTCAACGCTTTTGCCGCCGTTTCAATGCCGTTGCGCAACGCACCGATATATACGCCGCCTAAACCGAGCGATTCCGCCGCCAACAACACGTTCTGCGCCATAATTCCCGTATCCACCGCGCCGATGAGGCTGACTTCCGCCCAATCCAGCTGAGCGTCAGGATCAAGCTGCCGATGCTTGTGAAAATCAATACAGAACACCAAAAATTCCGCACATTCGGTGACATATTCCATGCCGGAAGCTTGCCGTAACGTTTGGCGGATCGCGGGATCCTTCACCCGAATAATGGTCACGCACTGCAGGTTATTCGAGGAAGACGCGCGCCGGGCGGCGTCGATTAACCGTTCGAAAGTCTCCTCGGAAATCGGTTGATCCGTGAATTTACGAATGGAACGATGGGATAAAATCGTCTCTAAAGCGGGTTTGCTTTGCATAATATTGCCTCTTTATTCTCTGTTTTCTTGCGTTCGGAAAGAAAAGTGCGGTCAAATTTTGCGATGTTTTTTTATCGCCATTGACCGCTGCAAAATCCTTTTCGGTATCGAGCAAAGCGGTTATTTCTGGGTTAACATCGGTTTCAGGAAGCGCGCGGTGTGCGAACGCGGGTCTTTCGCCACTTGTTCAGGCGTGCCTGTTGCGATAATTTCACCGCCGCCGTTACCGCCTTCGGGACCGAGATCCACAATCCAATCGGCGGTTTTGATAACGTCCAGATTATGCTCGATCACCACGATGGTATTGCCCTGATCGCGCAAACGGTGCAACACGTCCAGTAACTGCTTGATGTCGGCAAAATGCAGACCGGTAGTCGGTTCATCCAGTACGTAAAGGGTTTTGCCCGTATCGCGTTTCGATAATTCGGTGGCTAATTTCACCCGTTGCGCTTCACCGCCGGAAAGCGTAGTGGAAGACTGTCCGAGACGAATATAAGACAAGCCGACGTCCATCAGGGTTTGCAATTTACGCGCAATGGCGGGAATCGCGTCAAAAAATTCGCGCGCCTCTTCTACCGTCATGTCCAGCACCTGGTGAATGCTTTTGCCTTTGTAGCGGATTTCCAGCGTTTCACGGTTATAACGTTTGCCTTTACATTGATCGCACGGCACATAAACGTCCGGCAGGAAATGCATTTCCACTTTGATCACGCCGTCCCCCTGACAGGCTTCGCAGCGCCCTCCCCGCACGTTAAAACTGAAGCGCCCCGGGTTATAACCGCGCGCGCGGGATTCCGGTACGCCGGCAAATAATTCGCGGATCGGGGTAAATAAACCGGTGTACGTCGCCGGGTTAGAACGCGGCGTTCGTCCGATCGGGCTTTGGTCGATGTTGATGACTTTATCGAAATGTTCCAAACCTTCAATGGATTTGTAAGGCGCGAAATCAATGTTATCCGCGCGGTTCAGCGCATTTTGCGCCAACGGGAACAACGTATCGTTAATCAGCGTGGATTTGCCCGAACCCGATACGCCCGTAATGCAGGTGAATAAGCCCACCGGAATTTCCAGATTGACGGATTTCAGGTTATTTCCTGTGGCGCCGTTTAAACGCAGGATTTTTTTCTTATTAAGTGCGGTCCGTTTTGACGGAATTTCTATTTTTTCTTTCCCCGACAGGAATTTACCCGTGATGGAATTCGGGTTGGCCATAATTTCTTCGGCATTGCCCTGCGCAATGATTTCACCGCCGTGCACGCCCGCGCCCGGGCCGATATCGATAATATGATCCGCCGCACGAATGGCGTCTTCGTCATGTTCCACAACAATAACGGTGTTGCCTAAATTGCGTAAATGAATCAAGGTGTTAAGCAAGCGTTCGTTGTCTCGTTGATGCAAGCCGATGGAAGGCTCGTCCAGCACATACATAACGCCCACCAGCCCCGCTCCGATTTGGCTGGCTAAACGGATACGTTGCGCTTCACCGCCGGACAAGGTCTCGGCAGAGCGGGAAAGGGAAAGGTAATTCAGCCCCACATTAACCAGAAACGATAAACGTTCTTTGATTTCTTTTAGAATTTTTTCGGCAATTCGGGCTTTTTGTCCCGCTAACGCCATTTTTTCAAAAAACGCTAAAGCCTCGCCGATACTCATATCCGCAATATCCGGCAGATTGGTTTGTCCGATGTACACATGACGGGCTTCAAGTCGTAAACGGGAACCGCAGCAGTCCTTACAAGGACGGGTGCTGATATTTTTCGCCAGTTCTTCCCGTACGGATATGGATTCCGTTTCTTTGTAACGGCGCGCCATGTTGTTCAGAATGCCTTCAAAAGGATGGCGGCGAATCACGCTGTCGCCGCGATCATTCAAATAAACGAATTCAATTTCTTCACTACCCGAACCGTATAGCACAATGTCTCGGATTTTTTTCGGCAGGCTTTCAAAGGGCGCTTCAAGATCAAAGCGGTAATGATTACTCAAGGATTTCATCATTTGGTAATAATAAAAATTGCGGCGATCCCAGCCCTTTACCGCTCCGCTTGCCAACGAAATTCCCGGATTTTGTACCACGCGGGTTTCATCAAAATATTGTTCAACGCCCAAACCGTCGCAGGTCGGACAGGCGCCGGCGGGGTTGTTGAAAGAAAACAGGCGCGGTTCCAGTTCCGGCACGGAATAACCGCAATGCGGACAAGCAAAATTAGCGGAAAAAATCAATTCTTCCGCCGTTGAATCGTCCATCGAAGCAACTACCGCCGTACCGCCGGATAATTCCAGCGCGGTTTCAAAAGATTCCGCCAATCTTGTGGCTAAATCCGCCCGCACTTTGAAACGGTCCACGATCACTTCGATGGTATGTTTTTTCTGTAATTCCAACTTCGGCGGATCGGACAAATCACAGATTTCGCCGTCAATTCGGGCGCGAATATAACCTTGGGCTGCGATCTGTTCTAATATTTTGAGATGTTCGCCCTTACGCGCTTTAACCACGGGAGCAAGCAACATCATGCGGCTATCTTCCGGCTGACTCAGTACTTTATCCACCATTTGCGAGATGGTTTGCGCCGCTAACGGTACATTGTGATGCGGGCAGCGCGGTTCGCCCACGCGAGCGAATAATAAACGCAGATAATCGTGAATTTCCGTCACGGTTCCCACGGTAGAACGAGGATTGTGAGAGGTGGATTTTTGTTCAATGGAAATCGCCGGCGACAAACCTTCGATGCTATCCACGTCAGGCTTTTCCATTAACGATAAAAACTGGCGGGCATAAGCGGACAAACTTTCCACATAACGCCGCTGTCCTTCCGCGTATAAAGTATCAAAAGCCAGTGAAGATTTTCCCGAACCGGATAAACCGGTGATGACGATAAGTTTGTCGCGGGGAATGGTGAGATTGATGTTTTTTAAGTTATGAGTTCGAGCTCCCCGAATGTCGATTTGATCCATTTTTCGTCCAATTAAAATCAATACTAAAAAAGTTGGAATGATTATCTCATATTTTTAAATCTGTTAAAATATTCAGTGAAAATTTATAGATCTTTTTTAGAAATTCAGGCAGAATAGACCGCACTTTTAAGAATAATATTTAGGAGAAAATCATGGCAGGCGTCAATAAAGTTATTATCGTTGGTCGTTTAGGAAACGATCCTGAAATTCGCACCATGCCAAACGGCGAAGCCGTCGCCAATATCAGCGTAGCAACCAGCGAAAGCTGGAACGATCGCAATACCGGCGAACGTCGCGAAGTGACGGAATGGCATCGCATTGTATTCTACCGGCGTCAAGCAGAAGTGGTGGGTGAATATCTGCGCAAAGGTTCGCAAATTTATGTTGAAGGTCGTTTACGCACGCGTAAATGGCAGGATCAAAACGGTCAGGATCGCTACACGACGGAAATCCAGGGCGATGTGATGCAAATGTTGGACAGCCGTAACAGCCAAGGCGGTGACTTTGCTCAGCAAAATGCCGCGCCACAGCAATATTCCCGTTCACAGACACCTCGTCAACAAACCGCGCCTAAAGTGGCACCGCAGCCTGAGCCACCAATGGATAATTTCGACGACGATATTCCGTTCTAAATTACCTATATCTAAAAATTGTAGATATAGAATTCACAAATGTTAAGAGAATCCTTTGTATGCAAGGATTCTCTTTTTTACATTCTGTACGTATGTAGTGATCAACTAAAACGTAATTAAAAACGCGTGCGTCGTAAAAAGCATAAAACACGGAAAATAAACACGCTTCCGCTTTATTTCAGGCATTCGTGAATGTAAAAACTGCGATAAACCGCAAAAGTGCGGGCGAATTTTCGCTTATTTTTCGTCGGATTTTTTGCCCCAGATGCGATCTTCCTGACCGCGCCAAAGACGTTGAATATTCTCGTGGTGTCGATAGATAAGCAGACAACAAACAAGCGCAACGGGAAAAGTAAATTCAGGTCGGAACCACCAGACATATAACGGAACGAGTAAAGCGGAAATCACCGCGCTTAAAGAAGAATACCCGCTAATCACAAATACCAAAACCCAGGTGCCTAACATGGTAACTAAGACGCCCCAACCAATGGGCGCGATGGCGCCAAATGCGGTAGCCACGCCTTTACCGCCCTTAAATTTAAAGAAAATCGGAAAAATATGACCGAGACAGGCACCCAACGCCACCATGCCCAATTCGAACTGAGTCAACCCCAAATAATAACCGCACCAGACGGGAATCATGCCTTTTAATACATCGAAAACGAATACGGCAAGCGCCGCCCAACGTCCGCCGATGCGTAGCACATTGGTCGCTCCCGGATTATGCGAACCGTACTGGCGGGGATCCGGCAAGCCGGCAAGACGACAAACAATGACCGCGCTGGAAATAGAGCCCAGTAAATAAGCGGCAAACATATAACAAAGGGCGAAAAGGCTCATAATGACGAATGATTCCTGTAAGATGAAGAATAATTTTGTTTATTGTATCCAAACTTGGTAGCATACGCCTACCAAATTTTTCATGAATTTCTAAGCAACAAGATGAACGATCGCATTTTTATTGAAGAACTCACCGTTTTAGCCCAAATCGGCGTATATGATTGGGAACAACGGATTAAACAACGTTTGGTTTTTGATCTTGAAATGGCGTGGGACAGCCGAAAAGCGGCGGAAACCGATGATGTCGCCGACTGTCTGAACTATGCGGAAGTCAGTGAATTCATCATCAACTATGTGCAATCCAAACCCTTTCTATTAATCGAACGCGTCGCAAACGAAGTGGCGGAACAGCTTCAACAACGATTCCGGATTTCCTGGTTGCGACTGAAATTAAGCAAGCCCGAAGCGGTAAAGCAAGCCCGCAACGTCGGCATTATTATTGAACGCGGCGGCTGTTCCCGCTAAAGACCGAATCGGCATACAAATGAGCGACCGGTTTTTTATTTGTTCATTAACAATGTCATATCGTCTTGAATTTCTGCATAAAGTACGCCGCTTTCTTTACCGTATTGACGAATTAAGGCGGGAATCACCTCAAATTGCTCGGTTTTCGCCAACGCCACCAATTCTTTGTAAAATTTCATGGCTAAAGCGCGCGCTTTGGCATTGGAAAAATACAGAGTGCCAACCCGCATATACAGATTGCGCAAACTATTTAACACTAAGCCGTAAATCGGATTTTTAGAAATGAAAGTTAAATCGCGGTAAACTTTGTAATCGAATGCAATGTAAGCTTCGGCGGTATCTTCTAAAGAATCCAGCTTGTCAAACAACGCAAACGATTCCGCAGGAAAGTACTTAAAAGCGCGCGGCATATAAATAGTCGCCAGATTGGTACGGGCGGAGAGCACATTAGCGATTAACAGCGGTGATTGTACGCTGTCCAAACGAATCAAGACTTCGATAATATTCAACCCGGACGTTTCCCAGACGTTATTTACTCGAGTCGGTTTGCCGTGTTGAATATGCAGCCAACCGTCACGAGCCAAACGTTGCAAAACTTCACGCAATGTTGTCCGAGTAACCCCTATTTTTTCAGCCAAATCCCGTTCAGCCGGTAAGTCTGTGCCGGGTGGAAAAGTATTATTCCAAATACTCTTGATAATATATTCTTCGGCAAGCGCCGCAGGACTGCGCGCTTTTAGAATGGATGCAAAATCGTTCATAAATATCAAGGGAAAATTTAAAATCAAAAAAATTAAAAGAATAAATTAAATTTTTACTGGTAATTTTGGGTAATTACCTGTAAAACAGTAAGCCTATTATCCACAAAACAGTAGGACAATGAAAGCTATATTTTCCTAAGGACAAACAGATGAAATACATTCAAGCGTTTATGAATAACTTTTTAGGGAATAGCCCGAACTGGTATAAAGTCACAATCGGCGCTTTTTTAATTGTTAATCCTTTTATCTTTTGGTTTCATCCGTTTACCGCCGGTTGGTTGCTGGTAGCGGAATTCATCTTTACTCTGGTTATGGCATTAAAATGCTATCCGTTGCAACCCGGCGGGATGCTGGCGTTAGAAGCGGTAACTATCGGAATGACCAGCCCCGAACACGTTAAATCGGAACTTTTAGCGAATTTCGAAGTGATTCTGCTGTTAATGTTCATGGTGGCGGGTATCTACTTCATGAAGCAATTGTTGCTTTATGCCTTTACCAAATTATTACTGCAAATCCGCTCTAAACTCGCGCTGTCATTGGCGTTCTGTGTAACCGCCGCATTTCTTTCCGCCTTCCTGGACGCATTAACCGTAATTGCCGTAATCATCAGTGTGGCAATGGGTTTCTACGGTGTTTACCATAAAGTGGCGTCCGGCGGCAACTTTAATGATCCGTCCGATATCAGCAATGATGCCAAAATCAAGCAAAACATGGAAACCCTGGAACAATTCCGCGCATTTCTGCGTAGTCTGATGATGCATGCGGCGGTGGGTACCGCATTGGGCGGCGTGATGACATTAGTCGGCGAACCGCAAAATCTGATTATCGCCGAACAGGCGGGTTGGGGATTTAAAGAATTCTTCTTCCGTATGTCGCCTGTCACGGTGTTGACATTAATCTCCGGAATACTGACCTGTATCATTGTAGAGCGATTCCGTTTATTCGGCTACGGTGAAAAACTGCCGCGTAAAGTATGGGGGGTTTTGGCGAAATTCGACCGTGCCCACGAAGCGCAAATGACTACGCAGGATCGCGTCAAATTAGGCGTACAGGCTTTCGTCGGTATCTGGTTAATTCTCGGCTTGGCATTCCATTTGGCTTCCGTAGGTCTAATCGGTTTAACCGTAATTATCCTCACTACGGCTTATTGCGGTATTACGGACGAACACGCAATCGGCAGAGCCTTCCAGGAAAGTTTACCGTTCCTCTCCTTATTGGTGGTATTCTTTTCCGTAGTGGCCGTAATTATTGATCAGCACTTATTCGCACCGGTTATCAGTTATGTTCTGAATGCTTCCGAATCCACCCAGTTAGTGTTGTTCTATATTTTCAACGGATTATTATCTTCCATTTCCGACAACGTTTTTGTGGCGACCGTTTATATTAACGAAGCGAAAAATGCATTAACGGAAGGTGCGATTTCACCTTATCAATTTGAAATGATTTCCGTAGCAATCAATACCGGTACCAATTTACCGTCCGTGGCGACACCAAACGGTCAGGCGGCGTTTCTGTTCCTGCTGACGTCGTCCATCGCGCCGTTAATTCGGTTGTCTTACGGACGCATGGTCTATATGGCGTTGCCTTACACTATCGTATTAAGCCTTGTGGGTTTACTGGCGGTAGAATTCGTCCTGCCCGGCATGACGCAATGGCTGACGCAAGTCGGATTAATTTCATCGCCGCATATTCCGGTAAATTCGGTTCTCGGTCACTAATTAAAAAGGAGGCGTAATGTTCGGTTATTTAAAACGTATTTCAACGGGGCGATCATCCTGGTTGCTGTTATTCGTATCAGCAATCTGTCTGGAATTGACCGCACTTTATTTCCAATACGGTTTAAAACTCAACCCATGCGTCATGTGCGTTTACGAACGGGTTGCCCTATTCGGCGTGGCCTTCGCCGGGATTATCGGTTTCATTGCGCCTCGGTTTTTCATTTTCCGTTTACTTGCTCTCGCCGTCGGCTTATGGGGAGCAATTAAAGGATTGCTCTTTTCCATCAAACATGTAGGTTATCAACTGCACCCCAATCCCTGGGATCAATGCCCGATGTTCGTCCAGTTTCCCGAAACGCTTCCGTTGGATAAATGGTTCCCGGCGCTCTTCCATCCGACCGGACTATGCAGTGAAATTAACTGGACTTTCATGAGCTTCACCATGCCGCAATGGCTGGTTTTCATTTTCGGCTTTTACACCGTCGCGTTAGGCTTAATTTTTCTCAGCCAATTGAAGAAAAGTGCGGTCAAAAATCGCGACATTTTTCGTTAACCGCTTAAACAAAACGCTGAATCCGGAATTCAGCGTTTTTTCTTATTCTTTCTCGTTCGGCACTTCATCGCCCAGCAACACCGCATAACGTGACGTATTCGGACTGGCTTCCAAAGCAATTTTGCACGCCATGGTTAACGGCACCGACAGCAACATGCCGACGGTTCCCAACAGCCATCCCCAAAATAAAAGGGAAAGAAACACCACCAAAGTGGACAACCCTAATTTCTTGCCCATTAATTTAGGTTCCAGTACGTTGCCGATTACCATATTAATCGCAATTACGCCGACCGCTACGGCAAATCCCACGGAAAAACCGTTCAGCAACAACGCCTGCACAATAATCGGCATGGCGGCAATAATGGAACCGATATTGGGAATATAGTTTAACAGGAAACTCAATGTCGCCCACAACACCGCATACTGCACGCCCATCAATTCAAGCAATATCCAGACGCAAAACCCGGTCAGCGCACTGACCAGCGTTTTCACGCCCAAATAGCTGATAATTCCCTGCAGCACGCGATCCAGATGTTGCTCTTCCCGATTCTGTTCACGCTGATTGCTACTGAAAGCGACCGCCAGCTTGCGTTTTGCCGTAGGCGCTTCCAGCAACATAAAAACCACCACTAAAATCAGCACAAAAGCATTCGATACCACATTGGAAAAGTTCAGCAATAAACGGCTGGCAAAATTCATCAGTACATTCGGGTCGAACTGCTGCTGAATGCGGGAAGCGTCAAAATCAAAAGGAATGCGAAACCGCGCCGCCAACGCCTGAACGGCATGAAGTCGTTCCAGCATTAATTCCCGATATTGCGGCATAGATTGGCTGAATTCCCGCACCGTGCCGTTAATCAATCCAATCAGGAAGAAAAATATCAAAGAAATCAGCACGAACAGCAGCGTAATCGCCAGCCAGTGCGGCACCCGCCGGCTTGTCATAAATTTGATTATCGGAGAACAAATAATCGAAATAAATAAGGCCAATAAAAACTGCACCACGATTTCCGCTGATAGCTTAATGCCGGCAAAAATAATGACCAGCGACGCCATGGCAACCAGATAAAACAGCAATGAAGAGGGCTTTGTCATCAAAAAAAACTCCGCAAAAATTAACCGCACTTTTCAATCGGTGCGGTTCATAAAAAGGTTGGGTTATTTATATAATCTGTGATATTCGGCTTTCAGTTCGAACAGGCGCTGCGTGGCTTTTTTCGCTTCGTCCAAATTCTCATCCGCCAATTTATCCGCTCGGTCCAACGCTTCAATGAATTGTTGCATTCCCGCCTGATAATCCTTGAATTCTTCGTCGGTTTTTATTTTTGACGGTTTTTTATTCATAGACAGAACGGACGCCTCGCGTAAACTTGCCGCCGCCTGATGGAATTCCTGAGCGGAAGCGGCGTCGCTTAACTTATTCACGGCGACCGACATTTGCGCCATTTCGGCTTTCACATTGGAACCGCCGTCACAAGCCGTCATAGCAAAGGCAAAAACCCCCAATAAAACAAAAAGTTTTTTCATCATCATGTTCCCGTTTATAAAATGTATGATTAAATTGCTTCTTCGTTTTCTTCGCCGGTGCGAATCCGAATGACGCGTTCCACATCATACACGAAGATTTTACCGTCGCCAATTTTACCGGTTTGCGCCGTGTCAATAATGGTTTCGATACATTGATCCAGCTGCTCGTCCGCAATGATGATTTCCACCTTGACTTTCGGCAGAAAGTCCACCATGTATTCCGCGCCGCGATACAGTTCCGTGTGCCCTTTCTGGCGCCCGAAACCGCGGACTTCCGTTACCGTCATGCCGGTGATGCCGATATCGGACAAGGCTTCTCGGACATCATCCAGTTTAAACGGCTTTATAATGGCTTCAATTTTTTTCATCTCTCTTTCCTTCTGACAGGTTGAAAAACAACGTAAATTTCTCCCGCACTTTAACGGCGGGCGAATTTCGGTCTGAAGCTTTCAATCACTTCAGGTTTGGTGTCGATATAAATGCCGTCAATCAGTTGCAGGCAGTAAGGCACGGCGGCAAAAATTCCTTTCACCAGCGTGTTGCCGTCGGCATCTTTTACGCCTTCCAAGGTTTCCTTAATGGCCTTCGGTTGCCCCGGCAGATTTAAAATCAGAGTGTTTTTGCGAATCGCGCCCACTTGACGGGATAAAATGGCGGTCGGCACAAAATGCAGGCTGATTTGACGCATCTGTTCGCCGAATCCCGGCATTTCGCGATCCGCAATCGCCAATGTGGCATCCGGCGTCACGTCCCGTTTCGCCGGCCCGGTGCCGCCGGTGGTTAACACTAAATGACATTGCCGTTCGTCCACCAATTCGATCAGCGTTTGCTCGATTTTCGCCTGTTCATCGGGAATTAATCGCGTTTCCACTGCAAATTCCTCCGTCAATGCCGCTTCCAGCCATTTCTGCAGCTCGGGAATGCCCTGATCCGCATAAACGCCTTGTGAAGCGCGATCCGATACGGAAACCAAGCCGATTTTTAACGTTTTATTTTGAGCAAGTGCGGTCATATTTTTCCTTATTTTTACAGTTTATTCGTTGGATTGTTCAATCGCTTTCCGAACCGGCGCGAAACTGCGGCGATGTTGCGGCAACGCGCCGAATTGCGCCAGCTTTTCCAGATGAGCTTTGGTAGGATAACCCTTGTGCTTGGCGAATTCGTATTGGGGAAACCGTTTATCCAGCGCTTCCATTTCCTGATCTCGCGCCACTTTGGCAAGAATAGAAGCCGCGCTGATTTCCGCTACTTTGCCGTCGCCTTTGATAATCGCCTGCGCCGGCATATCCAGTTCCGGCACGCGATTGCCGTCCACCAACACCAAGTGCGGTGAAATTTTAAGCGATTTTACCGCCCGCTGCATGGCAAGCATGGTGGCGTGCAAAATATTCAGTTTGTCGATTTCTTCCGCTTCCGCTCGTCCCAACGCCCATGCCAGCGCTTTTTCCTTAATTTCTGCCGCTAAAGCAAGCCGTTTTTTTTCACTCAGTTTTTTGCTGTCCGCCAGCCCTGCAATAGGATTGTTCGGATCCAAAATAACCGCCGCCGTCACCACGGCGCCCACTAGCGGTCCGCGCCCCACTTCGTCGACGCCCGCAATCAGTTCATATCCCTGCGGATATTCAAATTCCGCCATATTGCTTCTCCGTTTTAAATCGTGCCGTTCAGCACATCCGCCACCGCCTGTGCCGCCTGTTTATCGGCGTTACAACGGATTTGACGATGCAATTCGGTGAAACGCCGGATCAAAACTTCTCGATTTTTGACCGCACTTTCTCCCAAATAAGCTTCCATTTTCTGCGCTAATTTCTGCGGGGTGCAATCATCCTGAATCATTTCCGGCACCAACATTTCATTCGCCAATAAATTCGGCAGCGAAACGTAATCCGTTTTCACCAGACGTTTGGCTAAAAAATAAGTGAACGGTTTCATGCGGTATCCTACCACCATCGGTGATTTACACAACATGCATTCCAATGCCGCCGTCCCCGATGCCAGCAACGTCGCGTCCGCCGCAATCATTGCCTGACGCGCCTGTCCATTCAATAAAATCAAAGGCAAATCGGGCGCCACCCGCGCTTTCACGGCTTCAAACTGGCGACGGCGCTTTTTGTTAATCAACGGCACCAAGAACTGAATATCGGGATGCGTATTTTTCAGCAGTTGCGCGGTTCGCAAAAAAGGTTCCGCCAGGAATTCCACTTCCGAACTGCGGCTGCCCGCTAAAATTGCCACATAACGTCCGCCGGCGTCTAAACCCAGCTGTTCGCAAGCTTCCGAGCGATTAGGTTGCAGCGGAACGGCATCCGCCATGGTGTGTCCGATAAAACGGCAAGGCACGTTGAAACGGTCGTAAAAGGCTTTTTCGAAAGGCAAAAACGCCAGCACCAGATTAGTGGCTTTGGCAATCTTGAAAACCCGTTTCTGACGCCACGCCCAAACGGACGGGCTGACGTAATGAATGGTTTTAATTCCCTGCGCTTTCAGTTTGCCTTCCACATAAAGGTTAAAATCCGGCGCATCAATGCCGATGAAAATATCGGGCTTTTCCGCCAGCATACGTTCAACCGTCAGCTTGCGGATTTTTAGTAGCCGCGGCAGGTGTTTCACCACTTCCGCCAGCCCCATCACGGCGATTTCTTCCATATCCACTAAAGTTTCACAGCCCTGCGCCAGCATTTGTTGTCCCGCAATGCCAATAAATCGCGCATTCGGGTAAATGTTTTTCAGTTCGCGGATTAAACCGGCGCCCAGAATATCGCCCGACACTTCACCGGCGACCAAAGCAATGACAGGATGATTATGCTTCCGTTGTTCCATAAAAATTTCCTAAAAAATAACCGCACTTTTTTCGAAGTGCGGTCCGATTTTTTGTCATTTTGCTTAGCGGATAATACCGCGGGTTGAGCGAGCAAAAAAATCTAAGAAAAAACTGACCGCACTTTCCGTTTGTGCGTAAGTTTCGATTTCCGGCATCACTTCTTCCAGCGTGCGTCCGCTGCGGTAAATCAGTTTGTAAACGTTACGAATGGCATGCAACGTCGGCTTATCGAAACCGCGACGTTTTAAACCTTCGATATTCACCCCGAACGGACGGGCATGGTTGCCTTGCGCCATCACATAAGGCGGTACGTCCTGGCTGACCATCGAACCGCCGCCCAACATCACGTGCGCGCCAACCACAACGAATTGGTGAATTGCCGACATGCCGCCCACAATCACGAAATCATCCAATTCCACATGTCCCGCCAGGGTGGCGTTATTGGCTAAAATGCAACGATTTTTAATTTGACAATCGTGAGCGATATGCGCGTTCACCATGAACAGATTATCGTCACCGATGTTCGTCACCCAGCCGCCTTGCGCCGTACCGCGGTGAATGGTGACGTTTTCGCGAATGCGGTTGCGGTTACCGATCACTGTGCGGGTGGCTTCGCCTTGATATTTTAAATCCTGATTAATTTCGCCGATGCTTGCGCCCTGGAAAATCTGGTTATCTTCGCCGATTTTGGTGATACCGCGCACCACGACGTGAGAATACAAAATCGTTCCCTTGCCGATTTCCACGTCTTTCTCGATGACGCAAAACGGGCCGATAACCACGTTTTCGCCGATTTTAGCGCCGTCTTCAACGATGGAAGATGGGTGAATTTTTGCCGTTGGATGAATCATTTTGGCTCCTTACTAGCGACGGGCGCACATCAATTTCGCTTCACAGGCGACTTCGCCGTTTACGGTGGCGCGTCCGATGAAAGACGTAATGCCGCGACGTTCTTTAATAACTTCTACATAAAGTTCCATTTGATCGCCCGGCAATACTGGACGTTTGAAACGCGCATCGTCGATACCGGCAAAATAGAATAATTCTCCGCCCTGAATTTCATGGGTTTTGAACGCTAAAAGTCCCATAGATTGCGCCAACGCTTCAAGAATTAACACACCGGGTAAAATCGGTTCATTCGGGAAATGTCCGGTAAAACACGGTTCATTGACTGAAATATTTTTAATCGCTTTTAACCATTCGCCTTCCTGGAAATCCACAACGCGATCCACTAACAGGAATGGGAAACGGTGCGGTAACAGCGTCATAATTTCTTTTGCTTCGATAATTCTTGGAGTTCGGTTTTCAGTTGTCACAATGGGATCCTTAATTATTTTTTAAGAATGAAGAGAAAAATTTTCTGAATTATACGGTATTTCGGGGGAAATGAGTAGAGGCTAACCCTGACTCATCCGCAAGAATTGTTAAAAAACCGACCGCACTTTAAAAGTGCGGTCAATTTTTCGTGAGTTTTTTACTATTTTTTCTTCGCGTATTTCAAGCTGTCGATGGCTACCGCCAGAATGATAATCGAGCCTTTGATGATATATTGCCAGTACGGATTAACGCCGATATAGGTTAAACCGTAGTTGATCACGGTAAAAATCAATACCCCGGTTACCACGCCGATGATTGTCCCCACGCCGCCGGCGAAGGATACGCCGCCCACCACACAGGCGGCGATGGCATCCAATTCGTACATAAAACCTAAGTTATTGGTGGCAGAACCGATACGACCCGCTTCCAGCATACCGCCGAAAGCATAGAACACACCGGCTAAAGTATAAATCACCAGCAAATTGCGCGTGACGTTTACCCCGGAAACGCGTGCCGCTTCCGGATTACCGCCGATAGCGAAAATATTTTTACCGAAGCGGGTTTTGTTCCATAAAATCCACATAATGATTGTGGCGATAACAGCGTAAATCGTGATGTAGGACAATTTGAACGAACCGAATCGGAAGAAACCTTGCGCAAAGGCGGAGAAATTTTCGCTGAAACCGGCAATCGGTGAGCCGCCGACCGCATCGTAGTATAAAGAATTGAAACCGTATACGATAATCATGGTGCCCATGGTGGCGATAAACGGCGTAACGTTCAATACGGAAACGATAAATCCGTTGATTAACCCGATAACGGCACCAATGGCGCATACCACCAAAATGACCACAAAAATCGGCAGTTCCGGCAGTTCCGGGAACACGCGGTTCATGTTATCCATCGCCTGCAACATGGTCGCGGCGACGACCGCCGCCAACCCGACCTGGCGACCAGCGGACAAGTCGGTACCCTGCACCACCAATAATCCCGCAATCCCTAATGCAATAATTAAACGCACGGAGGATTGAGTCAGAATATTACTGAAGTTCATCAGATTCAGAAATGAGGGATCCTGCGCAATAATAACGCCCAATAAAACGAGTAACACGAAATAAATGGCATTTTGTTTGAAAAAATCCCACGTTTTATTTTTTTGACCAGCCATACAACGTTCCTTCTATAAATACTTAGCTGCCAGTTGCAAAATTTCTTCCTGCGAAGTTTTTGCCGTTTCTACGATACCTGCGACACGTCCGTTGCTCATCACCAAAATCCGATCGGTAATCCCTAATAATTCGGGCATTTCGGAGGAAATCATAATGATG
The DNA here is from genome assembly GCF_029577735.1 of Exercitatus varius. NCBI lineage: Bacteria > Pseudomonadati > Pseudomonadota > Gammaproteobacteria > Pasteurellales > Pasteurellaceae > Exercitatus > Exercitatus varius. The sequence goes on along the minus strand of NZ_JARQTO010000002.1, from coordinate 235,785 downwards.
CCTTTATCTTTTTGCGCCAATTGCATGATTAATTGATAAATCTCGAATTTGGCACCGACATCAATACCGCGGGTCGGTTCGTCCAGCATCAGAATTTCCGGTTGAGTCAACAACCAACGTCCGATGATAACCTTTTGCTGATTGCCGCCGGAAAGCGAACCGATAGTGGTGCGGTGCGACGGAGTTTTCACATTCATGGCGTCGATCACCCATTGGGTGTCGCTTTTCATTTTCTTATTGCTCAACAGGCCCCATTTCGTCATGTACGATTTCATGTTGGAAATCAGTGAGTTAAATTCGATACTCAGATTTGCATAAATGCCGGTAGAACGGCGTTCTTCGGTAACCAATGCAAAACCGTTATTAATGGCTTCAAGTGCGGTCCGATTATTCACTGTTTTTCCGTGTAGTTTTACAGTGCCGCTCCGGCGTTCCCGCACACCGAAAATCGTTTCCACAATATCCGTCCGTTTGGCGCCCACCAAACCGGCAATACCGAGAATTTCCCCTTTGCGCAGTTGGAAGCTGACATCCTGAATAGAAGGTTGATTAAGCGCGGTTAAGTGTTCCACTTCCAGAATCACTTCTTTCGGAGTATTGGTCTTTTCCGGGAAGCGTTGGGTTAACTCACGCCCTACCATCATCGCCACCACCTGCTCCATCGTGGTGTCTTTCACATTGACGGTATTCACCCATTGTCCGTCGCGCAGAATGGTAATTTCGTCACAAATTTTGAAAATTTCATCCATTTTGTGGGAAATATAAATGATACCGCAACCGCGGTTCTTCAGTTTTTCGATGATGGTAAACAGGTGCTCCACTTCTTTTTCCGAAAGCGATGAAGTCGGTTCGTCCATAATCACGATTCTGGCGTTATAAGAGAACGCTTTCGCAATCTCGATCATCTGCATTTGGGAAACGGAAAGATTTGCCACCTTTTCCCGCGGATCCACCTCAATGCCCAGTTCGTCAAAAATCGCCTTGGTGTCGTTATACATTTTGGTGTGATCCACAAAAATGCCTTTTAGCGGATAACGCCCTAGCCAGAGATTATCCATGACACTGCGCTGGCGAACCAAGTTTAACTCCTGATGCACCATAGAAATCCCGTTTTCCAGGGCTTCTTTTGATGTTTTGAAATTAACGGGTTTGCCTAAAAATAAAATTTCACCTTCATCTTTGACATAAATCCCGAACAGGCATTTGAGTAAAGTTGATTTTCCTGCTCCGTTCTCTCCCATTAAGGCGTGAACACTGTGAGATTTTACGGAGAGATTGGCATGATCCAGGGCTTTTACCCCGGGAAATGACTTGCTAACGTCGGTCATTGTGAGTAGCACTTCCTGATTACTTTGTGCTGTCATACATCACCCCACAAATTGTTATAAAAATCAGGCACGCACACAATCCGATGTAATGCGTGCCCATCGCAGTTATTTCAAGAATTCGGACAAGTTGTCTTTATCTACGCCCACATAAGGGATACGAACCACCTTGTTTTCGATTTTCCACTCGGTTCCTTCCGCGGCATCTTTACCCTGTCCCAAGTTGTTGGCTAACTGAACAACGGCTTTCCCTTGACCGGCGCCGTCATTTAATACGGTACCCGCGATATCGCCTTTTTTGATTAGTTGTAACACTTCAGGTAAAGCATCTACCCCGAAAATCGGTAATTTCTTACCGTGCGCTTTTACCGCTTCCAACGCGCCCATTGCCATACCGTCATTATTGGAAATAATCATTTCAATGTCGTTAGCTCTGGCGCTGGATAACCAGGCGTCGGTTTTATCTTTCGCCATTGCGGCATCCCACATACCGGTATCCATAAACAATTGTTCGGTTTGAATACCTAATTCATTTAATTTTTCAATTACGTATTTGGTACGGGCTTCCGCATCCGGATGACCCGGTTCGCCTTTTAACAATACATATTGGATTTTACCGTCTTTATTTAAGTCTAATGCCGGATTGGCTTTCCATTGTTTGGCGATTAAGTCGCCTTGAATTAAGCCGGATTCTTTCGGATCGGTTCCCACATAATAAGCTTTATCGTATTTTGCCAAAGCTTTTTCACCGGGGTCTTTATTAAAGAATACGACCGGAATATCATCCGGTTTCGCTTTACCGATAATGGTCGGTGCGGCGGAAGGGTCAACCAAATTGATTGCTAAGGCTTTCACGCCTTTAGAAAGCAATACGTCCACTTGGTCGTTTTGAATGGATTGGGCATTTTGAGAGTCATTCATCAATAATTTTACATCTTTTAATTGTTCCGCTTCTTTATTGATTTCTTTACGCATTAACGCCATGAAGTTATCGTCATATTTATAAATGGTCACACCGATTTTCGTTTCGGCTTGAGCGGTACTCATACCGGCAACCAGACCAACAGCCAATGCAATTGCACTTAGACCTAATTTTTTCATAATGCTACTTCTCCAATTAGTAAAATCAAATCATCCGTAGGGCATGCTTCACGGCGTTTTTCACCAGCCTAAGGCTATGCGACGACACTGTTTTCAGGAGCTGTTTATTTTTCATAAACTCATCCCATAAACAAACCCTAAAAATGCTGCGTCCTGCAGCTGGCGGAAATATAGCGGTTAAGAAACTAAAATACCGTGATCAAGTTCACAATTTCACATTGCCCTTTTCGGCTATTTGTGAAAATGTGATTCAGATCACAAAGCCAAAATCTCATTATGGTATTCTTGTGACGTTTCAAATATTGAATAACCAATAATGTTAACATTTACAGTCAAATTGTAAGGAGTAGTACAATGACTACGTTATTCGACCCGACGGAACATCCGCACCGCCGTTATAATCCGTTAACGGATCAATGGGTGCTTGTTTCTCCTCATCGCGCCAAACGTCCTTGGCAAGGTCAGCAGGAAAAAGTTAACGAAGAGCAAAAGCCGACTCATGATCCAAACTGTTACCTTTGTCCGCGTAACAAACGAATCACGGGCGAACCGAATCCGGATTACCGAAAACCGTACGTCTTCCGTAACGATTTTTCCGCTTTGCTGCAGGATACGCCGGCACCGGAAGAAAACATTGATCCGCTTTTCCGCACCGCGCGCGCCCGCGGCGAAAGCCGAGTCATCTGTTTTTCTCCGGATCACAGCAAAACCCTGCCTTTATTGACCGTTGATGAAATCAATGAAGTCATTAAAGTTTGGCAGCAACAGCTACAGGAACTCGGACAAACTTATCCTTGGGTACAAATTTTTGAAAACAAAGGCGCCGCAATGGGCTGTTCCAACCCACATCCCCACGGACAAATCTGGGCAAACAGCTTTTTGCCGAACGAAGTGGCGCGAGAAGATATCAATCAACGGAAATATTATCAACAGCAAGGTTCCGTCTTATTAGTGGATTACGCCAAGCGGGAACTGGAACAAAAAGAACGTATCGTAGTAGAAACCGAACACTGGCTTGCGCTGGTGCCTTATTGGGCGGTCTGGCCTTTTGAAACCCTGTTGCTGCCTAAAACTCATGTTAAACGGCTGACCGAATTATCCGCCGAACAAGCGCAGGACTTAGCCATCATTCTGAAAAAACTGACCACGAAATACGATAATCTGTTCGAAATCAGCTTCCCTTATTCCATGGGATTTCACGCCGCGCCATTCAACGGCGAAGACAACGAACACTGGCAGCTGCACGCCCATTTCTACCCGCCGCTATTAAGATCGGCGACAATCCGCAAATTTATGGTGGGTTACGAAATGCTCGGCGAAAGTCAACGGGATTTAACGGCGGAACAAGCGGCGGCGAGATTACGGGAGTTAAGCGAGGTTCATTATCAACTTCGGTAGTCTCTTACTTTCTTCGCTTGCACAAAGAAAAATATGCAAAAGAAAGTACGCCCCGACTTCGATACTGTTCTTCGTTTGATTGAAATTTTCTAAAATTTTCAAGCCACTCAGGCATCTCAGACGGGACCCATTGGAGTTTTACAATAAAAAGTGCGGTCAAATTTTTGAACGTTTTTTACAATGAATAAAAAACTATAAATTTAGATGAACAAGCGATTCCCCTTTTTGCCGCCTGAAAACGATTAAATTTGTAGAAAATCCTGCTTGCCCGAGCACAGCGAATTTACAAGATTTTCGTTAAGCAAATTTAATTATCTTCAGGAAACAAGGCAAAACGGAGACGCCTTTCTTTGCTGACTTTCTTCGGCGAAGCAAAGAAAGTCAGTTCAACCGCAAACTGCGGTCAAAAAAAAGGATACTTTTATGCACCCAAAATCACAATCACGACATCTTTTTCAACAAAAATACAACAAAGCGCCGACCCTTAATGTTTACGCTCCCGGGCGCGTTAATATCATCGGCGAACACACCGATTACAACGACGGTTTTGTGATGCCCTGCGCTATAAATTACGGCACGGCAATCAGCGGCGCCAAAAGGGATGATCAGGTTTTCAACGTGTATGCGGCGGATTTAAACGAATGCGACCAATTCCGGCTGGATCAACCGATTGTGCCGAATCCGGCGAAAAAATGGACGGGTTATGTGCGCGGCGTGGTGAAATTCATTCAGGAACGCTGCCCCGAATTCCGCCAAGGCGCGGATTTAGTTATCAGCGGCAATGTGCCGTTGTCATCCGGCTTGAGTTCGTCGGCGTCACTGGAAGTGGCCGTCGGAAAATTCTGTCAGTTACTGGGCGAATTGCCGCTCAGCAATACGGATATTGCGCTTATCGGGCAAAAAGCGGAAAACCGATTCGTCGGCGCCAACTGCGGCAACATGGATCAGCTTATTTCCGCATTAGGTCAGGCGGAGCATCTGCTGATGATTGACTGCCGATCCCTCGAAACTTTGCCGACGCCGATGCCGAAAGACATCGCGGTGATGATTGTCAATTCTCACGTAAAACACGATTTGGTCACCGGCGAATATAATACGCGTCGTCAACAATGTGAAGCGGCGGCAAAATTCTTCGGCGTGAAAGCGTTGCGTGATGTGTCTATCGAGCAATTCCAAAAAAGAGAAACGGAATTGACCGCACTTGATGCCGAAATGGCGAAACGGGCGCGTCATGTGGTAACCGAAAATCAGCGGGTGCTGGATGCGGCGCAAGCGCTGAATCGCGGAGATATTTCCCGGTTGGGCGAATTGATGAACGCTTCGCATGTTTCCATGCGGGACGATTTTGAAATTACCACGCCGGAAATTGATTATCTGGTGGAACTGGCACAGTCCGTGATCGGCAAATCCGGCGGCGCACGCATGACCGGCGGTGGTTTCGGCGGCTGTATCGTTGCCCTGGCGCCGGCGGAAAAAGTGGACGCCGTGCGCCAAATCATCGCCGATAATTACCAACAACGAACCGGTCTGAAGGAAGATTTCTACGTGTGCACCGCATCGCAAGGCGTCCAAGCCTATAACGATTAACTGCCGAAAGGAAAGCCTCGGCTCAGATTTGACAACAAATGACATGGCCGGGCTTTCCTGTTATACTTTTCGCATTCGGACATCAGTATTAAGGTTTTAATCTATGTTAAGCGGACTTCTCATCGGCATTGCGTTCGGCTTTTTATTGCAACGTAGTCAGTTCTGTTTCGTTTCCGGTTTTCGGAATCTTTATTTTCAAAAAAATACGCGATTTTTGACCGCACTTTTAATCGCAGTATCCATTCAATCCGTCGGATTTTTCGCTTTATCCGCTTTCGGTTTAATCACGATTCCCACGACTCAGCTGCCGGTTTCGGCTACGCTGGCGGGCGGTTTGCTATTCGGTGCGGGCATGGTTTTATCTAACTGTTGTGCCGCCGGCGCCTGGTTTCGCACCGGCGAAGGACTGACCGGCAGCTGGATTGCGTTAGTCTGTTTTTCGCTTACCATGGCGGCAACTCAAACCGGTGCCTTGCGTAGCTGGATTAATCCGATAGTAAAACAGGTCACGCCGATAGATAACATTTATCTCACCTTTGGCATTTCGCCGTGGATTTTGACCGCACTTTTAATCGTCGTAACCGTTTTTCTGACGGTTTATCAAATCCGTCATCCGCGTTATCAACCGCCGCGAAAACCGACAACGCCGCTGATCGCCCATCCGTTATTCGCTAACCCGTGGAATTTATTTGTTTCGGCGGCGCTAATTGGCATACTCGGCGTAGCCGCCTGGGTTCTCAGCGAACAAACCGGGCGCAGCTACGGTTTCGGCATTGCGGTGCCTTCCGCCAATGCGGTGCAGTATCTCGTTAACGGGCAACACCGGTATTTGAATTGGGGAACCTATTTCGTGTTGGGAATTATGTTGGGTTCCTTTATCAGTGCCAAATTGAGCGGCGAGTTTGAAATCCGCGTGCCCGAACCGAAAGCCGTTCTGCAACGGATATCCGGGAGCGTAATGATGGGTATCGGAGCGACGTTGGCGGGCGGCTGTACGGTAACTAATTCTTTAGTATCGACCGCTTATTTTTCCTGGCAGGGATGGCTTTCCACCCTCATGATTATGCTCGGTTGTTGGTTGACGTCGGCAATAATTAAACCGACACAGTGTCGAATTTAAGGATATGTGATGAAAATAAAACCTTCTTTTCTTGTATTGGCAGTTAGTTTAGTACTTGCGGCTTGCGATAAAAATTCGGTGCGGGTTATAGAAACGGATGAATTGCTAAAAAATCTGGATAATCCGAAATATGTCATTATCGACACCCGTGATGACAGTTTTTACAACGGTTTTAAAGAAAAAAACGCCTTGCGTGGTGGGCATATTAAAGGTGCCGTGCAGTTCACCTGCGCGTGGCTGTACAATATCGAGCGCGACAAGCTGGAAAGTTTCGCGGCGGGGAAAGGCATTACCAAAGACAAAACTTTGGTGGTCTACGGTACGGATCCGGAAACGCGCGAATGTGTGGCGTCGGAATTCTTAACGCGCGGCTATAAAATCGCCGAATTTAAAGATTTCGTCAGCTACGCGAATGTGGCGGAATATCCGTTGGAGAATTTTCCGAATTTCAAATACAGCGTTTCACCGCAGTGGGTTGATGCGGTTATTCAAGGAGAAAAACCGGAAACCTACAGCAATAACGATTTTATGATTTTTGAAGTGTCCTGGGGGCCGTTGGATAAAGCTAAATCTTACGCGCAGCACATTCCGGGCGCATATCATTTTGATACCGATTGGGTGGAAAACGAACCGGTATGGAATTTATCGGATCCGAAAGTGATTGAACAAAATCTGTTGAAAAACGGCATCACCAAAGACAAAACAGTGATTCTCTATTCCGATAATCAACTGGCGGCTTACCGTGTGTTCTGGGCGTTGAAATGGGCGGGCGTAGAAGACGTACGCGTCATGAACGGCAATTTTGAAACCTGGCAAGACGCCGGTTTACCGACCGAAACCACGGTAAATACGCCGACGCCGGCAACGGCTTTCGGTACGACCGTTCCGTCCAATCCGCAGATTAATATTTCCACGCCGGAAGACGCCGTTAAAGCGCAAAAATCCGGCTTACGTTTAATCAGTAATCGCGCTTGGGACGAATATACGGGCAAAATCAGCGGTTATGACTATATTCAAAACGCAGGCGAACCGGAAGGCGCCGAATGGGGTTTCGCCGGTACCGACTCTTCCAACATGGCGGATTATTACGATCCCGACGGCACATTACGTAATCCGAACGAAATTTTCGCCTTATGGAAACAACTGGGCATTAATCAAGGCGATCAACTGGCGTTTTATTGCGGTACCGGCTGGCGCGCGGGCGTATCCTGGTTTATAACCCAACTGGCGGGCTGGGAACATACTTATGTTTATGACGGCGGCTGGAATGCGTGGCAGATGAACGGCAGCTTGCCGATTCAAAAAGGCGCGCCGAAAAATATATCCAAACCCGACAACAAAAACGATTACGGCGACGTTGCCAAACGCGGAAATTCATGTAAAAGTTAGAACCTTCTAATCAGGTTAAACAACAAGGGAAAAGCGACATGTCAAAACAACCGATAACAGGCGTGGCTGTCGGCACCGCGCCGGACGGGCGACCGTTTCAATTATTCACGCTGACCAACGCCGGCGGTATGACGGTTCAAATTATGGATTGGGGCGCCGGCTGGATTTCCTGCAAAGTGCCGGTTCACGGGCGATTACGGGAAGTATTGCTGGGTTGCAAAGCGGAAGATTACCCGCAGCAAACCGCCTATCTCGGCGCCAGCATCGGACGCTACGCTAATCGGATCGCCAATAGCCGTTTCGAATTAAACGGTCAAAGATTCGCGTTAACGGCCAATCAGGGCAAACACCAGTTGCACGGCGGCTCAGGCTTCGACAAGCGGCGCTGGACGCCGGAAAAGTGCGGTCAAAATTTCGTGAGTTTTTTGCTGTTTTCGGAAGACGGCGATCAAGGTTTTCCCGGCAACGTCCAGGCTCGCGTCCATTACGAACTGAGCGATGACAATAGGCTGACGATCACTTACGAAGCGCAAAGCGATCGGGATACGCCGCTCAATTTGACCAATCACGCTTATTTCAACTTACTCAACGCCGCCGACGGCTGCGATGTGCGAGATCACTTTTTACAGTTAAACGCCGCGCAATTTTTACCCGTAGACAGCGAAGGCATTCCCAATTCGCCGTTGAAAGATGTGGCGGGAACCAGTTTCGACTTTCGCCGTGCCAAACCGATCAAGCAGGACTTTTTACTAGAAGAACAACGGGCGACCAAAGGGTACGATCACGCGTTTCTGCTGAATGAGGATGCGACAAAAACAGCAGCGATTCTGACCGCACCAGACGGGTCGTTACAGTTGAAAATAAGTACGTCGCAGCCGGCGTTACAGGTTTACTGCGGAAATTATCTGGCCGGCACGCCCACTCGTTCGGGCGGCGTTTATCAGGATTATCAAGGCATCGCATTTGAAACGCAGGCGTTACCCGATACGCCGAACCATCCGGAATGGCAACGATTCGGCGGCATGGTGAAAGCGGGAGAACATTATCAACAGCGTACCACCTTCCAATTTGTGACCGCCGAATAACAAAACGCCCGCCGATTTTATTCGACGGGCGTTTTTCTTTGTTTTATTCCTGATACGTTTTTTCTTCCGGCAAAATCAGATTCAGAATAATGGCAAGCAACGAACCCACCGTAATCCCCGAGCCCAATACTTCTTTGAAAAAGTGCGGAAGTTTATCCAATAATTCCGGGCGAGTGGTGACGGCTAATCCGCAACCGATGGAAATCGCAATAATCAAGCCGTTACGACGGCTGCGTTCCACGGTATCCAGCATCTGAATTCCCGCCGCAATAATCATGGCAAACATCATTAGCCCCGCTCCGCCCAACACCGGCAACGGAATCGACACGATTAACGCACCGAATACCGGGAACAGCCCCGCCAACACTAATAATACGCCGGTTAATGCCACCACATAACGGCTGGCCACGCCGGTTAGAGAAATAACACCGATATTTTGTGAGAAAGAAGAAAACGGTGTGGTCGACATAATTGCGGCCAGTGCGGAACCCAGTCCGTCCGCCAATACGCCGCCGCGCAGATGTTTACCGGTAATTTCCGTTTGTGTGGCGTTTCCCAACGCCAGGAAATTACCGCTGGATTCCACGATCGTCACCAGATAAGCGATAGACATGCCGATAATACCGGAAATCGGGAAGGATAAACCGAAATGTAACGGTTGCGGCAAAGCAAAAATATCGGCGTTTTTCACACCGTCAAAACTTACCCAGCCCAAGGCCAACGCCACGATATAGCCCGTCATCATGCCGATCACAATGGCCGCCGCAGAGAAAATTCCTTTTCCCCATTGCACCAACACAATAACAATCACCAGTACGAAAGTCGCCATCATCAGATTGGCCGGCGTCGCGTAATCGGCATCGCCGCGCTGACCGCCGGCAAACCAATCGACCGCGACGGGAATCAGACTTAAACCGATCATCATCACCACGGTTCCCGTTACCACCGGAGGAAACAGTTTACGAATCGACGGCATAAAGAAACTGCCAACAATCATCACCAGCGATCCTACCAAGGATGCGCCGAGAATCCCCGAAATACCGTATTCACTGAATCCAATCGCCAGGGCGGCGGCAACGAAAGTAAAACTCGTGCCCATTACACTGGGCAAACGAATGCCGATAGGTCCTAAACCGCGACATTGGACAACGGTAACAAGACCGGAAACCAATAAGGCCGCATTCACTAATGTGATGGTGTCCGCCGTCGGCAATTTAAGCACGTTACCGATAACCAAAGGCACCGCAATAATGCCGCCCAGCGCCGCTAACAAATGTTGTGCGGCAAGTAATAAACTTAAGCCAAACGGTGGCTTATCTTCTACGTTATAGAGTAAACGATTCACTGTGTTAATCCTGTTGGTCAAGCAAATCAGCAGTTTTAGCCTTGCCGCGTTTGACAAGGCGTGAACGCATTCTGATATTAATCATTTCCACACAAACGGAGAAGGTCATTGCGAAGTACACATAAGCTTTCGGAATATGGAAATCAAGACTTTCTGCAATCAGCATCACACCAATCATAATTAAGAACGATAATGCCAAAACCTTAAGTGTCGGATGGGTATCCACAAAATCGCCTATCGCGCGAGCGGCAAGCATCATCACGCCGACGGCAATCATAATGGCGATAATCATTATTTCAAGATTATTTACCATACCCACAGCGGTGATAACGGAATCAAGCGAAAACACAATATCGAGAACAGCAATTTGGATGAGCGTGAAGAAATAGTTCGGAACTTTTTTCTTATCGAGAATTTCATCATCTTCGTCTTCAGGAATCATTTCATTATGGATTTCATGCGTACTTTTGACAATTAAGAACAACCCTCCGAGCAATAAAATTAAATCCCGACCTGAGATCTCTTGCCCGAGTACGGTAAATAACGGTTGAGTCAGTTTCATAATCCAAGCGAGTGAAACCAATAATGCAATACGCGTACACATAGCAAGCGTCAGCCCGATAACACGAGCGGATTGGCGCTGCTTCACCGGCAAACGCCCCACCAGAATACTGATAAAAATAATGTTGTCGATACCCAGCACGATTTCAAGTGCGGTTAATGTGAAAAGTGCAATCCAGGCTTCGGGATTACTAAGCCACTCAAACATAATATGTCCTTAAAAAGAAATTGAATTTGCCGATCATATCGACTCGATAAAAAAATGCAATCAAGCGACGAAATAATTTTGCAAAATTTCGGCCGTAAATTCTTTGCGTAAATAAAAGCCCAGCGGCAGAGTTTCGATAACCTCTCCTTTCCGACCGATAGCTTGGGTGCGGGCTTTATTATTAGCGCCTTTCGGGCGCAACTGCAGCACTTCGCCCAGCGTAGCGTTAATCTGATGAACCTTGCCCAACACAATGTAATCCATCAGTTCCTCCCAATCGCGGCGAAGGCGGTTTTCCTGTTCCGCATCGGGCTGCCATAACACCGGCGCGCCGATATAACGTTCCGCCAAAGGAATCCGCCGTTCACCCTGCACGGGAATCCACAATACTTTGGACAATTTATGCTTAACGTGCGAATGCGCCCAGTTAACGCCTGAATTCTGTACCAGCGGCGCAAGACTGACGAAAGTGGTTTCCAGGGGATAACCTTGCGCATCAATAGGAATGGTTTTAAGTTCGATGCCGAGATGAGAAAAATCCTGTTCGGGCTTGCTGCCCGCTTTGGCGCCCAAAGCTATTTCCAGTAATTGCCCGACCCAGCCTTTATTGCGCTTAAGATTCGGCGGCACGGAAAGATTCAGCTCCGTCGCCAGTTCACCCAAGGTCAGACCCGCGATGGATTTTGCACGATTAAGCAATTCGGTTTCGGATGAAGGGCTATCGGTTTTCATAAAGTGCGGTCAAAATTTTGAATGTTTTTTATTCGGCATGGATAATCCGTCGTTCAGATTTTGTACTTTTTCAACAATTTCTGTTTCACGTATTCCACGCCTTTGTCCACATAAGCGACGCCTTCCAAATCCAGTAAAAAACGTTTTACCGGCAATCCGCCGCCGAAACCGGTCAATTGACGGTTTTTGCCCAGCACGCGATGACAAGGAATAATAATGCTGATGGGATTGCTGCCTACCGCTCCGCCCACGGCACGCACGGCTTTCGGGTTATCCAGCGCCTGCGCCAGACCACCGTAAGTGGCGGTTTCGCCTAAAGGAATTTTCCGCAACGCCGTCCAGACGGCTTGCTGAAAATCGGTGCCCTGCGGCGCCAGAGGAATTTGCGCGAAGGTTTCTTTTTCGCCGTTGAAATAACGCGTTAACGCCGCTTTCACCTCATCAAACAGAGGACGATTTTCATCAAAAATCCATTTCGGATTCGGCGTCGTCTGTTCCGCTTCGCAATCAAGATTGGTCAGCTTGCCGTCCTGTTCCAACATCAGCAAGCGCCCGACCGGCGAAGAAAAATAGCAATAATAAATCGGTTTCATAAAATAAAAAGGGCGTAAAAAAACTTACGCCCGATTATAGATGAAATCGATTAGAAACGATAGTTTAAGTTCAAACCGTAAAGATTAACCTGTGAACGCACTTTATAACGGCCTTCCACCGAAATTCCGCGTACGTTTTCCACTTCCGTGAAGGTGCGGGTTTTGCCGTGCACATAGGCGTAAGCCAGATCCACGGAAAGATTCGGCGTAAACCGATAGGTCGCGCCCAGACTGTACCACATACGATGCGTGTCCGGGATAGAAATGGAGGATTTACGTCCCGCCGCGCCTTCGTCATGGGCAATCCCCGCGCGTAAGGTTAGCTTATCGTTCACGTCATAAGTGGTACCGAAAGCCACACGGGAAGTATCGCCGAAATGTTCCGTTTTATCAAAAACCTGAACGCCGGAGTCGGTATAAGCCTGTAAGCGTTGTACGCGACTCCACTTGGTCAATTTATAGCTGTAATGAATCGCCCAGTTAGAAGTTAATTGGTGATAACCGGAAAACTCCCAATAATCCGGCAGATTCAACTCCACCGAACCGTCATGTTTGGTTAATCCGCCCAGGCCGGCAGGCAAATCGTTTTCAATCGTACCGTCAAATTTAATTTTCACTTTGGAATGATAAGCCAGACCGAAGCGATGATTCGGGTTGATTTGGTACGTTGCGCCGGCATTATAACCGATGCCCCAGTCGTCCCCTTTCAAATCCGTCACAAAATCCGTCGGCAAAATGGTTTCCGACCGGCCCGCCATCTTCAAACGGGCATTCAATAAAGGCGCTAAACCGCCGACACGGCGCGAGAGTTTCGCTTCCGCATAAACCACATCCAATCCCAGACCAAAACTCCAGTGCTCATCCAAACGGTATGCGCCGCTCAGATTCAGATTGATAGTGGTTAAATCCGTCGTTCCGCCCATTAACCCGGCGTTATAATCCGCGTTATATTCGGTGGCCAACCCGTAATTCACATTTGCTCCGCCACCAACGGAAAATTTCTCGTCAATAGGATAAATCCAATAAGCGTTAGGCAAAAATTTACTTGAAATGGCGTCGGAATAACCGGCGTCGACACGATATCCCACAGCCGGCACACCGATCTCGCCCTCAATATTCACACCCGGATTCACCCAAATGCCGCCCATTGAAATTTCAGGACGTTTAAATTGTGTCATTAACGCCGGATTGGTTGCCACCACGCCCGCGTTATCGGCAATCGCCGCTTCCCCGGCATAAGCGCGTCCCAAACCTGATGTCGTCACTTCCTGCAACTGAAAAGCCGCCGCGTTAGCTGCGCCCGCACAAAGCGTTAACGCCGAAGCAAACAGCGTTTTTGTTAAAATTTTATTCATTAAATCAGTTCCCTGGATCATATCCGTTCAATAAAAACAGCCGGATTCTAAATAAAGCTGAAATCCGGTGCAAATTTATTTGTTATATTTAGAACTAATCCGACCAGTTAACTTGAAACGGTTAAAAATGACGACAACGAATTAAAATATGCTCACTCGACAGGAGAAACGCCATGACTCAAACCTTGCAACAAAAAATTCTGGAAAACAGCGGCTGTTCTAAAAAGAAAAGCACGGAATTTCTCGACGGCAGTGAAAGTGCGGTCGATTTTGAGCAAGTTTTTACCACGGAAGAAGAGGCGCGGCAAACGCTTAGTCGGCTCACCGCCATAGCACGGGAAGCAGAAACCGAACCCTGTATTATTCAAAGCCGCATTTATCCGCAAAATCATTGGTTTCACCTGAAAGCGCAATTTGAATTCTGTTGTCAGGCGGAAAGTTTCATTTTTCAGATGAAATGCCGATCATCGGTAAAAGTTTAAAAACTCAGGGATAAACGCTTCGCTTTCTTATCAATTCAGAATTTTATACTAAATAAACAAGATAATTTAGTTTATTAATTTTATTTAAATCCTCATAATCCATTAAAAAACAAATATTTATCTAAAAAATCCGTTGACAGTGCCGTTTAAATCCGTAAGATTGAGGGCAATTCAACGGAATTTACAGGATTTTCTATGTTCTACTTCGTTTCTCTCCTGCTTAACTTACGATTATCACAGTCTCTGTGCGGTTAAGTTGTGGACGAGAGAAATGCAGCAAACATTCAAAAAACGTTTCCAAATTCGCCCGCACTTTAAGCGGGTTTTTTCATATATAAAAAGGACATCAATATGGCTCAAGATCGCGTCATTATTTTCGACACCACCTTGCGTGATGGCGAACAAGCATTAAAAGCAAGTTTAACCGTAAAAGAAAAATTGCAGATTGCCTTAGCCTTGGAACGCTTAGGCGTGGACGTGATGGAAGTAGGCTTTCCGGTTTCATCCGCCGGCGATTTCGAATCCGTGCAAACCATCGCTCAACACGTGAAAAACAGTATCGTTTGCGGGCTTTCCCGGGCGGTGAACAAAGACATCGACGCCGCGGCGCAAGCCTTAAAAGTGGCGGAACGTTTCCGGATTCATACCTTTATCGCCACCTCCGCTTTGCATGTGGAAGCCAAATTAAAACGCTCTTTCGACGACGTGGTGGAAATGGCGGTTGCAGCGGTGAAACGCGCCCGTCAATATACCGACGACGTGGAATTTTCCTGTGAAGACGCGGGCCGTACCGGTATCGATAATATCTGTCGCGTCGTTGAAGCCGCCATTAATGCGGGCGCAACCACGGTGAATATTCCGGATACCGTGGGTTTCTGTCTGCCGACGGAATACGGCAATATTATCCATCAGGTTATGAATCGCGTGCCGAATATCGACAAAGCCGTGGTTTCCGTGCATTGCCATAACGACCTGGGCATGGCGACCGCCAATTCCTTAACCGCAGTATTGAACGGCGCGCGCCAAATCGAATGTACGATTAACGGTATCGGCGAACGCGCAGGCAATACGGCCTTAGAAGAAGTGGTGATGAGCATGAAAACCCGTCAGGACTTATTTGCCGTAGATACGCGTATTAACACTCAGGAAATTCACCGCGTCAGCCAAATGGTAAGCCAGATTTGCAATATGCCGATTCAGCCGAATAAAGCGATCGTCGGTGAAAACGCGTTCTCCCATTCATCGGGAATTCATCAGGACGGCATGCTGAAAAACAAAAATACTTACGAAATTATGTCGCCCGAAACCATCGGTCTGAAAAAAGAGAAGTTAAACTTAACCGCCCGTTCCGGTCGTGCAGCGGTGAAAGGTCATATGGCGGATATGGGTTATACCGAACAGGATTACGATTTGGACAAACTATACGAAGCGTTCCTGAAACTTGCCGATAAAAAAGGCCAGGTGTTCGATTACGATCTGGAAGCGCTCGCCTTTATCGATATGCAGCAAGGTGATGAAGATCGCCTGAAATTAGACGTCATCACGTCGCAAACCATCAGCACGCTGCCGGCTTCCGCATTCGTGCAGGTGGAACTGGACGGTAAACGGATTAACCAAACCTCCAACGGCGGTAACGGCCCGGTGGACGCGGTGTATAACGCCATTATGCAAATCGTGGGCATGGATCTGAAAATGTCTCACTATAACTTAACCGCGAAAGGCGAAGGCGCCGAAGCCCTCGGCCAAGTGGATATTGTGGTAGAATATCAGGGACGTAAATTCCACGGCGTAGGTTTGGCGACGGACATCGTCGAATCCTCCGCACTGGCGCTGGTGCATGCCATCAATGCGATTTACCGTTCGCAAAAAGTGGCGGATTTAACCAAGGATTTAAAACATTAATTGTTAAAGGCTCGCAGAACTTAAAAGTGCGGTCACAAAAAGCAACGCTTTTTGAACGTTGGCTTTGCCAACGGTGGCGAAGCCATAAGTAATCGCATCGGCGATTACGCATAAAATTTTAATCATTTTTCAGCAATAGGAAAACAACATGTCGACATACAACGTAGCGGTGCTTCCCGGCGACGGTATCGGGCCCGAAGTCATGGCGGAAGCCATTAAGGTTTTAGACAAAGTCCAGGCGAAATTCGGTTTTAAACTGAATTTCACTCAATACCTGGTGGGCGGCGCGGCAATCGATACGAAAGGCGAACCGTTGCCGGCGGAAACGTTAAAAGGCTGTGATGAGGCCGACGCCATTTTATTCGGTTCCGTAGGCGGCCCGAAATGGACCAATCTGCCGCCGGATCGCCAACCGGAACGTGGCGCTTTACTGCCGCTGCGCAAACATTTCAAACTGTTTTGTAATCTTCGTCCCGCCACGCTTTATAAAGGCTTGGAAAAATTCTGTCCGCTACGCGCGGACATCGCGGCGAAAGGCTTCGATATGGTGGTGGTACGCGAATTAACCGGCGGAATCTACTTCGGTCAGCCGAAAGGTCGCGAAGGCGAAGGTTCGCAAACCAAAGCGTTTGACACCGAAGTGTATTACAAATACGAAATCGAACGCATTGCCCGCGCCGCCTTCGACGCCGCCATGAAACGCCGTAAACGCGTCACCTCGGTAGACAAAGCGAACGTGCTGCAAAGCTCAATCCTATGGCGCGAAACCGTAGCGGAAATCGCCAAAGAATATCCGCAAGTGACCGTTGAAAACATGTATATCGACAACGCCACCATGCAATTAATCAAAGCGCCGGAAAGTTTCGACGTGTTGCTTTGTTCGAACATTTTCGGCGATATTATTTCCGACGAAGCGGCGATGATTACCGGTTCAATGGGAATGTTGCCGTCCGCCAGCCTGAATGAAGAAGGATTCGGTTTATACGAACCGGCAGGCGGCAGCGCACCGGATATTGCCGGCAAAGGCATTGCGAATCCGATCGCGCAAATTCTTTCCGCCGCCATGATGTTACGTTACAGCTTTAACCTTAACGAAGCGGCGGACGCCATTGAAAATGCGGTGCAAAGCGTGTTAGCGGCGGGCCATCGCACCGGCGATTTAGCGGATAATTCGACACCCGTTTCAACGGCGGAAATGGGAACTTTGATTGCGAATGCAATTTAAAAAAACTTGCGAAAATTTTATGCGTAATCGCCGATGCGATTACTTATGGCTTCGCCACCGTTGGCAAAGCCAACGTTCAAAAAGCGTTGCTTTTTGTGACCGCACTTTATGCATCGGGCGTAATAAAATACGCCCTCACAACGAATTTACGATCTAACGAGAGACTAAAATGGGCAAAACACTCTACCAAAAACTGTTCGACGCACACGTGGTGTACGAAGCGGAAGGCGAAACGCCGATTCTTTATATTAACCGACATTTGATTCACGAAGTGACGTCGCCGCAAGCGTTTGACGGCTTGCGGGTGGCGGGACGTCAGGTGCGTCAGGTGAGCAAAACCTTCGGCACCATGGATCACAGCATTTCAACCCAAGTGCGCGATGTCAACAAACTTGAAGGTCAGGCGAAAATTCAGGTTTTAGAATTGGATAAAAACTGTAAAGCCACCGGCATTTCATTATTTGACATGAATACCAAAGAACAGGGTATCGTGCATGTCATGGGACCGGAACAAGGCTTAACCTTGCCGGGAATGACCATTGTTTGCGGCGACTCGCACACCGCAACTCACGGCGCATTCGGCGCGTTGGCGTTCGGAATCGGCACCTCCGAAGTGGAACATGTGTTAGCCACTCAAACGCTGAAACAGGCGCGTGCGAAAAACATGAAAGTGGAAGTACGCGGCAAGGTCAACCCGGGCATTACCGCAAAAGACATCGTTTTGGCGATTATCGGCAAAACGACCATGGCGGGCGGCACCGGTCATGTGGTGGAATTCTGCGGAGAAGCGATTCAAGATCTTTCGATGGAAGGACGAATGACCGTATGTAACATGGCAATTGAATTCGGCGCCAAAGCCGGTTTAATCGCACCGGACGAAACCACATTCGCATACCTGAAAGGTCGTCCGCATGCGCCGAAAGGCAAAGATTGGGACGACGCCGTGGAATACTGGAAAACTTTAAAATCCGATGACGACGCGCATTTCGATACGGTTGTGGTGTTAGAAGCCAAAGACATCGCCCCGCAAGTGACCTGGGGAACCAATCCGGGACAAGTCATCGCCATCGATCAACTTGTGCCGAATCCGGCGGAGATGACGGATCCCGTCACCAAAGCGTCAGCGGAAAAAGCCTTGGCTTACATTGGGTTGGAACCTAACACCGATCTAAAAGACGTGGCTGTCGATCAGGTGTTTATCGGCTCCTGCACCAACTCTCGTATCGAAGACTTACGCGCCGCCGCCGCCGTAATGAAAGGCCGTAAAAAAGCGGATAACGTAAAACGCGTGTTAGTCGTCCCGGGTTCAGGCTTAGTGAAAGAACAAGCGGAAAAAGAAGGATTGGACAAAATCTTTATCGAAGCCGGGGCAGAATGGCGCAATCCGGGTTGTTCAATGTGCTTGGGAATGAATGACGATCGTTTAGGCGAATGGGAACGTTGCGCCTCCACCTCAAACCGCAACTTTGAAGGTCGCCAGGGCCGTAACGGTCGCACTCACCTGGTCAGCCCCGCAATGGCGGCCGCGGCGGCGATGTTCGGTAAATTCGTCGATATTCGTCATGTCGAATTAAATTAATCATGAATATAAGGGCGAATAACATTCGCTCTTGCAAAAAGGATAAAAATAAAATGACAGGATTAAAACAACATTCGGGCTTGGTTGTTCCGCTGGATGCAGCGAACGTGGACACGGACGCAATTATTCCGAAACAATTCTTACAAGCCATCACCCGCGTGGGTTTCGGCAAACATTTATTCCACGAATGGCGTTATTTAGATGCGGCGGAAACCCAACCCAACCCGGAATTCGTGCTGAATTTCCCGCAATATCAGGGCGCCAGCATTTTACTCGCCCGCAAAAATTTAGGCTGCGGCTCATCCCGCGAACATGCGCCTTGGGCACTTGCCGACTACGGTTTCAAAGTGATGATTGCACCAAGTTTTGCGGACATTTTCTACAACAACAGCTTAAACAATCACATGTTGCCGATTAAATTAAGCGAAGCAGAAGTGGACGAAATTTTTCACTGGGTTTGGGACAACCCGGGCAAACAAATTCATGTGGATTTGGAAGCGAAAACCGTCACTGTCGGCGAGAAAGTTTATCATTTCGACTTGGACGAATTCCGCCGTCACTGTCTGTTGGAAGGCCTGGACAACATCGGCTTAACCCTTCAACATGAAGACGCGATCGCAGCGTATGAGAAAAAAATTCCCGCGTTCTTGCGTTAATCTTCCGTTCTAAAAAAGTGCGGGCAAAAAAACGTTAATTTTTTTGCCCGCACTTTTATCGTCATAATTCTTGTTTTCCGTAACCTTTCAATTCGGTCGGTATTGCTGTTGCAACGGCAGCGTTTTTCCCGTATTGACGCAATAAGCCGTTAAATTGCGCTCAGTTTAAACCGAGTCTGCGCCCGACTTTGCGTAGCAGTAAAAATCCCCAAGGCCACAACGCGCCGGTAATAAGAGCGCCGAAAATGTCTTTCCAGTCAAAAACGGCGCTGTGAATAAACATTTCCACCAGGAAAATGCCAAAACGAATAACGAAAACCGCAATCATCATCAGCAGACTTTGCTGCCAAAGGGATAAATTGCTGAGAATTTGATGGTAACGGGCAACAAAATAGGCAAAAACGGAAAGCACTAAACCATGTACGCCTAAAATGGAACCGATAACCAAATCCCAGATAATGCCCAGCACGAACGCCGTTCCTACATTCACGGTCGTCGGCAACGCCAGAATCCAATAGGTTAAAATCAGGATCAACCAAGAAGGTTTAAAGCTTTGGAAACCGCTCGGCCAGGGCGCAATTTCGAGTACCAGCGCCACCACAAAAACGGCAACCAGACCTATTACCTGTAACAAAAACCGTCCGTTCATTAATCTTCTTCTCTATGTTCCTGAATTTCAGGCGAAACCTGATGATCGTTACTGTTCATTTCCGGTAAATTTTCGGGAATCGCAATATCGTCTTTTTCGCCGTTTTCTTTGCTATTCTCGTTTCCTTCCGTCACCAAGGCTTTTTTAGTGTCCACGCCGCGTTCCTTATTGGCCAAACGTTGCTGCACCGTATTGCGCACATCTTCGGGCGAACTGGCCTGATATTTATGAATTTCTTCATGGCTCCAAACCAATAATACGTAACGTAAGCGCTCCAGCGACGCCAACGGTTTTGCCGTCACGGTGGCGAAATAATTGGAACCGTCGCGCGATACGTTTTCCACCACCGCAACCGGATAACCTTCGGGGAAACGGCCGCCCAGGCCCGAAGTCACCAATAAATCGCCTTTCGCAATATCCACGGAACGCGGCACATTATCCAAGGTTAACTCATCGCTGCGTCCCGATCCGCTGGCAATCACTCGTACGTCATTACGTAAAACCTGAACGGGAATGGAATGCGTTACGTCGCTAATCAACAACACGCGACTGCTTTTTTCGCCGACGGAAATAATCTGTCCGACCACACCTTTTTCATCAATTACCGGCTGCCCCACATAGGCGCCTTCTTGCCGCCCTTGGTTAATCACGACCTGCTGACGATAACGATCCGTTTCCGCGGTCAGAATTTCTCCGATTTTTTTGTATTCGTCGGTCCGCAACGGCGAATTGAGCAACAGACGCAAACGTTGATTTTCCACTTTAAGCTGATCCAGCAACAACAAATCCGCGTTTTTCTCGCGCAACTGTTCTTTCAGCACTTTATTTTCAATTTGCAGTTTGCCGGTATCCACCAGATTTTCCGATACGTTATCCAGCACCGTACGCGGCGTATTGGCGAGATAATACAAGCCTCCGACCGCCGTTTCCATAAAACTGCGGACTTTGATCATAGTATTCGTCTGCCCGTCCGTCAGAATCAGCATAATGGATGCCGTAACGGCCAAAAACAAACGCAGCCCCAAAGGGGAAGTTTTACTGAAAATAGGTTTCATCAAATCAACATAAACAGATAAAAAGTGCGGTCAAATTTAACCGCACTTTTTATTATAAGAAAAATGTTAGTCTTCGCTAAAAATATCCGTGCCGTATTGATCGATCATTTCCAACGTTTCGCCGCCGCCGCGCGCAACGCAAGTCAAGGGATCATCGGCAATAATAACCGGCACGCCCGATTCTTTCGCTAATAAAATATCGATATTACGCAACAGCGCGCCGCCGCCGGTTAAAACCATGCCGTGCGCATAAATATCCGCCGCATGTTCCGGTTTACATTCTTCCAGCGCGGTACGCATTGCTCTGATAATGCCTTCCAGCGGTTGTTGAATCGCTTCCAGGACATCGCGCGAAGTTAATGTGAAAGCGCGCGGCACACCTTCCGCCAAATTACTGCCGAACACTTCCATTTCTAAAATTTCATCGTCGTCCTGAATATAGGCGGTACCGATGGCATGTTTGATGTGTTCCGCCGTGGATTCACCGATTAACGAGCCGAAGGTACGACGCACATAAGCGATAATCGCTTCGTCGAATTTATCGCCGCCGATACGCACGGACGACGAATAAGCCACGCCGTTTAAGGCGATAACCGCGATTTCCGTCGTGCCGCCGCCGATATCGATGACCATTGAACCGGTCGGTGTAGAAACCGGTAATTTCGCCCCGATTGCCGCCGCCATCGGTTCAACAATCAAATGCACTTCGCGCGCACCCGCACCGAAGGCGGATTCTTTAATCGCACGGCGTTCCACCTGAGTGGCGCCCGCCGGCACGCAGATAACCACGCGCGGGCTTGGACGCAGGAAATTGCTGCTATGCACTTGCTTGATGAAGTGTTGCAACATTTTTTCAGTGACTGAGAAATCGGCGATCACGCCGTCTTTCATCGGGCGGATAGCCGTGATGTTGTTCGATGTACGGCCTAACATTAATTTTGCATCTTTACCGACCGCCGCAATACTTTTATTACCGCCGCGTCCCTGACGGATCGCCACCACTGAGGGTTCATTCAATACGATGCCCTGCCCTTTCACGTAAATCAAGGTATTCGCCGTACCCAGGTCAATAGAAAGATCGTTTGAGAATAATCCGCGAATTTTTTTAAATAACATAAGAATTCCATTAAATTTTGATTAAACCGCGCTTAAATTTTAAGCTTGAAAAAAATTGTGCATAATGTACCAAAAAATGACCGCACTTTACAGTGAATTTTATTCGAATATAAAAAAGACCGCAGCAAAAGTGCGGTCGATTTTTTTAAAGTTTTTCCGTTTTAGGCTGTTTGAACACCGTCACTTCCGGCGCTTCGCCCCGATATTTCTCGATTTGTACGATACAGGTATTCGGCGAATTTCCCTGCGCCAGTTTCGACGTGCCTTCATCGCGGGTTAACACGTTGGCGCAACCGTTTTTACACAGCGGTTTTTCCGTTTCGCCCGGATTTAGCGGATCGTACCAGGCGCCTTCATGTAAAGCGATCGTGCCTTTAATGATGCCGTCGGTCACGACCGCTCCCGCCAACACTTGCCCGCGAGGGCTTTCAATGCGAACAATGTCGCCGTCGGCAATATTGCGGGATTTCGCATCGTCCGGATGAATCAGCACCGGTTCGCGATCCTTCACCGCGTATTTCTGACGCAATGAGGTGTGCGCCAACTGGCTGTGCAAACGGTAATACGGATGCGGCGTGACCAGCGCGAGCGGATATTCCGCCGTAACCTTGCCGGCGTATTCCTCCGGCTCCATCCAACTCGGGTAACCTTTGCAATCGTCATAATTCATCTTGGCGATAGTTTCGGAAAAAATCTCAATTTTGCCGGATGGCGTTCCCAACGGATTCAGTAACGGATCTTCACGAAATTCTTCATAACGGACCCATTTTTTCGCTTTTTCCGACGTTTCAAAGGTAATCGGTTTATTTTCCTGCCAGAACCGCTCGAATTTCGGCATAGTAACACGGGCGTTACGCGCTGCGGTAAAAGCGGTTTGATAGAATTCTCTCAGCCATTGCATTTCCGTTTTACCTTCGGTGAACTGTTCTTCTACCCCCGCACGTTTTGCCAGTTCGGCAAAAATCTCAAAGTCGTTTTTGGCTTCAAATTGCGGCTCCACAACCTGCTTCATCGGAAAAATATTCAGCATGGAATAATCGCCGGACATGGTTAAGTCGTTACGCTCATAACTGGTGGTCGCCGGCAAGACAATATCCGCCATGCGCGCCGTTGCCGTCCAGTTCACTTCGTTAACGATAATGGTGTCCGGTTTGCGCCAGGCTTTCACCATTAAGTTGGTATCCTGATGATGGCTGTACGGATTGCCGCCGCACCAATAAATCAGCTTAATTTCGGGATAAGTGACTTCGGAACCGTTATATTGAATCACTTTTCCCGGATTTAACAGCGCATCCGTTAAGCGCGCCAACGGAAACGAATATTGCGAGGTTTCATCCAGCCAGGTTTTCGCACCGGCCGCCACGGACGGATTCGCCGTAATCGAACCCAGCACGCCGCCGGTTGCGGTCGGGACCCCGCCGTTCGAATAATGGTAACTGAAGCCGAAACCGCCGCCCGGTAAACCGATTTGTCCGAGCATGGACGCCAAAGTTACCAGCATCCAATGAGCCTGTTCGCCGTGGCGTTGACGCTGCATTCCCCAACCGCCCATCAGCATCGTACGTTTTTCGCGGAAATCATGCGCCAAAGTTTTAATCACCTCCGCCGGCACGCCGGAAATACGACTTGCCCATTCGGCGTCTTTCACTTGACCGTCCGTTTTCCCCAACAAATATTCTTCGAATTTCTCATAACCGCGCGTGTATTTTTTCAGGAAAGCTTTATCGTGTTTGTCTTCACTGACCAAAGTATGCGCCATTCCCAACATCAAAGGCACATCTGTAGCGGTGTTAAGCGGAATCCACTCCGCGCCCAGATATTCGCAACTTTCGTTACGAACCGGATCGATACAAATAATCCGTTTACCGGTTTCTTTAAATTTTTTGAAATATTCAATTCCTTTTTGATCCGTCGAAGTCCAGGCAATGCGCATGGTGGTCAATGGATTTGCGCCCCATAACACAATAATATCGGTGCTTTCCAGTAAAACTTCCCAGCTGGTTTGCTGTTCGTAAACTTCAATTGTCCCCAACACGTGCGGCATAATGACCTGTGCGGCGCCGGTGGAATAGTCTCCTTTCGTCCCCACAAAACCGCCGGTAACGTTCATATAACGGTGCAACAACGTACGGGCGGCATGCAAAGCGCCCGCACTATACCAACCGTAAGAGCCGGCAAACACACCGGTTGCACCGTATTTTTCCCGCACCCGTTTTATTTCGTTTGCCACCAAGTCCAGCGCCTGTTCCCAGGAAACGCGCACCCACTCGTCCCGCCCGCGCAAAGTGCGGTCGGAATTTCCCGTTAAATAGCCTTTGCGCACCATCGGATATTTCACCCGGGCTTCGCTATAAAGTTGATCCGCCACCACGGATTGCAGTTCGTTTTCAATCGGCGCAGGAATAGCCGCACCGGATTTCACTACTTTGCCGTTTTCTATCACCACGCCGAGCGGTCCCCAATGAGCGGCCGTCACGACGGTTCGCGATTCCGCCGTTTCTTTCGCCTGCAACGAACCGGCGGTTAAACTGCCGCCGGCCAGGGCTGCCCCCGCCACGCCTAAAGATGAAGTTTTCAAGAAATCGCGACGTCTTTGATTGATTTTTTCTTTCATGTTTTCCATCCTTATTTTGCATTGCGTTGTAGATAAATGGTGAGCGCGCGCACCTGTTCTTTTGTCATCGAAGTGCGATCTTTCATGGAATTCACCACGCCAATCCATTGATTTGCCGTGTAATGATCCGCCGCGATCGGCGCATGGCAACCGCTACAATGGGTTTCATTCAGATTTTTACCGAAGGCATTGAGCGAATTAATATCGGAGGTAACCGCATTTTTCGGCGCATTAATCGGCAACATCACCTCAGACCATTGCGAATCGGTCACGGAATCATGCACTTTGTTTTTCACTTGCAGATTGGCTTTCGCTTCGTCATCCAATACCGCAGCGGTAATCCGCTGTCCTAAGCCGGTATAAAGCACGCTTTCCGCTCCCGCCTGCTGCCAACCGTGCAGACTTGCCGCCACATTTTCGCCCTCGGCTTTCCAATCCGTTAATTCGGCAAACGGCATTAAGCGCACCTCGCCGCCGTTAGCGGATTTCGCCGTACTGACGGCCAACGCATACAACACCTTGCTTTCAGCGGAAAGCTGACCACCGTGTTTTGCCAATTCGGTATCGCCGCCGTTATCGTTTTTATCTTCCGGTAAGAAATGAACGATACCTTTGTGACAATCAATACAGGTTTGTCCGTTTTCTTTGGCCTGCGTATGGAAATCCTGTGCCGCCGGTTTCTGAGCGGAAATTTCCATGGCTTCAAAACTATGACAGGAGCGACAAGTTTCCGAATCGTTGGCTTTCATATCTTCCCACACGGTTTTCGCCATTTCCGCACGATGTTGTTCGTAAGCCTGTTTGTCCGGCAGCTTGTCGGTCACGGTGTACCACAAATCTTTCAGCGCAATAAATTTCGCTTTCAAATAATGCAAACCGTTTTCCTGCGGCACGTGACAATCCGCACAATCGGCACGAATGCCTTGAGCATTGGAAAAGTGCGCAGAACCCTCCCATTCCGCCTTAGGGTGCTCCATTGAATGGCAACTGACACAAAATTCCGTCGAATTGGTCGCTTTCAACGTTTTCTGAACGCCCAACACCGCCGCCGCACCCAAGCCCATCAGCACCAATCCGCCGATGAGTGAAATTTTCCGTTTCGCCATAAATCACTCCGTATAATAAAAATAAATTTACTACCTTAATATAGGTAAACGTCACGAAGTAATGTACTCTGTCGGTGCGTTTCGGCGCAACCGGAAAACAACAAAAACAGGATCAAGATCAAAGTTTGTCCGTTATCCTTTCCCCGTTTTTGTATGATTGAACAAATAAAAAACGTTGAAAAATTTGACCGCACTTTTGGGAGCGGATCAAAAGTGCGGTCAAAAATAATGATGTTTTTCGGTATTATGTAGCAGTTGCACAAAAGTTAATTTTAGGAAAATTTATGTAGGGGCGGGGTTTATCCCCGCCCGTAAGCCCTGATATTTGAATGAGATTCGGGCGGGGATAAACCCCGCCCCTACGAAAACATTAAATGTTTGTGCAACTGCTACATAATACCGATGTTTTTTGTTTGAACGGCGATTCAAGCGCCATCGGGCGGCAAAAATGCCGTTATTTCGGGCGCTTTACCGATAAATTTCGTCACCTGAACGGCACAACCGTTCGGTGCATTGCCTTGGGATAATTGAGACGAACTTTCATCCGGGGTGAGCACATTGGCGCAGCCGTTTTTACATAGCGGATTTTCTGTTTCGCCCGGATTTAACGGGTCATACCACGCGCCCTGATACAACGCGATAACGCCTTGCCGCACGGATTCCGTCACCAGGGCGGCGGCCAATACCCGCCCGCGCGGACTTTCAATGCAAATCACATTGCCATGGCAAATTCCGCGGGCTTTGGCGTCAATCGGATGAATCCAGGCCGGCTCGCGTCCGTTTAACGCATAATGCCGACGCAACGAAGTCTGCGCCAGCTGGCTGTGCAGGCGATAAGGCGAATGAGGCGTCACCAGAGTTAACGGATAACGCGCGTCGCCATGCTGCGCATTTTCCTCGGGTTCAAACCACACCGGATGCCCTGGGCAATCGGCGTACCGCATCGCCGCCACGGTTTGCGAATAAATTTCAATTTTGCCGGACGCCGTGTTGAGCGGGTTCGCCTGCGGATCGCGACGGAAATCCGCATATTTCACCCAATATTTATCCGATTCCTCGGCGGCAAAAATCAACGGCCGATTGGCGCGCCAGAAATCATCAAAACTCGGTAAATTTTGACCGCACTTTTGCAGCGACGAATAAAACTCGCGTAACCAATCCCACTCGGTTTTACCTTCGCTAAACTGTTCCGCAACGCCCGCCCGTTTCGCCAGCTCAAGAAAAATATCGTAATCGTTTTTCGCTTCAAATTGCGGCGGCACCGCTTGCTTCATCGGCAACAAATGCCGCATGGAAAAAGAGCCGGACTGGGTTAAATCATTGCGTTCGAAACTGGTGGTGACCGGCAACACAATGTCCGCCATTTTTGCGGTCGCCGTCCAGTTGATTTCATTGACGATAATGCATTCCGGTCGCCGCCAGGCTCGCGCCGCAAGATTGAGATCATGCTGCTGCGACAGCGGATTGCCGCCCGCCCAGTAAATCAGTTTAATGTCGGGATAAGTAATTTTGCCGCCGTTGAAAGAAATCGTTTTATGCGGATGTAACAAGGCATCCGTCAAACGCGAAACGGGAATGGCGGCCGTAAAGTGCGGGCGAAAATTCGTCGGTTTTTCGCTGATTTTGCCCAACACGCCCGCCTGCGTTCGCGCGACGCCGCCGTTACCGTTAACATGACTGAAACTGAAACCGCCGCCCGGCAAACCGATTTGCCCTAGCATGGCGGCCAACACCACCAACATCCATGCCGGTTGCTCGCCGTATTTCCGTCGCTGCATGCCCCATCCCGCCATCAATAGAGTTCGATGACGGGAAAAATCGCGGGCAAGCTGCTGAATTTGCGAGGCAGGCAAGCCGCAAATCCGGCTCGCCCATTGCGCGTTTTTCGGTTGATTGTCGGTTTTTCCCAGTAAATAGGATTCGAAAATCTCGTAACCTTGAGTATGGGTGCGCAGGAAGGCGCGATCGAGCAGCGCTTCTTCCGCCAGCGTATATGCCAAGGCTAACATTAACGCAACATCGGTGCCCGCGTGAATCGGCAACCATTCCGCCTTTAGCCGTTCACAACTTTGGGAGCGAACGGGGTCGATACAAATAATCCGTTTACCGGCTTGCTGCGCCTGCCGAAAATAAGCGATACCCTGCTGATCCGTCGCCGTCCAGGTATTACGTAACGTCGTGAGAGGATTCGCGCCCCACAACACGATAATCTCCGAATGGGCAAGCACGGTTTCCCAAGCGGAAGTTTGTTGATAAACTTCGTTACCGCCTACTACATAAGGCAGAATTTGCTGCGCCGCGGCGGTGGAATAATCGCCGAAACTGTTAACAAAACCGCCGGTGAGATTGAGATAACGCTGCAATAAAGTTCGCGAGGAATGCAACGCACCGGAACTTTTCCAACCGTAAGAACCGCCGAAAATAGCCTGGGCGCCATAGTTTTGGCGCACGCGCGTCAGTTCGTTGTGCACCCAATCCAACGCCTGCGGCCAGGATAGGCGAATCCATTGATCCCGTCCGCGTAAAGTGCGGTCGGAATTTCCTTCAAAAAATCCTTTTCTGATCATGGGAAATTTCACCCGGCACGGACTGTAAACCTGTTCGGCGACAACGGTTTGCAGCTCATTCTCCGGCTCGGCGGAAAACGCCGTAGCGGAACGGGTAATTATGCCGTTTTCCACCGTCACTTTTAATCCGCCCCAATGGGCGGCGGTTATCACCTGTCGTTTGATTGTCATATTCGTGCCTATCCGCAAAATTTTGCGGTTAAACATAGCATAGTTGTAGAAAAATCGCACAAAAATCCTTTCAGTCTTACGGTTTAACGAGTATAATCACGCCGTTTTTACTTTATATTACTTAAAACAAAGGACTTAATAGCGAATGGCTAAAGAAGACAGTATTGAAATGCAGGGCACGATTTTAGAAACCCTGCCGAACACCATGTTCCGCGTAGAACTTGAAAACGGTCATATTTTAACGGCGCACATTTCCGGCAAAATGCGCAAAAACTACATCCGTATTTTAACCGGCGACAAAGTTACAGTGGAAATGACGCCTTACGATTTAACCAAAGGTCGTATCGTATTCCGCGCCCGATAAACCGATGATAGAAATCCCGGAACCGAACGGCTTCCGGGATTTTTCTTTTAAGCCTGATGAATGTTTTTTAGCATTTTCCGCTTAATCCACTCGCCTAAAATGCGCATGATCAGCAACAACAACGCCAATCCGTAAAGCGGTTTATCGCCTAACGCCGCATAAGGCGTTTGCCCTTCCGTCGGCGCAATGCGCGCGGTTAGTGCGGTTTCTTCAAATTGCGGCGCCGAGCTGATAATTTTCCCCCGGGCATCAATAAATGCCGTCACGCCCGTATTGGTGGCGCGGATTAGCGGTTTACCCAATTCCAACGCCCGCATTCGCGCCATTTGAAAATGCTGCCAGGGGCCGTGGCTGTCGCCGAACCACGCGTCATTAGAAACGGTTAACAGAAAATCCGTGTCCTTTTTCAGATTCGCCTGTAATTGAGCGCCCAAAATGATTTCATAGCAAATCGCCGCGTTAAAACGATGATCTTTCGTCAGCAAGGATGGCTGAATTTCCTTACCCTGCTGGAACGCCGACATCGGCAGATTAAACACCGAACCGAGCGGTCGCAATATCGTTTCCAACGGCACATATTCGCCGAAAGGCACCAAATGGTGTTTGTTATAACGCGGCGCGCTTTCCGGCTGATAGCCTTCATTCACCAGCACAATGGAGTTAAACAGCTTTCCGCCGTTCTCATTCTGATAAACCGAACCAATCATCACTTCGGTTTTGCTGTCTTTCACCGCCCGTTTCAGTTCATCAAAAAACGGCTGAATGCGGTTTTCCAATGCCGGCAATGCGCTTTCCGGCAGGATGATCAAATCCGACTTACCGAGATGCTCGCTAATCAGGCGTCCGTAAATTTTCAGCGTGGCATCCAAATAAGCCGGATCCCATTTCAGATTTTGCGCAATATTTCCCTGCGCCAGCGTGACGGTCATGGCTTTGTCTTCAACCGGTTTGACATAATTCACGCTTGAACTGAGCGAAGCCAATCCCGCCACAACCAAGAGCAAAATTCCGTTCGCCGCGGCAACATTGATTTTACGCGGCGAGGTTAACAGCGCAGAAACGACGGTAAAAACGACCGCACTTACCCACATCACAAAGAATGTTAATCCGGTGACGCCGAAAATCGGCGCAATGCCGGCAAAAGGCGTATCAATTTGCGTGTAACCGAACTGCAACCACGGGAAACCGGTCAATATCCAACCGCGCAGAAATTCCGTGAACGTCCACAGCACGGGGAACATCATTACGGAACGGACTTTAAAACGTTGAATTAAATAAGCGAATAAAACGGGATATAAAGATAAATACGCCGCCAGCAGCAGCACTAAAATATAACTCAACCACAAAGGCGAACCGCCGAATTGGTGAATGCTGACATGCAGCCAGGCGGTGCCGACGGCAAAAAAGCTCAGACCCCATAAAAAAGCCGCCCAAAGTGCGGTAGATTTTTTCGATGTTTTTGCCGCATACAGCAAACCGAGCAGCGAAATATAGGCGCAAATCCAGTAATCGTAGGGAGAAAAAGCCAAAACGCCGAGAACGCCTGAAATCGACGCAATAAAATAAGGCAATAAATTTTTCATACAAATCCAATAAAACACAAAACGGTTGCTGAATTTCCGTCAAATTCACCAACCGAATAATAAATACGGTCTAAAAATCCGTTGTTTTTAGTCTTCCGGAGTTTCTTCCGGCTTTTCGATTCCCGTCAACTCGTCCGTAACGGTCACCCGCAATTGAATAATGCGGCGGCTATCGGCGGAAGTCACTTTAAAATGAACATTTTCCAGGGTGATTTCTTCGCCCCGTTTCGGCAGATAACCGAACGCCTGCATAATTACGCCGCCGATGGTATCTACTTCCTCATCGGCGAAATGCGTATTGAACTGGGCGTTAAAATCATCAATATCCGTTAACGCCCGCACCGCATAAGTATGCCGGGATAACTGTCGGATATTGGCGACAATCTCTTCTTCGTCGAATTCGTCTTCAATATCGCCGACAATTTGTTCCAGAATATCTTCAATGGTCACCAAGCCCGAAATGGCGCCGAATTCATCCACCACAATCGCCATGTGAAAACGTTCGGAACGAAATTCCTTCAGCATGCGATCCACTCGCTTGCTTTCCGGCACGATCACCACCGGGCGCAGCAACTGTTTCAAATCGAATTCTTCCGGCTTTTCACGCAGAAATTTCAGCAAATCCTTGGCATGCAGAATTCCCCGTACGTTATCGCGTTCATCGGCAATGACCGGAAAACGCGAATGCGCGGTTTCGATGATAATATCCAGGCAGCCCTCTAAATCCTGGGTCTCGTCGATAAACACGATTTGCGAGCGAGGAATCATAATATCGCGAACGCGCAATTCGGCGATTTCCATCACGCCTTCAATCATTTCGCGGGTATCTTGATCGATCAGTTCGTTTTGTTCGGAATCGCGAATCACTTCCACCAGTTCTTCCCGGTTTTTCAGTTCGCCTTGAAAAAAACGACCGAAAAGTGATTCAAAAAAAGATTTTTTCTGTGTCGGCTCTAATTGAGTAACGTTATTCGAGTGTTCGTCTGTCATAATGGAATTTAAAATTTCTGTCGGATTGACGAGCAAAAATTAGCACATTTTACGCGCAATGGCTAGCATAAATCATGTCTCAAGCGGCGAAAAGTGCGGTCGATTTTTTAACAGTTTTTTGTTATACTCGCCCTTCAATTTTACACAGCAATAAGGAAACAACCATGGATCAAATGCCTAAATGCCCGAAATGCCAAAGTGAATTTGTGTATCACGACAGCATCAATTTTGTTTGCCCGGACTGCGCATACGAATGGTCCGGCGAAGAAACGGCGCAGGAAAGCGACGAAAAAATCTGGAAAGACAGCAACGGCAACATATTACAAGACGGCGACGATGTCATTTTAATTAAAGATTTGAAAGTGAAAGGATCGTCCATTGTGTTGAAAAAAGGCAGCAAAGCGAAAAACATCCGCTTAGTGGACGGCGATCACGACGTAGACTGCAAAATTGACGGTCAACCGTTTTCATTAAAATCCGAATTCTTGAAAAAAGCTTAATAACTTCCCATTAAATCAAAAAGTGCGGGCAAAAATTCTTTCGTTTTTTTGACCGCACTTTTTATATCCGAATGGCGTTACTTCACATCCACCGGTTTGACGATTTCGCTCGGATAGCAGCCCAGCACTTTCAGGAAAGAGCTGTATCGCTTCAATTCGTCTAACGCCTGTTTGGTGTCGGGATGATTGATGTTCGCTTCAATTTCCAGATAAAACATTTCTTCCCAAGGTTTGCCGTAAATCGGGCGGGATTCCAATTTTGTCATGTTAATCCGATATTTTTTGAACACCAATAACGCATCCACTAACGAGCCCGCTTGTTGACCGGTCGTCATCAACAACAGCGTTTTTGTACTGATTTGCGGCGAAACGGAAAACGGTTCGCGCGCTACCACAATAAAACGCGTGATATTGTTAGCTTGATTCGCGATATCGGTTTTCAACACGCGCAATCCGTACAATTTTCCCCCGTCTTCGTTGCCCAACGCCGCGATATTCGGTTTATTCAGGCTTGCCACCAATTGCATGGCGTGGGAACTACTTTCGCAATATTCAATATGTACGCGATCCAAGCTGCGAATAAATTGGCTGCATTGCTGAATGACCTGCGGATGGCTGTATAAGGTATCGATTCGGTCGAGATCGGTTTGCTCCGTCACCAACACGCAATGCTTAATCGGATAAGCCAACTCGCCCACTAACGATAAATCCGTATGCTGAAGCAAATCGTATACCTCATTAATGGAACCGGAAGTGGTATTTTCCAGCGGCAACATGCCAAAATCCGCTTCGCCCGACCGCACTTTTTCAAAAATTTGCTCAAAAGAACTGCAACTGAGCTCGATCAGTTGCTTGCTATAACGGTTTGCATAACTGCGCGAAGCCAGATTGGAATAAGAACCGCGTTTCCCCAGGAATGCGATATGAACCGAACTTTCCCGCTGCCGATTAAGTTTATTCTGCAAATAAACCTGCTGCGTCACCACCGAATCTTCAATAATTCGTTGAAAAATTTGCGTAATGTATTGCGGTTCCAGCTGGTAATTTTCATTCTCGGCAAAGGCGATTAATTCCTGCAACAGCTGCTGTTCGCGCTCTTCATCGCGTAACGGTTTTTGGGTTAATTCTTTACTGCGCGCCACCTCAAAGGCCAGACGATGACGTTCTGACAACAGTTTTAACAAACTGCGGTCGATTTGGGTGATTTGTTGGCGAATTTCCGATAAATCAAGTGGCATAAATTGTCCTTTAAAATAAATTTTGCCGATTATAGCACAGGGTTATCGATAAATAATCTCGCCTTTCGGTTCAAATTTCGCCGCATCAATAGGGGAATTTTTCTGGAAATATTCTTTCATTACATCGGCATCAATAAACCCGGTATCCACATAAGCCGGATGCGAAGTAATCACCGGATAGTCGCCGCCCGCCGCACTGTAATTCGGCACGGAAAGACGATATTTTTTGGTTAGATTCAAAGGTTCGCCTTTAATTTTGATGTCATGAATTTTTTTATGTGTGAAATCCACCAGCATACTAATATCGCCGGAAAACTGCGGATAACCGCCCGAATCCACTTCTTTTAACGCCACGACGTTCAGATAATCCTGCAGTTCTTTGCCGGTGAAATCCACATAACTGACCGCATTACCGAAAGGCAAAACTTTAAGAATATCGCGATAGCTGACATTGCCGTCGGCGATGGAATCCCGTACCACGCCGGAATTCACTAAGCCGACATCGGCACCGGTTTTTTGACGCTGCACTTCAGCCGCCAGACGACCGAGATTGGTTTGCTTAAAGCGGACGACAGCGCGATCACCTTCCAGTTTTCCTTTGGTTTCGCCTACTTTGACATTAAGCAGCTTATCGCCCTTGTCCTGATAGGTTTTTAATAA
Source organism: Exercitatus varius (assembly GCF_029577735.1). Classification (NCBI taxonomy): domain Bacteria; kingdom Pseudomonadati; phylum Pseudomonadota; class Gammaproteobacteria; order Pasteurellales; family Pasteurellaceae; genus Exercitatus; species Exercitatus varius. The sequence goes on along the minus strand of NZ_JARQTO010000002.1, from coordinate 201,529 downwards.
CGCCAGCACTTCGGCGTCCTGAGGAATTTCTTCGGTGTAATAGCGGTATTCGGTTTTTCCGTCCGGCGTTTTAATTTTCTGTTTCAGGTTCACAGGAATCAGCTGATAATTGACCAATTTAGTTACGCCGTTTTTAAATTCGAAATCCGCCCGACCTAAAAATTTTCCCCATTCTCCGGCCTGCATAATCCAAGTTCCGTTCTGATAATCCGGCTTACAAGGCTGTCCCGGTCGATAATCTTTAATCCATCCGCCTTTGTCATCGACGCAAACCGTATCATGGCTGTGGGCACCGACAATCACATCAAAAGCGGATTTATCCAGATTGCGTGCCATCGACACATCGCCCGGCGCGTTGGAACCAAACTGACCGTCATAATAATAACCCATGTGAGTCAAAGCGATTTTTACATCCGGTTTTTCATTTTTATTTAATTCCGCCAGCACTTTCTTCGCAGTGGCGGTCGGATCATCGAAACGCACCAGACTCATATACTGGGGATTACCTAACTTCGCGGTATCTTCCGTGGTCAAACCGACTACCGCTACTTTCAGTCCGGCTTTATTCAGCAAAATATAAGGTTTAACCAACGGTTTTCCCGTTTTCGCATTATAAACGTTAGCGCCTAAAAACGGGAATTTCGCCCATTTCTCCTGCATATCGAGCAGTTGCAGCGGATAATCGAATTCATGGTTGCCCAATGTCATCGCTTCATAACCGATGGCATTCATGCCTTCTAAATCCGGACGCGCATCCTGCAAATCCGATTCAGGAATGCCCGTATTCACATCACCGGCATTCAGCACAATCACCGCGCCACCCTTTGCTTCCACTTCTTTTTTAACGCGATCCACTAAGGTTTTCTGCGCGGCTAATCCGAATTCGCCTTTATCATTTTGCCAGAAATGTCCGTGTAAATCGTTAGTATGCAAAATCGTAAACTGGTAGGTTTTATCTTGCTCATACGCCATAACGGCAGTTGAACATAATGAGAACGAAAGTGCGGTCAAAATTAATGAAGTTTTCATAGTAATCTTTCCAATAAAGCTTCAGATAAAAAAAGCCATACTTTTCAGTATAGCTTTTTTCGTTAATCAATATTAAATAAGGACTTGTGCGCCTACAGTATAACCTTGCGGAACCTTCTCTTTGTCTTCAAATGTGGCGAATTCCCAGGCTTCCTGATTTTCTAATAAAGCGCGAAGCAACTTATTATTTAATCCGTGACCGGACTTATAGGCTTTAAATTCACCAATCATGTTGTAACCGCACATGAACAAGTCGCCGATAGAATCTAACATTTTGTGGCGAACCAATTCGTCTTTGAAGCGCAAACCGTCTTCATTTAAGACGCGATAATTATCCAACACGATAGCGTTGTCTAAACTTCCGCCCAACGCCAAACCCTGTGATTGAAGATATTCAATATCTTTCATAAAAGCAAAAGTTCGCGCCCGGCTGATTTGTTGTACAAATTTCTGCGCTGAAAAATCAAGGCTGTAAGTGCTCAGATTCTTTGTAATTGCCGGATGGTTGAAGTCAATCGTAAAGTTCAAACGGAAACCGTTATAAGGCAAAATTTCCGCCCATTTATCACCGTCTTCAACACGTACTTTTTTCTTCACACGAATAAATTTCTTCGGCGCATCCTGTTCTTCAATACCTGCGTCCAAAAGCAAGTAAACGAACGGGCTTGCGCTGCCGTCCATAATCGGGATTTCAGGCGCATCCACTTCAATAATAACGTTATCAATGCCTAAACCCGCCAACGCTGCATTCAAATGTTCGACGGTCGAAATACGCACGCCTTCGTCATTCACTAATGCCGTACAAAGCATCGTATCGCGCACGGCTTTAGCATCCGCCGGGAATGATACCGGCGGATTTAAGTCTGTACGGCAATACACAACACCCGTATTAGCTGCTGCAGGGCGTAAGTTTAAGGTAACTTTATTACCGCTGTGCAGACCAACACCTGTCACTTTAATGCTTTGTTTTAATGTTCTTTGTTTAATCATAGATTTTCTCTTACATAATCTTTAGGATTATGAATTAACATGATTATTGGTTGTTTCCGCGTAAAAACGCAGGTTTAAATAAATCGTTATTATTGCCCAATTGAGTCGGGCGAGCCGGGGTTGGTTCGGATTGTGTCTGAGCAACATTTTCCGCAGCAGATTGAACGTTGGCTGTCGTGCCCTGTACCGAACGAGCAACCGGCGCCAACTGTGCCGTCGGTTCTTCATTTGCTCCGATACCCGTCGCTACAATCGTAACGCGAATTTCGTCAGTCATTTCAGGATTCAGACTGGTACCCACAATTACAGTCGCTTCATCCGAAGCAAACGATTTAATCGTATCACCGATTGTTTCATATTCATCTAAAGTCAAATCCAGACCGGATAAAATGTTGACAATAACACCGCGCGCACCGGTTAAATCCACATCTTCCAATAACGGACTGGCCACCGCTTCGTTCGCAGCTTTTTCTGCGCGACCGCTGTCTTTTTCACCTTGTGCAATACCCGTTCCCATCATGGCACGGCCCATTTCGGACATCACCGCTCGCACATCCGCGAAGTCCACGTTAACCATACCAGGCGTTGTGATCATATCCGAAATACCGGTTACCGCATTGCGTAATACATTATTAACCGCAGCAAAGGCATCCAATAAAGAGGCGCCTTTCGGCAGAACCTTCTTCAACTTCTCATTAGGAATCACAATCAATGAGTCAACATATTGAGAAAGCGCTTTAATGCCTTGTTCCGCAAATGACATCCGTTTTTTCCCTTCGAACGAGAACGGTTTTGTCACGACCGCTACGGTGAGAATACCTAATTCTTTCGCAACCTGTGCAACGATTGGTGCCGCCCCTGTACCGGTACCACCGCCCATACCCGTTGCGATGAATACCATATCGGCACCTTCTAACATTGAACGAATTGCGTCTTTATCTTCTTCCGCCGCTTTTTGTCCGATATTCGGATTTGCGCCGGCACCAAGACCGCGGGTTGTTTCCGCCCCGATTTGAACTGTTTGTTGAACCTTGCTTTTGCGTAACGCCTGGGCGTCAGTATTGATGGCATAGAAAATAATCTCACCATGTTCATCATTGGTATAGATGCTTTCGCCTACAAACTCACCACCTTGCTGAACCATTTGTTCAACCATATGGTTTACGGCATTACCGCCGCCACCGCCGACACCAACCACTTTGATCAGCGTGCGACCCACTTCATCATCAAAATCATATTGTACAGGTTCAAACATTTATACTCTCCGTCAATGCTAAACAGGGCTAGCACGTAAATTATTCTGAAATTCTTCCTATTGTAGATGAAAATTACAAAATATCAAAATTCTGACCGCACTTTATTGCCAATTTTTTTAATTTTACTCCAAATCGAGCCTAAAAGACTATCTTCGTCATTCACACTGCCAAAAATAGGTTTTGTTTCTTCATCATTGTGATGAGTATACTGCAATAATCCTAATACCGTAGCATATTGAGGTTTATTTACGTAATCGGTTAACCCCGTAATATTCAGCGGGCTGCCGACTCTAACGTGTAAACCGAAAATATCCGTTGCGCATTTCGCAACATCATCCATTTGCGCACCGCCGCCGGTTAACACTACACCGGCGATCAAATCATGCTTAATGCCTTTTACGGTCAGGTCGTTGCGTAAATTAATCAACTCGTTTTGTATAACTTTTAATAAATCACCGTAACATTTTGACGTGACGTCAACAATTTGCGCTTTCGTGAATGTACGGGACGACGTTCCGCCCAGTCCTGCTACTTCGACCTTCGTCTTAGCAAAATGTTCAACTAATTCTTGCGACGGATTGACCGCACTTCCGTAATTAATTTTAATACTCTCCGCTTCATTGCGTGAAGTCGTTAAACTCTGCGCCACAAAATCCGTAATATCATTACCGCCGTAAGGTACCACTTTGCTGTAACGCAACGCACCGTTGGTATAAACCATAATATCCATGGAACCGCCGCCAAAGTCAATCATACAGACGCCGAGGTCTTTTTCGTCTTCGGTTAATACGGAATAAGTTGAAGCCAAACCGGAAAATACGACGTCATCAACCTTTAACCCGCAGCTTTCCACGGCTTTTTGTAAATTGGTCAACCATGCCTGCTGACAGCCGATCAAATGCGCCTGCGCTTTCAAACGCACGCCTTGTAAACCGAGCGGACTTTTTATATTGTGTTGCTTATCTACGGCGAATTCTTGCGGAATAACATGTAATAACGACAAACCGTCAGGCAGTTTGACCGAACTTGCCGTGTGCATGGCGGAATCAATTTCATCTTGCGTCACTTCGCCGTTGGCAATAGGCACAAAGCCGCTTTCGTTGAAACTCTGAATATGTTCGCCGGTGATGGCCAATGTCACGGATACAATCTGGCAATCCGCCACCGATTCCGCATTTTCAATGGCGCGTTGAATAGAACTCACCACGGCGGATAAATCCGTAATACTGCCTTTATCAATGCCTTTTGACGGACTACTGCCCACCCCTAACACATTCACCACACCATCGGGTAGTACTTCACCGACTACCGCGACCACTTTGGTCGTGCCTACTTCTAACCCAACGATAGTTTTTGATTCCACAATTTTTGCCATGTTACTTCGCCTAATTTATCTCTATAAAATTCACTGCCGCCCCGACTTTATAACGCAAATCCACATAATTAATGCGTTTATTTTCAGGTACTTCAATTTGCGGATAAATCGTGACAAACCGATCAATTTTCGATTTCCATTCGCCACGTCCCAATTTTAAGGTAATATCGTTATCCAATGTGATATCCCAAGAACCGCGTTCATCAATTGCAACGGATTTTAAATTTAAATTTTTCGTTTTTAGTTCGTTAAAAATCTTATTCCAGGCATCCCACACCACTGCGCTCTGATAATCCGGCCCGAATAAACGCGGCATATCTTTTTGTTTCAATTTTTCTAACGGCAATTTAAATACCGCACCGTCACTGGAAAGAAACCGATCGTCATTCCAATAAGCAATCGGCGTATATTCGGACACAAAAATACTCAGTCTGTCCGGCCAGATTTTACGTACCACTGCGCCTTTCACCCAGGGCATAGACTGAATTTGCTCGCGTACTTTATCCACATCCTGCCCGAAAAAGCCTTTTAAGTCGCCCATCTTAATAATAAGATCGCGCACATCGGCATTCGTGGTAAATTTCGGCGTACCCAATAAAGCAAAAGAACTGATCGGTTTATCGTCTAATTTTTCCAACCAATTCTGCCAATTTGAATATGCATAATACAATATGCCAACGCATAATAACACAAGCAAGGGCTTCACTTGAATCAGGCTGCGCGCCTTAAAATCATGAGTCCTTGCTTTTTTGACCGTGTTTTTGCGTTTGATCACTGCCATTAAACGCTAAGCTCCAAAATTTTCTCAACCAGTTTTTCGAAGGAATAACCCACTGTCGCCGCCGATTTCGGGAACAAGCTGTGACTTGTCATGCCCGGCGTGGTATTCACTTCAACCAGGCGGAAATTGCCTTTTGCATCCGTCATAACGTCAATGCGGCTCCAACCGCGACATCCCACCGCATCATAAGCGCGTTTTACCAGATTTTTCAATTCTTCCCACCGCTCGTCGCTCATCGGCATCGGACAAATGTATTGGGTATTATCGGAAATATATTTCGCATTATAATCGTAAAATTCGCCTTCCGGCACAATTTGCACCGCCGGCAACACTTCACCGCCTAGTACGGGAACGGTTAATTCATCGCCGGATAACCATTCTTCAATCAAAACAATATCGTCAAATTCTAAGGCAAAATCGACCGCACTTTTTAATTTATCCGCCGAATCCACTTTGGTTAACCCGACACTTGACCCTTCGCGCGACGGTTTCACCATTAACGGCAAGCCTAAACGCGACACAACGGCTTGCGGATCCAAGGAAAGTGCGGTCGATTTTGTCACAATTTCCATATCGGCAATCGGCAAACCGAAGCCTTTCCACAACATTTTGGTACGCATTTTGTCCATCGTTAATGCGGAAGTCATCACGCCGCAACCGGTATACGGCAATCCGATTTGTTCCAATACGCCCTGAATCACGCCGTCTTCGCCGCCGCGTCCGTGTAAAATATTAAAGGCGCGATCAAATCCCTGTTCTTTCAAACGGGCGACGGATGTTTCTTTCGGATCTACCGGATGCGCGTCGTATCCTTGCGAACGCAACGCTTCCAATACCGCCGCTCCCGAATTTAACGACACTTCTCGTTCCGATGCGGTTCCGCCTAATAATACGGCAATTTTTTGTTGTTTTAATGGTTTCATTCTTTCTGTCCAAACTCCGCATAAACCCTCGGTTTATGCCACATGATTACGGGTTATCTTAAAGCGCGGAGAATTCCGCGTCGCCGGCGTTACGCTCTCGTCCAATGTTCCACCAAATTACGGGACAAACGACTGACATTTCCCGCGCCTTGCGCCAAAATTAAATCGCCGTCCTGAATAATCTGATCAATCACTTCCGATAATTGCGCGTGATCCGCGACAAAAATCGGATCCACTTTACCTAAATTACGAATTGAACGCGCCAAGGAACGGCTATCCGCTCCCGCAATCGGTTGTTCGCCCGCCGGATACACGTCCAACAAAATAAGTACATCCACCTGCGAAAGCACGCGGACAAAATCATCAAAAAGATCACGGGTACGACTGTAACGGTGCGGTTGAAAAACCATCACTACACGTTTATTTTCCCAGCCCGAACGCGCCGCCTGAATCGTTACGCCCACTTCCGTAGGATGATGTCCATAATCATCCACTAACATGACTTTGCCGTTCGGACGAATAAATTCGCCAAGCTGATCGAAACGACGTCCCGCACCCTGGAAATCCGCAAGTGCGGCTAAAATCGCTTCGTTTTCAATGCCTTCTTCTTTTGCCACAATCAACGCCGCCGTGGCGTTCAGCGCATTATGCTTACCGGGCACATTTAACAAAATATGAATGCGTTCGCCTGTCGGCGTAATCACGTCATAATGTCCTTGAAAGCCGGTTTGTTCATAATTTTCAATACGATAATCGGCTTTATCGCTGAAACCGTAAGTAATCACCTGGCGCCCTACTTGCGGTACCAATTCCATTAATACGGCGTCGTCCGCACACATCACGGCTAAACCATAGAACGGCAAATTATGCAAAAAGTTCACATAAGTACGTTTCATTTCATCAAAGTCGCCATGGTAAGTATCCATATGATCCGGCTCGATATTTGTCACCACGGATACCATCGGCTGTAAATGCAGAAACGATGCGTCGCTTTCGTCCGCTTCTGCAATCAAATAACGGCTCGCACCGAGATAAGCGTTGGTTCCCGCCGATTTAACCAGTCCGCCGTTGACAAAAGTAGGATCCAGCCCCGCCTGGGTATAAATCATCGAAATCATCGCCGTGGTAGTGGTTTTACCGTGCGTGCCGGCAATGGCGATACCGTGACGGAAACGCATAAGTTCCGCCAACATTTGCGCGCGCTGAATAACAGGAATCCGTTTCTCATGAGCGGCAACCACTTCAACATTATCGGGTTTAATGGCACTCGATACCACCACGACGCTGGCTTTTTCAACGTTTGAGGCCGCATGCCCGATAAAAATTTTGGCGCCCAGAGAAGACAAACGGCTGGTCACGGCATTTTCCGCAATATCGGAACCGGTAATGTCGTAGCCTTCATTTAAAAGTACTTCGGCAATACCGCCCATTCCCGCGCCGCCGATTCCCACAAAGTGAATCTGACGCACACGACGCATACCCGGCACCATTTGTCTGATTTTATCCTGTCTTTTCTTCATTATATTTATCTCATTGTTTTAATTAGCATTTTCAATAATTACATCCGCGACGCGCTTCGCCGCTAACGGCGTTGCCATGGACTTCGCCTTCATCGCCATCTCGCACAAAATTGCGCGATCCAAATTATCCACTAAGTTTACCAAAACTTCGGGGCTTAGGTCAGCCTGTTCGACAATTTTTGCCGCGCCGACATCGGCCAGATATTTTGCATTGAGGAATTGCTGACGATCTTTATGCTGAAACGGAACAAAAATAGCAGGCGTGCCGACGGCGGCCAGCTCGCACACCGTTAACGCCCCCGAACGGCAAATCACTAAATCCGCCCAAGCGTAGGCGGCGGCCATATCGTCAAAAAACTCCGTAATTTTGACCGCACTTTTCGTGTCCACCCCCAGTTTTTGGTAAAGTGCGGTCACATTTTCCACATTTCCGGCGCCCACTTGATGACGTACATCCAGTTTATCGGTTAAACGGGCAACCATCGGCGGCACATTTTGATTTAACACGCGCGCCCCCTGGCTTCCGCCCACAACCAGCAGGCGCAATTTTCCTGTGCGTTCGGCATAACGCTGTTCCGGCAACAGTTCCGCGTATAAAGATTGACGCACCGGATTGCCGACCACTTCCGCCTGAGGAAATGCGCTCGGAAACGCCTGTAGCGTGCGTTTGGCTATTTTCGACAACCAAACGTTGGTCAAGCCCGCCACCGCATTTTGTTCATGCAAAATAATGGGCACACCGCATAATTTCGCCGCAATTCCGCCCGGACCGGAAACGTATCCGCCCATACCGAGCACCGCATGAGGTTGATATTGTTTAATAATTTTACTCGCCTGCAGCACCGCACGAAATATGGCAAAGGGCGCTTTAAGCAATGCGAACAAGCCTTTACCGCGCAAACCGGAAATCTGGATAAAATTAATTTTAATCCCGTGTTTCGGCACCAGCTGAGCTTCCATTCTGTCCGCCGTGCCAAGCCATTGAACTTCCCAACCTTGTTGTTGTAATTGTTGCGCTACAGCAATGGCTGGGAATACGTGTCCGCCAGTACCGCCAGCCATTACCAATAATTTTTTATTCATGGTTATCTCTTTTAAGTTTAATCATCTCGTAAGCGTGCATGTCCGCCGCGCATTAAGCGGTTCTCATGATCGATTCGAATCAACACCGCAATACTGATTGTCATAATGATTAAACTGGAACCACCATAACTGACCAGCGGGAAAGTTAAGCCTTTGGTCGGTAACAACCCTAACGCCATACCTAAATTAACGAATCCCTGAAAGAAAATCCAAAAGCTGATACCGAAAGCAAAAAAGCCTTTAAAGCGTTGTTCCAACTGCAAAGACTCGCGGCCGATTTTCATTGCACGGAACACCAACGCGGAAAGTAAAAATACGATAACCGCGATACCTAAGAAACCGAATTCTTCGCCCACTACCGCCATCACAAAGTCCGTATGGGCTTCCGGCAAATATTCCAATTTCTGAATGGAATTCCCCAAGCCTTCGCCGCTAAATTCGCCGCGTCCGAAAGCCATTAACGAATTTGAAAGTTGAAACCCGGTGCCGTAAGGGTCTTTGAACGGATCCATAAAACCGGTAATCCGCTTCATACGATAAGCGGAAGACAGCACCAGCACGACGAATAAAAACGCGCCGATACCGATTAATCCCACGAACTGCATGATGTGAGCGCCGGCAATGAACAACAAACCGAAAGTGATAACAAACAGCACCACCGTACTACCCAAATCCGGCTGCAACAATAACAACACACCGAATAAGCCCATCACCAGCAACGGCTTGAACGCACTGAGTTTTTTTGACCGCACTTCGTCATAACGGCGGGTAAAATAACTGGAAAGAAAACAAATGAGCGCTAATTTAGCGAATTCCGCCGGCTGAAAATTAAAAATACCGATAGGAATCCAACGGCGCGCGCCGTTAATGGTTTTCCCAATTCCCGGAATCGCAACCGCCAGCAGCAACACAATAGCAATAAGAAACACCAGAAAATAGCGCTCTTCCCATTTTTCCATCGGAATTTTCAGAAAAATATAAAACGTGACAAACGATAAAAAAACGTATAACGCATCACGAACGGCAAAATGAAAAGGATTATTTTCAATTCGCGTCCCTACGGGAATTGAAGCGGACGTCACCATAATAAAGCCGATAAACAGCAAAATCACGAATAACCACAACAACGTGCGATCATACAGCAGATTGCTCGGCGTAATGGTAGTCCAACGCTGCATATTTTCTTTGAATTTCGTTAAAAATGGCATTCGCGCATCAATCCTATAATTTAGCTAAACGCGTGAATTCTTCCCCACGTTTTTCAAATGAAGCAAACTGATCCAGGCTGGCGCAAGCCGGCGATAACAACACCATATCGCCGGGTTTTAACGCAGATCGCACTGCGTTAACGGCTTGTTCCATGGTTTCAAACAACCGGCTTTGATTCGACAACTTAGCCAGTGTCGCGCCGTCCCGCCCGAAACAGTAACAGAAAATTCCGGGTTTATTAATCAATTTTTCCAATTCGCTGAAATCGGCGCCTTTACCGTCGCCGCCCAGCAGTAAATGTAAATTGCCTTCCAAATGTAAACCGGTTAACGCCGCCACGGTGCTGCCTACATTAGTCGCTTTAGAATCGTTAATCCAGCGCACGCCGTCGGCGAAATGAGCCAATTGAAAACGGTGATCCAAACCGCCGAAAGTGCGAAGTGCGGTCAAAATTCCGTGAGTTTTTACCCCGACAGACTGAGCCAGAGCAATCGACGCCAATGCGTTCATATAATTATGACGACCGGAAATTTTCACTTCACTGCACGGCAGAATCACCTCTTGCCGCGCCATTAAATATTGCCGACCGTTTTCCGTTTTCAGCCAATAATCCGCATGATTTTCACCGAAGCTGAGCTGCCGTTTGGCGCTCTGTTTATTATCTTCTTTAGTTAACGAATCTTCCGCATTGATCACGGCGGTTTCGGCGTTCAGATAAATTTTCAGTTTTGCCTGACGGTAATCTTCCAAATCCGCATAACGGTTCATATGATCTTCCGTGACATTTAACACCGTTGCCGCCGCAGCCTTCAGGCTGAATGTGGTTTCCAGCTGGAAACTGGATAATTCCAGCACATACAGATCGCATTCCGTCTCTAATAAAGACAGCGCCGGAATACCGATATTGCCGCCCATTCCCACGCGTAAACCGCCCGCTTTCGCCATTTCCGTCACCAACGCCGTCACGGTGCTTTTGCCGTTTGAACCGGTAATCGCCACCACGGGTTTTCCCTGTTCGTTGGCTTCGCGGCAAAACAGCTCAATGTCGCCGATCACTTCCACGCCGACGGAAAGTGCGGTCTGAATTTCCGGCGTTTTTACCGCCAAACCGGGGCTGATGACAATCATATCGCTAGCGTTCAGCCAATCCTGATTCAAACCGCCCTTGTGCAACGGGATATTCGGACTCAGTTTTTCCGCCCCGGCCGGATTTTCCCGCGTATCAATAACGCGCACATCCGCTTGTTTTTTCAGCAAAAAATCGACACAGGACAATCCTGTTTTACCTAATCCGATGACGGTGACTTTTTTATTTTTATATTCTGCCATGTGGAAATATCCTAAGGGTAATTAGTCTAACGATGTTCTAACGGAGTTTAAGCGTAACCAATCCCAGTAATACCAGCATCAATGAAATAATCCAGAAACGGATAATCACGCGCGGTTCCGGCCAACCTTTAAGTTCGTAATGATGATGAATCGGCGCCATGCGGAAAATACGTTTTTTACGTAATTTGTAGGAACCCACCTGTAAGATAACCGACACGGTTTCCATTACGAACACGCCGCCCATGATCACCAACAGAAATTCCTGACGAACCAAAACGGCAATGGTGCCTAATGCGCCGCCCAGTGCCAAAGAGCCCACATCGCCCATAAAGACTTGTGCGGGATAAGTATTGAACCACAGAAATCCCAAGCCGGCACCGACAATAGCCGTACAGAAAATCACCAGTTCGGAAGTGTGACTGACATAAGGAATATAAAGATATTTAGAAATTTCAACGTTCCCCGTCGCCCAGGCGATAATCGCAAATGCGCCGGCGACAAAAACCGTCGGCATAATGGCCAAACCGTCTAAACCGTCGGTTAAATTCACGGCGTTACTGGTACCGACAATTACGAAATAAGCCAGCACAATGTAAAACAGTCCCAACTGCGGCATAATATCTTTAAAGAACGGCACCACTAAGCGCGTCGCATCGGTATCTTTACCGATCATATACATGGCAAACACGGCGACGAACGCCACGGCGGATAACCAAAAATATTTCCAGCGGGCAATCAAACCATCGGTATTTTTATATTTGATTTTGCGGTAATCATCCACAAAGCCGATGGCGCCATAGCCCAATAATACGAACAAACTGCACCAGATATACGGATTGGACAAATCGCTCCACAGCAATGAACTGACGGTAATCGTAGCAAGGATCATAATACCGCCCATAGTCGGCGTACCGCGCTTCTGAAAATGGCTTTCCGGCCCGTCATTACGCACTTCCTGACCGAATTTAAAAATCTGCAAACGACGGATCATTTTCGGACCAATCCAAAGCGACAATAACAAAGCGGTCAGCAGCGACAAAACGGCGCGCACAGTCAAGTAAGAAATCACATGAAAACTACTAAAATACTGTTCTAAAAAAGAGGCAAGCCAAACTAACATTTTTTGATTATCCTTCAAATTTTTGCTTTAAAATTGCAATCACATCTTCCATTTTTTGACTGCGCGATCCTTTTGCCAACACCACAACCTGTTGATTATTCTTCAATTTATCATCAATGAGTTCGGCTAAATAATGCGCCATTCCGGTTTTATCGGTGAAATGAATCCCGCGACAGGCCTGGGCAATGACGGCGGATTTCCGCCCGAAACTGGCAACGCAATCCAAATTCGCCGCTTTGGCATAATCCGCCACCTGCTGATGACATTCCCGGCTGTTTTCGCCCAGTTCCGCCATATCGCCCACGGCCAAAATACGAAACGCCTTATAATTTTTCAACACATCAATTGCCGATTTCAGCGAATCCACATTGGCGTTATAGGTATCGTCCAGCAATAATAAATTTTTGCAGGGTTCAATGGGAAATAACCGTCCTTTCACCGGCGAACGTTGCTCCAGTCCCGCTTTCACATCCGCCAATTCGGCGCCGACATTCATAGCCAGCGCCGTTGCCGCCAAGGCGTTACCGATATTGTGCGCGCCTAAATACGGCAGATTGATATCAATCGAACCGGCGGGACTATGCAACGTGAAAGCGGAACCGGATTCCGTCATCCGAACGTTATCCGCCCAATAATCCGCCCGACCGTTCGCGGCGGAAAACGACCGCACCTGACGTCCGCCGATTTCTTTTCCCCATAACGGCAAATAATGGCAATCCAAATTCACCACCGCAATCCCGTCTTCGGGCAAGCCTCGGTAAATTTCGCCTTTTGCCCGCGCCACGCCGTCCAGCGAACCGAAACCTTCCAAATGCGCCAGCGCAATATTATTAATCAACGCCACATCAGGACGCACTAATTTCGTGGTGTAATCGATTTCGCCGGCGTGATTTGCGCCCAGTTCAATCACCGCAAAACGATGTTTCGGTTCCAGACGAAGCAAGGTTAACGGCACGCCGATATCGTTATTGAAATTTCCCTGCGTAAACAAAACGGCATCGGCGGAATCGGTTTGCTCGTGCCCGCCATTATCGTTAAAAAAAACTTCACGATTTTTGACCGCACTTTTCCGTGCCGTCTGTTGCAAAATCGACGCCGTCATCTCTTTTACCGTCGTTTTGCCGGAAGAACCGGTCATCGCAACGGTTAATGGTTTCAGCTCCGCTTTCAACCACTGAGCCAAACGGCCCAGCGCTAAACGGGTATCGGCAACCACAATTTGTGGAACGTCAATTTCACAGACATGATCCACCACAACCGCCGCGTTGCCTTGCTCCACCGCAGACGGCAAATAATCATGAGCATCAAATTTTTCACCTTTTAAGGCGAAAAATAAACCCTTTTGCGTCGGCTGACGCGTATCCGTGCTCACGGCCTCGACCACCGCATTTCCATCGCCGATCAATCTGCCGTTTAGAATTTCCGCCAGTTTTTTTGTTTGTAATCTAATCATTTATAAATATTTCTTTGCTGTTTCCTGATCGGAAAAATGATGCTTTTCTTTTCCGACAATTTGGTAATCTTCATGCCCTTTACCGGCAATTAAAATCACATCATTTTCCGCCGCACATTGAATTGCCGTGCGGATAGCCGCTTCACGGGCATGAATAATTTGCACGTTTTGTAATTGTTCAAAGCCGGCAGTGATATCCGCCACAATTTTGGCCGGCGCTTCCGTGCGGGGATTATCGTCGGTGATGATAATTCGATCGGCGAAACGCTCGGCGACTTTCGCCATCATCGGACGTTTTCCGCTATCGCGATCACCGCCGCAGCCGAAAATGCACCAAAGTTCGCCCGTACAATGAATGCGTGCCGCCGCCAGGGCTTTCTCCAAGGCATCCGGCGTATGGGCATAATCCACCATCACCGTAGGTTTACCGGCCGCCGTAATCATTTCCATGCGGCCGCAAATGCCGCGAAGTTGCGAAGCCGTGCGGATTAAAATCTGTAAAGGATACCCTAAAGCCAGCAACGTTGCCAACACAAGTAATAAATTGCTCACATTAAAAGCGCCGATAAGCCGGCTTTCCAACTTGCCGTCGCCCCAAGCGGAAGCGAATTCAATCTCGGCGCCGTGACCGGTAAAGGAAAGTGCGGTCGATTTCAGCCAGTTTTTTTGTTGCGGTTGAAAATCGGGATCACAACTGACCGCCACCGCATCCGGCAATTCCTGCAACCATGCCCGACCGATTTCATCGTCCGCATTGATAATTTGATATTGCGACGGCAATTCGGTGAACAAACGCTTTTTAGCGTCCGCATAAGCCGCCATGGTGCCGTGATAATCCAAATGATCACGGCTTAAATTGGTGAAAACCACCGCTGCAAATTTTAACGCCTCAATTCGTTTTTGCACCAAACCGTGGGAAGACACTTCAATGGCGGCAAAATTCGCGCCCTGTTCGATAAAATTCGCTAATGAAGATTGGACTTCAATGGCCGAACCGGTCGTGTTGACGGCTGGATGAACCTGTCCCAGCAAGCCGTTTCCGATCGTTCCCATCACGGCGGGCGTCTTCCCTAAAATCTGCGCCCATTGCGCCAATAACTGGGCAACGGTCGTTTTGCCGTTCGTGCCGGTCACACCGATTAACTGCAGGCGTTGAGACGGACTGTCGTAAAATTTATCGGCGATTTCCGATAAATGTTCGGGAAGATTGAAATAAGAAATGACGGGAATATTGCGTTCGAAACGCAGTTGCAAATGTTCGCGCGCATCCTCGCATTCCGCCAAAACCGCTGCGGCATTGCGCTCGATCGCGGCAGAAATAAACCGTCTGCCGTCAACATTGTGGCCTTTTATTGCAACGAAAAGACAGCCAGTCTTAATCGATCGGCTGTCTAAACACATTTCCGTAAGTTGAATACCTTCTAATTCGGGGCGGTTAAGCCCCAAAAGTGCGGTCAAATTTTTCATCGTTTTTTATTAATTTTGTTGCTGCATCGGTGATTGTTGCGAATCCAGTTTAGGTTGTTGACTCAAACGCACCACGCGTCTTGTGATTTTCGCATTTTGCTCGGAAGGCTCGGCATCCGGCGTAATGTTATAGGCTCGCAAAGCATAACCCATAATGCTGGAAAATACCGGTGCGGACACGGCGCCGCCGTAATATTGTCCGGCTTTCGGATCATCAATTAAAATCACCAAAGCGAAACGCGGATCCGTTGCCGGCGCAAGTCCTGCGGTGTAAGCCATGTATTTATCGACATAACGGCCTTTTTCCAATTTTTTCGCCGTACCGGTTTTGATGGCGACGCGATAACCGTCTACCATGGCGCGTTTATTTTTAATCGCCACTTTTTCCATCATGCCAACCACGTCACGGGTAATTTTTTCAGAAAAAACGCGGTTGCCAATCACCGGCGGATCCACTTTGGTAATGGATAACGGACGATAAATGCCGAAGCTGCCTAAAGTGACATAAGCGCGGGCGATTTGCAACGGCGTCGCATTAATACCGTAACCGTAGGCAACGTTTGCGCGTTCGATATCCGCCCAACGTTTACGATTGGCGTTTAAATATCCCGCCTGTTCGCCGCCTAAACCCAAATCCGTCGATTTGCCTAAACCGGCGTTTTGGTAAGTTTCCATTAATGCGGAAGGCGGCATGCGCAAGGCAAGCCGGCTGACCCCACGGTTTGAGGAGTTTTCCAGAATTTCATCCAACGTTTGCTGATTGCGTGGCGCAACGTCTTTAATTTCATGACCGTTCAATACCAAAGGTCCGGTGTTGATGATTTCGCCGCGATGTACGGCGCCGCGTTGAAGTGCGGTCAAAACGACGAAAGGTTTTACCGTAGAACCCGGTTCAAAAGTATCGGTAACCGCTTTGTTACGCATTAAATCTTCCGATACGCCGGTACGTTTGTTCGGATTATAGGAAGGTGCGTTAACCATTGCCAACACTTCGCCCGTACGTACGTCAACCAAGACGGCGGTACCGGACGTTGCGTTATTTTCCGCCACCGCGCGTTTAATTTCGCGATAAACCATAGACTGCAATTTTTCATCGATACTCAACGTCACATTATGCGCTTCGTATTTTTTAATATCGGCGATTTCTTCGACGATTTTACCCTGTTTATCTTTGCGATAAGTACGCGAACCGGATTTACCGAGTAATAATGAGTTAAAGCTCTTTTCAATTCCCTCAATCCCTTTATTGTCCACGTCGGTGAAACCGATTAAATGAGCGGTTTCCTCCGCGCGAGGATAGAAACGGCGGAAATCGCTCACTAACATCACGCCGGGGATTTTTAATTTTTTCACATAGTCGGCAACGCTCGGCGGGACCTGACGGGCAAGATATTCAAAGCGGGAACGGGGTTTCGCCTGAATTTTTGCAGCAATATCTTTATATCGCAAGCCCAAACTGTCCGCTAAAGCGGTCCAGCGCTCGCGATCGTCCAGAGAATGTTCGTCCAGAATCACTTTCGGATCGATAGTAATCGCATGCATCGGCACGCTCACCGAAAGCATTTGTCCGTTGCGGTCTAAAATTGAACCGCGGGCCGATTCGATTGTTAACGTACGTAACGAACGTTTATCCGCTTCGTTGCTGAAGGTTTCCACATTGATCGTCTGTACGAAAGCCGCGCGCGCAATTAACGCAAAAAGACCGAAACAAACGAAACCCACCACCCAATGATAACGCGCTTTCAAGAAACTCTTTTCAAAGGTTACCTTCGGCTTATTCAGTTTCGCACCGCTGCCCACGGATGAAGAAACCGCCGGTTTTTTCACCGTTTTTTTAGGATTGGTACGTTGTCGTGTTGAATTAAATTTGACCATTATTCTAAAATCACCACTTCTTGTTCAGGTTCTACACGTTTCATTCCTAGTTTCACCGTCGAGATCGCTTCAATGCGGGTGTTGTCGCTTAGTGTAGTTTCTTCCAGTTTCAAATTAACAAATTCATTCTCAAGTGCTTGTTTTTCAAACACTAATTCGCCTTTCTCCGCCACCAGCATACGTGTTTGATGAGTAATCCAAACCGTGCCGATAGCGGTACAGGTTATCGCTAAAATCAATGCGATAACGGTTTTATTCAGTTCGCATAAATCCTGAATAATTAAATCCTGCAACGGATAACGTTCACTGTTTAATAACGGTTGATCAGACATCATAATTTCTCCGCTATTCTTAACACGGCACTGCGTGAACGGGGATTCATGGCAATTTCCCGTTCACCGGGCCGGATGGATTTGCCGATCGTTCTTAATGTGCAATGACGTTGAATCTGGTCTTCACGCAACGGCAAGCCTTTCGGAAGCTGTTCCCCCCGACTTTGTTTACGCATGAAACGTTTCACCATTCGATCTTCCAGCGAATGAAAGCTGATGACGGATAAACGACCTTGCGGCGCCAAAACGGTCAGCGCCGATTGCAAAACACTTTCCAGTTCTTCCAATTCGGAATTGATAAAAATACGGATTGCCTGAAAAGAGCGGGTTGCCGGATGTTTGTGTTTGTCCTTGAAAGGTACGGAATTGGAAATCAGTTCCGCCAGCTGTAAAGTGCGGTGAAGAATTTCTTCGTTTTTTTCTACCGCACTTTTATTGTAATTCACGATCGCGGCGGCAATGCGTTTGGCAAAACGTTCTTCACCGAAGGTTTTGAGCACCCAGGCTAAGTCATCTTCGTTCACTTGCGCCAGCCATTCCGCCGCGGACAAACCTTTAGTGGTGTCCATTCGCATGTCCAGCGGTCCGTCTTTCATAAAACTAAAACCGCGTTCTGCGTCGTCCAATTGCGGTGAAGATACGCCGAGATCAAGCAAAATACCGTCAATTTTGCCGATTAACCCGTATTTTTCGCAAATTTCGGGAATTGCAGAGAAACTGTTGTGTTCAATTTGAAAACGCGAATCTTGAATTTTTTTTGCTTCGGCAACGGCCCGAGGATCGCGATCGACGCCGATAAGACGCCCGTTCGGAGAAAGTTTGGAGAGGATTAAGCGCGAATGACCGCCGCGCCCGAAGGTGGCGTCAATGTAAATACCTTGATCTTTCAACGCTAAACCCTGCACTGCTTCATGAAGTAAAACAGTGGCGTGTTCAGGATGAGAAAAAGTATTGCGCTCGCTCATAAATAAACCACAAAATAAAATGAATTTTAAAAATCGAATGACGAACTCATTAATGAACGTCAGATGAGATAAAGCGGCGATAACTCGCCGTTTATCTTTTTTATCTAGCTATCACGCTAGTTTGCTAGTGCCGCTGTTGTTGAATTTATAATGACAGCGTTTTTAATGCGTCGGACAAGGCGAATTCAGCGCTGGATCCTAATACCATGTCCTGTTCAATTTGGGCGTTCCATTCGGATTCCGACCAAATCTCGAATTTATTGAGTTGTCCCACCAACATAATATTTTTTTCTAATTTTGCCCGTTGGCGTAACGGCTCGCTCAGCAGAATCCGCCCCGCGCTGTCTAGCGCACATTCGGTAGCGTACCCTAACATAACTCGTTGCAAACTACGCAAAGCCGGATCAAAATTTGCCAGTGATAACAACTTTTGTTCAATCATTTCCCATTCGGATAAAGGATAAAGCAGCAAGCAAGGCTGGCGGATGTCAACGGTACAAACCAGTTGACCTTGATTTTGATCCAGGATCTCGGGACGATAACGCGTCGGGATCGCTAAACGTCCCTTTGCATCTAAATTTATCGCCGAAGCTCCACGGAACATGGGTACCTCAAAAATCTCGCCAAGTTAACTTTTTGCGCTGTTTTTGCAGATAAAATCCAAATATCTCCACAAAACGCCACTTTTTACCACTTATTTGCCATTCTATAGATTGATTGATGAAGTTGCAAGCGATTAATACGGAAAAAAGAAAAATCCGTAGAAAAATTACGGATAAAAAACCGCACTTTATTTGCATAAAGTGCGGTCAATTTTAAAGAAGTTTTTTACGAAGTTAATCGTTTTCCTGTTGATCTTTCGGAATCGGTTTTAAGAACACAAGGAAAGAAATCAGCGCCACCGCAGTGGTTGCCACGCCAACCCAAACGGACACGTCATAAGACAAACCGAAGCCGATTGGGGCATTGGCGATATAAGTGGAACAAACCAAAGTCATGAAAATTGCCGGGATCGTTGTGATCCAGTGGAATTTTTGGTGACGGAATAAATAAGCGGAAGCCGTCCATAACATCACCATCGCTGTGGTTTGGTTCGCCCAACCGAAGTAACGCCATAATACCTGGAAGTCCACGGTAGATACCCAGAAGCCGATAGCGAATAACGGAATGGCAATCGTCAAACGTTTTATCAGTGAACGTTGTTCGAATTTGAAGAAATCCGCGATTAACAAACGTGCCGCACGGAATGCGGTGTCGCCGGATGTGATTGGTAATACCACCACGCCTAATACCGCTAAAATGCCGCCAAATACGCCGAGCATACCGATGGCCGAATCATAAACCACTTTAGAAGGCGTACCTTTCAAAGCTTCCAGTAAAGACGCCTGGTCGTCATAAAAACTTAAACCGACCATACACCAAATTAACGCAATCACGCCTTCACCAATCATTGCACCGTAGAAAATGAAGCGACCTTCTTTTTCATTTTGGGTACAACGCGCCATCAACGGGGATTGAGTGGCATGAAAACCGGAAACCGCGCCACAGGCAATGGTAACAAACAATAACGGCCAAAGCGGAGTGCCTTCCTTCGGATGTAAATTGGCAAAGAAATCCGCCAGCGTCACATCATGACCTAATTCCGTCGTAATCGTACGGAAAAGCGGAATCCCTTCAAAAAATAAACCGAATAGCATTCCTAACGTCATAAACATTAATAAGCCGCCGAAAATCGGATAAATTCGGCCGATAATTTTGTCAATCGGCACCAATGTCGCCAGGATGTAATAAATAAAGATGATGGCGGTCCATATCATCAGAATATTGGTATTGCTGGCACCGGCTTCATCATTCACCGCCGCTGCTCCGACACCGCCGGATGTCATTAAATCGTTGGTAATATTGGTTAATAATGACGCCGGACTTGCTACGAACACCACGCCTACTAACAGAAGCAGTAAAATCGCAATAAAGTTCATAAAATGTTTTGCCGGACGACCGAGATATTTCCCCGCCAGGAAAGGAATGTTGGCGCCGCCGTTACGAATACTCAGCATACCGCTGAAATAATCGTGCACCGCTCCGGCAAAAACGCAGCCGAAAACAATCCACAGCATTGCCACCGGTCCGTATAACGCCCCCAAAATCGGCCCGAAAATCGGTCCGGTTCCGGCAATATTCAATAATTGAATCAGCCAGATTTTATTTTTAGACATCGGCACGTAATCCACTCCGTCGCCCATGGAATAGGCCGGCGTTTTACGTTCCGGATTAATCACGAAGATTTTTTCGACGACTTTACTGTAAAGCCAATAGCCCAAAAGTAAAATCGCTACGCAAATAAAAAACCACAACATACAAATATCCTTAGATAAATAAAAAAACCGGGCATATTGTATGAAGTGGTTAAAAAGAAGTAAATGAGATTTTGACGATCCTTGAACGGAAAAATCAAAAATGTGATCTTATTCAAATTATTTTGTCTGTTTCGGCGGGTTTTTAATTATATTTCCCCGTTCATCGGTCTTGACAATCGGCGTACAACTACGGCAAGCGCCCGAATCCAGCCCGAGTTCGCGACAAAATCGGTCATATTTCTCCACTAAAGACTTAAACCAGTTTTGTGATGTTTTTTGTTCGCTCATTCCCGCCTCCCGCTGTGATAACGGGTTTATATTATGAATGAACTAACAAAAATTCAACATTTTTTTCACTTCCCGCCGACATTGCACAAGCCAGTTCTTTTTGCCGTTCCAGCGTACGACATCCGCTTGTTCCCGACGGCAAAAATCAGCCAGAACCGGATAATCCGAGGCCTCCGACAAAGCCAACTTACGACGAATTGCCGGCACTGTCGCCGCTAAAGTACGGTGATTTTCCGCGAAGTTTTTCAAATGTACTTCATCCTGCGGACTATATTGCCAGCACGGCGGAAAATCAAAATCCGCGCGCAAAGGATGAAAACCGAGCGAAAAATTCCGTTTAAAATCCAGTTCCGCACGCCGAACCAATGCCAGCCCGGCAACCGAAATTCCTTTCAACGCAATCGCCGAATAACAACCGCTGCTCGCTTCCCGACTTTCCCCCAAATGCACCAAAATAAACCCGCACTTTTGCCAAAAACCCGCCAATTCCGGCGTATAACCAAAACTGACGGAAACAAAATCCGCCGCACAATTTTGCAACAAATGCGCGACTAACTGCCGCCCTAAACCTTGCCGTTGCCAGGCGGGTTGTACCGCAATTCGCGAAATGCGCAAAGAATTCAGCGCAAGAAAAGCGGAATCATTCTGTTGCTGAGCCAATTTCTGCGCCGCCAAATTTCCTTTAGGACGACGCAAACCCACGCAAATATCCCGAATCAGCCGTTCGTCCTGCAACCCCTCTTCCACCAGCCACATGCCGCCCAGTAAGGCGGAATCCGTTTCCGCCAGCCAAAACCGCTGTTTCGGTGCATCAAACAAACGACGCAAATCCAACGGCGAAGTGCGGTAATGCGCCAAAGTCAGCAAACCGTAAAAATCCCGAATGCGGGCAACGATTTCAGACTGAAAAACTTGTCGAATTTTGACCGCACTTTGCGGCGAAAAACCCGGCTGCACAAGATTATCTTCGCATTCCAGCAGCAACAATTCGTCGATAAAAGGCTCCAGCCTGTCATCTTCACGCCAACGCATGGGGCGGGTTAACTGAAAATGCTGAAAAGTGCGGTGAAGATTGGCCAGGAATTTCAGCAAAAATCCTCGGCCCGTTCCTTCGTAACTGTGAACGGTCGTCGTGATGACAATATGCTTAAAAGCGGAAATCAATTGAAATAACGACGGCAACGGCAACATCGCCGCTTCATCGATAAACAGCCAATCTTCGGCGAATCGGCTGGGATCGTCGTTGATTTGCCGGATCAAATCGTCAGGCGCGATAAAATTCGGCGCTTCGCCTGCAAAATCTTGCAAAATTTTGACCGCACTTTTATTCGGCGCAGTTAAGCGCAGGGTCGGGTTGCCCGCTTCACGAAGTTTTTTTACCAGAAAACCCGCCAATGCCGATTTTCCCCGTCCGCGTTTGGCGCTGATAATATAAAGATCGGATTTTTGCCGCAGAATTTGATTGATGATTGCCGATTGCCGATTCGTCGCCCGGAGTGGCAATTCGTTCCGCTCTGCGTCGCATTCAGGAAGAGGCGCATATAATATATCTTTGCGAAACGGTTCAAGTAGCTGATAAAAATGACGATCAAAATTCGGCGTCGCAATCCCTTGTTCTACTCCTGACCAACGCCGGCTGTCCGAATCCGTTTGCCGGTTTTTGTCCAGCCATAAAACCAGTTCGCCACCGGCTTTTAACGTGCCGACCGCCATTGCCAGGGCGTCTAAATTCAACGCGGCTCGACCGTCATACAAAATCCAATCAAATTCTCGCCCCAGCAGGTTTTTGGCCTGACTAAAATTTTCAGGCGATAAAACGACCGCACTTTCCTTTAAATTTTGCGGAAAGTGCGGTGGATTTTGATCGAATTTTAACGTTAAACGGCGCGGCTGCATCATACTTCGTCGTAAGAATAAGGATCGGCAAAGCCCAGCTCCGTCATAATTTTCGTTTCCAGGCTTTCCATCTCGACGGCTTCGTCTTCTTCAATGTGATCGTAACCGAGCAAATGCAGGCTGCCGTGCACCACCATGTGCGCCCAGTGCGCCAATAACGGTTTGCCCTGCTCTTCCGCTTCCCGTTCCACAACCTGGCGGCAAACGACCAAATCGCCAAGCAGCGGCAATTCCACTTCGTCGGGACATTCAAAGGGAAAGGACAACACGTTGGTCGGGCGATCTTTGCCGCGATAAGTTAAATTTAAATGATGACTTTCCGCTTCGTCCACAATACGAACGGTAATTTCCGGCTCAACCGCTTCCGCCCGAACGGCACGCGTCGCCCAAACGGTAAACTGTTCGAGAGTCGGCAGATTTTCGCTGTTTTCGGTAGCGATTTGGAGATCGATGATAACATTATTCATAAATATTTCTCGTCTGAGCGTATATCATACGTCCGCGGTTATTCATTGCCTTGTTCGCGTTCCAAACGGCGTTGCGCCGCGATTTTCTGCTTACGCGCGTCGTCTTCCGCTTCCCATTTTTCGTAGGCCTGAACCACTTTGGCGACGACCGGATGACGAACGATGTCCTGGCTGTCGAAGTAATTAAAGCTTAATTCTTTCACTTCGGATAACACTTCGACGGCGTGTTTTAAGCCCGATTTCTGGCTGCGCGGTAAGTCCACTTGGGTTACGTCGCCGGTAATCACCGCTTTGGAATTAAACCCAATTCGGGTCAGGAACATTTTCATTTGTTCGACAGTGGTATTTTGGCTTTCGTCGAGAATAATAAAACTGTCGTTCAACGTACGACCGCGCATATAAGCAAGCGGCGCAATTTCAATGACATTACGTTCCATCAGCTTTTCCACCCGTTCAAAACCGAGCATTTCGAACAAGGCGTCGTATAAGGGGCGCAAATAAGGTTCGATTTTGGAGCCCAGATCGCCCGGCAGAAAGCCCAGTTTTTCGCCGGCTTCCACGGCGGGACGGGTTAACAAAATACGGCGGATTTCCTGGCGTTCCAAGGCTTCCACCGCCGCCGCTACGGCGAGAAAAGTCTTGCCGGTGCCCGCCGGCCCGATACCGAAACTGATATCGTGGGTTAAAATATTATGCAGATATTCAATCTGATTTTTACCGCGCGGTTTAATCAGCCCGCGTTTGGTTTTAATCGTGGTGCCGTATACCTTGCTTTCCGCGCGCTCGTCTTCCGTCGTCTGACTTAACATGCGGCTTTCCTGAATCGCAAGATGAATATCATTAAGATCCAACTCTTTAATTTTGCCGCGCACCGGCGCCGTTTCCGCATACAAATGCTGAATCAATTTCGCAGCATTTTGAATCAGTTTGGCGTGATGAGGCTTTGTCGGTTGGTCGGCGGATTGAATGCCGAAATGAAAATTCCGGCGAGAAATGCGGAGATTAAATTCTTTTTCAATGAGTTTGAGATTATCGTCGAACGCTCCGCAAAGCGCTTGAAGCCGGTGATTATCTTCGGGAGAGAGCGTAAATCCTTCTTGCTGTGGCGTTGTCAAGTTTATGTCCTTAATTGATATCGGGATCGCCCGCTTAGTGCATGCGTTATTGTAGAAAAGTGCGGGCGATTTTTCCAGTGTTTTAAAAAACTCCTCAAAAATCGCCCGCACTTTTTCCTGTATTGCGCGTTTTTTGCGTCATTAAGACGGCAATTCCGGAAACAGCATGTTGATTACATTCTGCGTTAACCGTCTGGATTTGCCTTGATACGGGAAAATATGCATCATCATCATCGGATTGAAATTGGCTTCAATCACGCCCCAAGATTGCAAATTAGGCTCGGCCGGCTTTTTCAGATCAGGAATGATCAAATCCACGCCGCACACCGCCGCGCCCATGGCTTTGGTAATGCCCACTGCAAGCGCTTTATAACTCGGATGCATTTCATCCGTCATGTCGATACTGTCGCCGCCGGTGCTGATATTGGAATTTGCCCGCAGCTGTACGATTTGTCCTTTGGCGGGAATGCTGTCAACCGTAAAACCCTGTTCTTTCAGCTGCAACCGTTCAATATCGCCCAACGCAATCTTTTTCAGCGGCGTTCGGCTGCCGTCGCCGCGTAACGGATGATTGTTTTTGGCCGCCACCAATTCCGACATCGTATGCACGCCGTCACCCACTACGTTGGCTGGTACGCGCAGCAACACGGCAAGAGTTTGATCGCCCAACACGAAAAATCGGTATTCGGTGCCGCTTAAATAATCTTCCACCATGATTTCTTTGTCTTCACGGAAAGCGATTTCAACGGCTTTGGCGAAATCCTCGCGATCATGCACGCCCTGTTGGAAAATAGTGATGCCCAAACCGTAATTGGTGGATTTCGGCTTAATCACCACGGGGCGCCCTTCAAACAGACCGTAACTGGCAACCGCTTGTTCGATACCGGTAAATTCCAGACTTTTCGGCACGTTGAAACCGGCTTTTTCCAGTACTTTTTTAGTCACCACTTTGTTTTCCATGATAAGCGGTGAAATATAGCTGTCACGGCTTGTCATATTACCGTTTTTCACATATTCGAAATGCTCGCCGAACTGCAGGCGCAGGAACTGATCGTTTTCATCCAGAATTTCCATTTCCAGCCCTTTTTGAATCGCATCAAACATTAAAGCTTGGGTGGATAATTCCATATTGTCGAAAGCGGTTAAGGCATAAAAACGTTCAAACGCCTGCGCTTTATGACGTTGCGCCAGTTCCGCGCCCAGTTTTTGATAACCGCCGGCTTGTTCAATGGCGGCAACTAAACGGGCGCACAAAGTTTGTTCCGGACGGGCAAACTGCGTGAGTTTTTCTTGCGCAATTTCCACCGCACTTTCATCGGCGCCGATGTCTTTTAACATGTCGATTAAGGCGTTCAGAATCTGTTCGCCTTCGGCGCGATAAGCCGTTTCCCGGCGAGGATCTTCAAACGCCACTTCCATCAGACGCGCCTTGCCTAATTCCACACCGGCCTGATCCGCGGTTTCCTCCAGCCAAATCATCAGCAGAATAAAATAATGAACGAATTTTGCGTCGCGCAAATTCATGCCGTACGGTTCGAACGGATTCAAATCGAATAAGCGGAATTCCAGATATTGAATCCCGGTATGCAGGAATTCCCGGGCCTTTTTCGCTCCGCGCAAACGCACATTGGAATAAAATTCTTTTTCCGCAACCAACTTGCCCGAATTCACCCAATGTTCCAGGGTTTCCACATATTTAGGAATGCTGTCGAAAGACACCACAATTTCAGGCGCATTCACGTAGCCGTATTGGCTGGAACGCAAACTGCGCACATATTGATTCGGCTTCAGCGGCGAACCCGCTTTGAAATAATTCGCTTCCGCCGTCGGCGTAGCGGATAACAAATAGAGTAAAATCCATTGATAACGCAGGAAATTTTTTGCCATTTTCAGATATAAATTATTCTGAAATTCCACTGCGTTCTGATATTCATTTTGCGTATGAAATAATGCGTCAATCAGCGCCGGATCAAGCTGGAAATTATAATGAATGCCGCTCACCATTTGCTTGTAAGCGCCGTAGGATTCCACCAAATGTTCGCGATACGCCACATCTTCGGGATTTTCCAGTTGAGCGACTTTAATGTCCTTTTCCGGCGGCAATCCGGCTGGCATGCTCATGGGAAAAATGAATTCGTCTTCCGGTAATGTGCGTAATACCACTTCATGAATGGTTTGCAGCCAGCGGAAGGTATCTTCCAGTTTCTTATTCGGCGGCGTAATCAATTCAAGCTGGCTTTCCGCAAAATCCGTTTGTATGTACGGATGAAAGGATCGCTTACCAAATGCCTTCGGATGTTCGGAGGTTACCACCGAGCCGTCGCGATGCACACGCTGGCTTTCTTTTTCCAGACCGAAATAGCCCTGCCGGAATAATAATTCAAGATGATTTTGTTTAATAATATGCCGTAAATTCATAAGTATCCTTCCATGCCAAACAGGCTTTACGCAAAATACGCGAACTGTACAAATATCCCTACTGTACCACCGATTGGATAATTTCGCCACAGTTAAAAAAGTGCGGTCAAATTTGACCGCACTTTTTTACCTTTAAGATCAACTACTTATACTCAACCACAATATCCGAGGCTTTAATGCTGTCGCCGTAAATAGGTGCTAACACCTTATCGTACGCCTGCTGTAATACCCCTTCTTTACCCAGTTTTTCCGTTTCGGCGTTTAACCATTCCAGCAAATCTTTGTCTTCTTTACGCACGGCGCCGGCGATAAAGTCAATGTCGCCCAATTCTTTTATACCGACGGTGAAACCCGGATTTTCTTTCACCCAGGCGAACAATAACGCGTTGTCATGAGCAAGGGCGTCGCCGCGACCGTCACGCAAAGCTTCGAATGTTTCGGTGTTTTGTTCGAATTTCAACAAGTTGATTTGCGGGAAATTTTTGCTGAAATAAGCGTCCGCGGTGGTGCCTTTGTTCACCAATAAGGTTTTGCCTTCCAATTGTTTCACATCGGTAATCACGGCGCCGTCTTTTGATACCACGCCCAGCGCCACTTTCATGTAAGGTTTGGCGAAATCCACCACTTCCTGGCGAGCCGGCGTAACCGTGAAATTAGCCAACGTGATGTCCACTTTGTTAGAAAGCAGATATTCCGCGCGGTTTGCAGCTTCCACCAACACGAATTCCACTTTGTTCTCATCGCCCAGCAAATCTTTGGTTAAGGCTTTGGCGATTTCCACATCAAATCCCTGATTTTTGCCGTCTTTGTCCACATAACCGAACGGCGGTTTGTCGCTGAATACGCCGATGCGGATTTTGTCCGCTTGTTTAATCCGTTCCAGCGCGGAAGCTTTTGTCGCATCAGCGTTTGCCGATTGCGCGTCGTTCTTATCGTTGCATGCCGTGATGCCCGCGGCCAGCAGTAGCGAAGCAAAAAGTGCGGTCAATTTTTTAAATGTTTTGTTCATAGTCTGTTCCTCTTGACTCGTAATTTAAAATGTTCAGAAAGGCTTTTGCGCGATCCGTTTTCGGGTTAGTAAAGAAATATTCGGGAATGTCCTGTTCGATGATTTCGCCCCTGTCCATAAACACAATCCGATCCGCCACTTGGCGGGCAAAACCCATTTCGTGGGTAACGATCAACATGGTCATGCCTTCTTTCGCCAGATTCAAAATCACATCCAGCACTTCGCGCACCATTTCGGGATCCAGCGCGGCGGTGACTTCGTCGAACAGCATAATTTCAGGATTCATACATAAAGAACGCACAATAGCGATACGCTGTTTCTGACCGCCGGACAATTCACGCGGATAAGCGTTTTTACGATCGTACAGACCGACCCGTTTCAGCAATTCATCGGCCTGCTTTTCCACTTCTTCCCGTTTGCGTTTTTGTACTTTCATCGGGCCGAGCAAAATGTTATCGATCACCGACATATGGGAAAACAATTCGTAGCTCTGAAAAACCATGCCGATATGCTGACGCACTTCTACCCAGGAAATGTCTTTGCCTAGTTTGCCGTAGTTTTGCAACGTCAATTCACCGCTTTTGATTTCCTCTAAGCCGTTAATGCAACGCAATAATGTACTTTTGCCGCATCCGGACGGCCCCAGAATCACAACGACTTCGCCTTTTCTCACGGATAAATCAATGCCGTTAAGAGCGGTCACTTCGCCGTAGTTTTTGACCAAATTTTTAATTTCAAGCAATGCCATAATTTCTAATTTTCCCAACGGCTTTCCAAATATTTTGAAAATAACGATAACGGATAACAAATCACAAAATACAGTACGAAAATGACTCCGTAAATCCACAGCGCCGCCGACGGATCCGTAAACAGGGACGTTTCAATAATCTGTTGTCCTACTTTGATGACTTCCAATACACCGATTAACATCGCCAGCGAACTGGTTTTCACCATACGCGTGAACAGATTGATCGCGCCCGGCGTCACGCGTTTTAAACTTTGCGGCAACAAAATATAAATAAAAGTCTGCATTTTGCTTAAACCCAGCGCGTAAGCCGCTTCAACCTGATGTTTTTCAATGGACGTTAAGGCGCCGCGCACCAAATCGCCCATTTCCGCCGCGCCCCAGAAAACAAAAACGACAATACAGACCAAAACGCCGTCTAAATGGGCGTTAAACCACTTGGCGAAGCCGAAATAAACTAAAAATAACAGCACCAGCAGCGGGATAATGCGTACCACTTCCAAATAAAACCGGCACAAAAAACGGATAATTTTGTTTCGGCTTGTCATCACTATGCCCAATAACACGCCGAGAATACAGGCGAAGAAAACCGAGACAAACGCGATTTCCGCCGTCACGCCGAGTCCGCCGAGCAAACGCTCGAAATTCGAACCTTGAAAAAGAATGCCCAATCCCATGTTACGCTCCATATTTTGCGCGGCGTAAACGGCGCTCCAAATAACGGATATAAACGGAAACCGGCAATAAAATAATCAAATAAAACACCACCAGCAAAAACAAGGCTTCGTTGGTTTTATAATCCATACCGATTATATCTTTCGCCAAAAACATTAATTCCGCCACCGCAATGGCGCTGATAACCGAAGTTTCTTTCATGAGAAACAAGCAGTTGGCGCCGATAGCGGGCGTTGAAATAGCGAATGCCTGCGGGAAAATCACGTAACGAAACGCCTGCCGCGAGGTCAATCCCAAACTCAGCGCACTTTCGATTTGTCCTTTGGACACCGCTTCCAGCCCGGCTCGGAAGGCTTCCGCCATGTAACTGCCGCCCAGAAAAGCCAGTCCGATTATTCCGCAGGTGAAGCCGTCCAGTTTGATACCGATTTTCGATAACCCGAAATAAAGAAAAAATACCTGAATCAGCAGCGGCGTGTTACGCGAAAGCTCAATATAAGCTTTCACGAACCCTTGCAATCCGCGGATTTTATACACAAGCGCCACCGCGCAAAACATGCCGATAATCATCGACAGAATAATGCTCCAAAGGGATAAATTCAGCGTCAGCAGGGTTGCGTCGATAAATCTCGGGACGGCGTTCCAAATATATTGCCAGTTCATTATGATAAATTTGTCAGGATTTCGATTGAATCATTATACGGGGCGCTAATATGAATAAGAAATAATGCTTCGCTATGTTTTATAACCAATCGCCATAAAAAACGACCGCACTTTACGTCAAAGTGCGGTCAAAAAATGAAAGGTTTTTTATGCGAAGATTACGCCACGTATTTGCCGACGCCCAATTCGTCTTCTTTACGGGTGCGTTGGATCACCGATTGCGGCGATTGCTCCACTCGTAATCCCATTTCATCTTCGGTACGTACCACATCGCCGCGCAGAGAATTGGTAAACACGTCGGTAATTTTAATATCGACAAATTTGCCAATCATATCCGGCGTGCCTTTGAAATTCACAATGCGGTTGTTTTCGGTGCGACCGGTCAATTCCATAATGTCTTTCTTCGACGGGCCTTCCACCAGCACGCGCTGTTCGGTGCCAAGCATTGCGCGGCTGAATTTCGCCGCCTGATTATTGATCCGTTGCTGAAGCAAATACAGACGCTGTTTTTTCTCTTCTTCGCTCACGTCGTCCGGCATGTCTGCCGCCGGCGTGCCCGGACGGGCGGAATACACAAAGCTGAAACTCATGTCGAAATTCACATCGGCAATCAGATTCATGGTTTGCTCAAATTCCGCATTGGTTTCTCCCGGGAAGCCGACGATGAAATCCGAACTGATTTGAATATCCGGACGAACTTTGCGTAATTTACGGATAATGGACTTATATTCCAACGCCGTATGACCGCGTTTCATCATGGTCAGAATACGATCGGAACCCGCCTGCACCGGTAAATGCAGGAAACTGACCAATTCGGGCGTGTCCGCGTAAACCTCAATAATATCGTCGGTGAATTCAATCGGATGACTGGTGGTGAAACGCAGGCGGTCAATACCGTCGATGGAAGCCACTAAACGCAATAATTCGGCAAAAGTACAAATACCGCCGTCGTGCGTCGGGCCGCGATAGGCGTTTACATTTTGTCCTAACAGATTGATTTCGCGCACGCCCTGTTCCGCCAACTGCGCCACTTCAAACAAAACGTCGTCCAGCGGACGGCTGACTTCTTCCCCGCGGGTATAAGGCACGACACAATAGGTGCAATATTTATTACAGCCTTCCATAATCGAAACGAATGCAGTCGGACCTTCCGCTTTCGGCTCGGGCAGGCAATCGAATTTTTCGATTTCCGGGAAACTGACGTCCACCACCGAACTTTTACCGCCTCGAATCTGATTAATCATTTCAGGCAAACGGTGTAAAGTTTGCGGCCCGAAAATAATATCTACGAAGGGCGCGCGTTCGCGAATATGCTCGCCTTCCTGTGATGCGACGCAACCGCCCACACCGATGATTAAACCCGGCTTTTCATTCTTCCAGGTTTTCCAACGACCTAATTGGGAAAAAACTTTTTCCTGTGCTTTTTCACGAATCGAACAGGTATTTAACAGCAATACGTCCGCCTGTTCCGCATCTTCCGTCAATTCCAGTCCGTGAGTGCTGAACAATAAATCGGCAATTTTAGCGCTGTCATACTCATTCATCTGACAGCCCCAGGTTTTAATATGTAATTTCTGTGTCATTTTCTGAATTCATTAAGAATGTAATAGATAAAATTAGTCGGTTATTTTACAAGCTTAGAATAAGATTGACCAGGGTTAATTTCGGCTGTTTACGGATTTCTCGGATTCTCCGTTCAAGCTTGCATCCTCTTCATAAATTCAAACCGACGGACAAAAATATCCGTGATTTATTTTCTTCAAATATCGCCTGTCAGATCGTCGTTACGGTATTTTTCGGGCCATATCAAAATGATTAAATAAAATCATAAGATTTAAATAAATCATAAAATGTGATTCAGATCACAACTTACTCGGAAAATAAACGCTATACTCCTCAATAATTCCCAATATACCGGCGAATCGAATAACGTGTTCAATCAGATTGAAAATGCTCAAAATCAAATAAGAAGATCATTTTTGCGCCATAAAGCGAAACATATTAACAAAAATCAGATTTTACGCTTCGATTCACAACAAGTTTTATTGAAATTACAGAGAATTAAGGAGTATCCAATGAAACCGATTTTAGGTATCACAATGGGCGATGCCGCGGGTATCGGACCTGAAGTAATCGTCAAAGCGTTAGAAGATAAACGAATTTACGACTTAGCGCATCCCGTTGTTATCGGCGATTTCAAAATTATGCAACGCGCATTACCTATCGTTAAATCCAATCTTAAACTGCGTAAAGTTGACGATCTCGATCATTATCAAAGTGAATTCGGTTACATTGATGTCATTGATTTAGATAACCTCCCTGCCGACTTGCCGTTTTCAAAAGTAGACGCCCGCGCGGGAAAAGCCGCTTATGAATTTATCGAACGTGCGGTTGATTTAACCCTGAAAGGAAAAATCCACGCAATTGTGACCGCACCTTTAAACAAAGAAGCGCTGCACGCGGGCGGCAAAATGTTTCCTGGGCATACGGAAATTCTCGCTCAACTCAGCCATACCGAAGATTTTTCGATGATGCTTACCAGCGAAAAATTAAATGTGATTCATGTCACTACTCATGTGTCAATGCGCCAAGCTTGCGATTTAATCAAAAAAGAGCGCGTTTTAACCGTCATCGAACTGGCCCAGGAATACACCAAAATGCTCGGTTTCAAACAACCGCGTATTGCCGTAGCGGGTTTTAATGCGCATGCGGGCGAGCACGGTTTATTTGGTACGGAAGATGAAGAAGAAATTTTACCGGCGGTTCTGGAAGCGCAAGCGAAAGGAATTAATGCGGTAGGACCGATTCCGCCGGATACCGTTTTCCATCGAGCGGCGAACCTGGATGAGTTCGATATGGTGGTTGTGATGTATCACGACCAAGGTCATATTCCGTTAAAACTCATCGGTTTCGACAGCGGGGTTAACGTTACGACCGGTTTACCGTTTATCCGTACTTCAGTTGATCACGGGACCGCATTCCAGATTGCAGGTCAAGGTATTGCCGACAGTCGCAGTATGACCGAGGCGTTATACCTTGGTGCCAAAATGGCCAATATCAAATATGAAAATCAATAAAAAAGGAGTTCATTATGTTTAAACCTGAAGGCGTTGTCGCACCAGTACTCACTGCACTGGACGAGAACGAAAAATTTAATCCGGAAGCCTACAAAGAATTTATTGATTATCTTATACAAGCCGGTATTCACGGCATTTTTCCATTGGGAACTAACGGCGAATTCTACGCTTTCAATCAAAACGAAAAACTGGAGATTATAAAAACCGCCGTTGAAGCGGTAAACGGTCGGGTTCCGGTTTATGCCGGCACCGGTTGTATTACGACGAAAGAAACCGTTGAATTCTCGAAGAAAGTGTTAGATCTCGGAGTAGACGTGCTTTCAGTGATTTCACCATACTTTGTTGCCGTTAGCCAGGACGATTTATATCGTCATTTTAATTCCGTCGCGAAAAGCGTTAATGCTCCTGTTTTGATGTACAACATTCCGGCACGCTCAGGCAATAATATCGACTATAAAACGGTGAAAAAACTTGCCGAAGAAAACAGCAATATTATTGGTATTAAAGACAGCAGCGGTAATTTCGATAACACATTGAAATACATCGAAAATACCGTTCCTAATATTAATGTTATGGCGGGCAGCGATTCATTAATCCTTTGGACGTTGCTCGCCGGCGGTACGGGCGCCATTAGCGGTTGTGCCAATGTGTTTCCCGAACTCATGGTGTCTATTTACGAATATTGGAAACAAGGTGATTTTGAGAAAGCGAATGAAGCGCAGAAAAAAATCCGGGCATTCCGCAATGTTATGCAAATGGGCAATCCAAATTCTGTGGTAAAACGTGCCACACTTTTACGCGGTCACAACGTAGGCCCTGCGCGCGAACCTTCAAACTGTGCCAATACGGTCATCGATCAAGCATTACAAGACGTATTTAAACTATACGATTAATCGAAAATTCACTTGGTAATCATTTATGTCAACTTATTCTTTATTTCATACCAATAAAATCATTGGCGGTGCCGGCAGTATTCAACAAATTGCCGATGTCGTAAAAAGCTACAACGCCGAAAATGTCGTTATTATTACCGATCCCGGCGTGTTCGCTGCAGGTTTAATCAACGAGCCTAAAGCAATTCTTGAAAACGCGGGTATTAACGTACAAGTAATTAACGATACGCCGCCCGAACCGCCATTGGAACAAGTTAATCAAATTTACCGGCATGCCCAAAATACTAATGCTCAAATGGTGATTGGTATTGGCGGCGGCAGCGCAATGGATACTGCGAAACTCGTCGCGATGTTGCTCAATAATAATGTTGAACTGCAAGATGTTGCGGACGGTAAAACAAAATTCAAAAACCGCGGCATTCCAACCGTTATGGTACCAACCACATCCGGTACGGGCTCTGAAGCTACGCCAAACGCAATCGTGCTTATTCCCGAACGTGAATTAAAAGTGGGTATCGTAGATGAAAAAATGCTGCCGAATTGCGTCATTCTAGATCCCGCAATGACCGTCGGTCTACCACCGCATATCACCGCCAATACGGGGATTGATGCGCTTTGTCACGCCGTGGAATGCTACATCTCCAAGAAAGCAAGTCCGTTCAGCGATACCTTCGCCCTAAAAGCGGTGGAATTAATCGGGCGCAGCATTCGTACCGCTTATCGTGACGGTAAAAATCTGCAAGCGCGCGAAAATATGTTACTCGGTTCTTATTTCGGCGGCGCATCTATTGCCACGTCAAGCACCGTAGCCATTCACGCATTATCTTATCCGTTAGGAGGTAAATACCATATTCCGCACGGATTATCGAATGCGATTCTATTGCCCGATGTGATGAAATTCAACCTTGATGCCTGTGAAGCAAAATTTGCCAATCTCGCGAAAGCGATGGGCTTAGATGTACAGGGTTGTACGCAACATCAAGCGGCAGAAAAATTGATTGATGAATTTTATGCATTAATTCGTGATTTAAAC
This sequence comes from Exercitatus varius, assembly GCF_029577735.1. Taxonomy (NCBI): domain Bacteria; kingdom Pseudomonadati; phylum Pseudomonadota; class Gammaproteobacteria; order Pasteurellales; family Pasteurellaceae; genus Exercitatus; species Exercitatus varius. The sequence continues at coordinate 166,186 of NZ_JARQTO010000002.1, read as the reverse complement.
ATTAAATGTGATTTGAAATCTGTCGGTATCACGGAAGAGACCTTGAGTGAGCTTGCTGATGCGGCTTTGACGGTAAAACGCTTACTTGATAACAATCCGAAAGTGATGACTAAAACGGATATTATTGAAATTTATAGAAAAATTATCTAATCCTCATCATTTTCCTATTAATCCAAAGCGCCATAGTGGAGGTGACTTATGACAACCCCAATGATTATTGCGTTAGCAATTACGATTTTAATGATTATTTTAATCATGAGAGACAAACTGCCTTTCGGCGTACCTCCGCTCATTGCCTGCCTGTTGCTCGTAGTAACAGGAGTGGTTGATATTAAAGTTGCTTTTGGTGGTTTTGCTAACTCAACCATTATGATGCTTGCAGCGTTTATGGCTATTATCGCAGCCTTGCAAAAGACCAGTTTTATCACCACATTTAAAACGGCTATATTCAATATGGCAAAAAAAGGCGGTTTTAAAGCATATACTCTTCTGGTTGTAGTCGTTATGCTGGGAACAAGTCTTTTTGGTATGGGCTCAACAGCTTATTATGTGTTGGTTATCGGGCTTTTGTCTGCATTACCGGAAAACAAAGCACTTGCGCCCTCTAAAGTATTGATGCCGGCCGGTTTTGCGGCTAACCATCCACTTGCGCCGTTTAATACCGCTTTACAATATGGTATTACAATTGCGGTATTGGAAGCGGCAGGAGCTGCGACTAATGTTAACTTAGTTGAATTTTCAATCGTTAATTTAATTCTCTCACTCAGTTTCTTGGCGTGGTCATTATTAGCCTACAAGATTTTACCGGAACATCCCATTTCTACTACCGGCGAATACAGTGATAATTTAGCGGAAGAACACAAAACCCAGCTTACAAAAAAACAAGAACTAGTCACTTATTCCTCCTTTGTTCTTGCAGTTATTGGTATGGTTGCGCAAAGTTACATTGGTGATGCGGGTTACGCCATAACCGGTCTTGCAGTGCTACCGATATTCTTGGCCGGTGTATTGAACTTCACAGAAATAAGAAATGCCATTAGCGCGCCTATCATTCTTATGTCTGCCGGGGTTATTGGGGTTGCTGACGCACTAGGAAGCACAGGGCTGACAGAAATGGTCGGTAAATCCGTCGCCGATATGCTCGGTTCCGACATCAACCCGTTCCTATTAATCTTCACTTTCTGTATTTTAACCAGTTTATTAGCTACGTTAACCGGTTCAACAATAGGTACGGTATTTGTATTTGCACCATTAGCTATCGCGACTTGCTTACAACTTGGATTCAATCCGACCGCTGCAGCAACCGCAATCGTTATCTCGGGCTGGTGCGGTCACTTTCTCCCTGTGGACGGTATGCCCGCATTAATTATGGGAACGGGGAAATATACCATGATCGAATTCTGGAAATTCACCATTCCGCAATACTTTATTCGTTTACTGGCTCTTACGGCAGGCGCACTGACTCTATTTCCGGTTTAATAGGAGAAACAAAATGACTGAAGAAATAATTAAATTAGATTTATCGGGTAAGGTTGTCGTTAATCCAAACGATAGCTCGCGTAAAGACGCCTACTTGCCGACAGAATGTGTGCAAAATCATGCGGCTAACTTATTACCATTACCAAACGGTGATTTGCTCTGCACTTGGTTTGGCGGAACGCAGGAAGGGATTTCTGATATTTCAGCCTATTTCTCACGCTTAAAAAAAGGCGCCGATACCTGGACGCCGGCGGTAAAACTTTCCGACGATCCGACCCGCTCGGAACAAAATCCTGTCTTTTTCTTAGATCCTGACAATATTTTATGGATTTTATATACCGCTCAGATTTCAGGTAATCAGGATACGGCGATCGTTCGTTACCGTAAATCAACGGACTTCGGCGAAACCTGGGGTCCAATCGAAGTGTTACTGGAAGATCCGAACAAAGGCATATTTATTCGCCAGCCAATTGTTGTATTAGATAACGGCAACTGGTTACTTCCCGTGTTCTATTGTATTGCACGCCCGGGTGAAAAGTGGGTCGGCAGCTATGACACCAGTGCGGTCATGATTTCAAGCGATAAAGGCAAAACATGGCGTTCCGTCGATGTTCCCAACAGTACGGGCTGTGTTCATATGAATGTGTTAAAACTCAAAGACGGCAGTTTATATGCGCTTTATCGCAGTCGTTGGGCAGACTTTATCTATGAAAGCCGTTCATTTGATAATGGCGAAACCTGGTCAGAACCTAAAGCGCTGCCATTGCCGAATAACAATGCCTCCATTCAGGCCGATGTGCTTGCTAACGGTGATATTGCCTTAGTATTCAATAATTCAAGTGCAAAAGACGCCAAAGAACGTCGTCTTTCTCTTTATGATGAAATTGAAGACGAAAGCAAAGAACAGAAAAAAGAAGCGGAATTGGTTGAAGGACAACGCAATGCATTTTGGGGCGCGCCGCGCGCACCAATGTCATTGGCAATTTCCACGGACAACGGCAAAACCTGGCCTTATATTCGTAATCTGGATGAAGGTGACGGTTATTGTATGTCCAATAACTCAAGAGAGCAACTTAACCGCGAACTTTCTTATCCAAGTATTAAACAAGGCCCGGACGGCAAACTGCATATTGCCTACACATTCTACCGAATGGCGATTAAATACGTATGCATTGACGAATCCTGGGTTAAAAACGCTTAACTTAATTATCAGGCATGTCATTCATGAAACGGCATGCTTTTCTCTAACGGGAGGACTTATGATTGCCGGAAATATGAAAATCCTGGATTTGGCAACATTACCCAAATCACTTTACGATATTTTATCTCACCCGGAATTTAGCCTAGAAAAATTGCAAGCATTGCCTGACGGCAAATATCAACCGGAAGGTGCGAAATGGTTTTGTAACGTTGGCGACTCACAAACCTCGCCCGCAGAAACCCGGCACACGGAATTCCACAAAAATTATCTTGATATTCAGTTAATTTTGGAAGGTGAAGAAATCATTAATTACAGCTTAACTAACGCAATCGGTCAAAGTGCGGTCGAAAAAAAGCCGGATTTATATATTTTAAATAATCCCGTGCTAACCAACGGCATTTTGTTGCGCGCCGGCGACTTCGTTACCTTTTATCCCGGCGAACCTCATCAAGCGTTATGCATGGTTAAAGCGCCCGCCACCGTACGCAAAGCGGTATTTAAAGTTCCCAAAGAAATTATCTGATCATATGACGCCGGCAAAATGCCGGCGTTTTTTTTATAAACTACGATGTAATAAAAATCATCGATAATTCAACGGATTTTTGCGCTATACTCTTTACACCGAAAACATAATTATCTATTTAAAATATAAAGCCGATAAGGAATGTCATATGCCAAACGATCGCCACGAAACAATCATGCTCTACCTGAAAAGTCACAATATCGCAACCGTGGAGCAGCTTGTTAAAGTCACTAATTCATCGCCGGCAACCATCCGCCGAGATTTAATTAAGCTGGATGAGAAAGGTTCGATTATTCGCACTCACGGCGGCGTGGCGCTCAATCAGTTTATTCCGTTTCAACCCACCACTAACGAAAAACAATCCCGCCAAATAATTGAAAAAGAACGAATTGCAGATTATGCGGTATCATTGATCACGGCAGGCGATTCAGTGGTTTTAGACGCCGGAACAACCACATTATGTATAGCGAAAAAAATTACCCATCTCCCGTTGCGGGTTATTACGACGGATCTGCATATTGCGCTGCTACTTTCCGAATATAAACAAATTGAAGTGACCATGACCGGCGGGCGTATCGACAGCAGCAGCCAATCTTGCATAGGCAATCAAAGCATCTCATTTTTACAGAACGTTAACCCGGATTTTACCTTTGTAAGCTGTAATTCTTGGTCATTAGAAAAAGGCATTACCGCGCCGACCGAAGAAAAGGCGGCGCTGAAAAAATCGCTTTTACACAATGCCACAAGACGCATATTAGTTGCCGACAGCAGCAAATACGGCAAATTTTCATTATTCTGCGCAGCAAAACTCGGCGAATTAACGGATATTATTACAGACCGCGCATTATCAAGCGAAACAGTTAACCAATTACGGCAAGCTGACATTCGCCTGACTACCACATAAGAACAAATCCGATTTCGCGCACAGAATAAGCAAAACGCACCGAAAAGTGCGGGCAAAAATTGATAAGTTTTTTAACCGTTATTCGGCGAGTTTTTTCTCAACCGCTTTTAACCGTTTGTTCATTTTATCAATGTCCATGGTTAACGCCGCGGTTTTGCGCCATTCTTTATTCGGTTGCAACGGGATACCGGAAGAATAAATGCCCGGTTTGTCGATCGGGCGCATTACCATGCTCATGCCGGTAACAATGGCCTGATCGCAAATTTCCATGTGTCCGTTAATCACGCTTGCACCGCCGATTTGGCAATAACGACCGACGGTTAAACTGCCCGCCATAATAACGCCGCCGGCAACCGCCGTTCCCGTGCCGATATGCACGTTATGAGCGATTTGGCAAAGGTTGTCGATAATCACGTTATCTTCAATCACGGTATCATCCAACGCACCGCGATCGATACAGGTGCAGGCGCCGATTTCCACACGATTGCCGATAATTACGCGTCCGGTTTGCGGGATCTTAATCCATTGACCGCGCTCGTTGGCATAACCGAAACCGTCGCTGCCAATCACCGCGCCGGATTGCACCAGACAATCCTCGCCGATTTCCACTTCATGGTAAATACTGACATTCGCCCAAAGCTGAGTGTTGCGACCGATTTTGGCATTCTGCCCGATAAAGCAACCCGCACCGATAACGGCGTTATCGCCGATTACCGCACCGGCTTCGATCACCGCATTGGCGCCAATCGACACGTTTTGCCCCAATAAAACGGTCTCAGAAATGACCGCACTTGGCGCAATATTGACCGCCGCTTTCGGAGTGCTATCCATATATTGCGCCAAACGGGCATAAGCCACATAAGGATTTTCTACAATAATCAGATTAGCGTCGTCGGCGCAAAATTCCACGTCGGCCGGCGAAACCACCAGAATGCCCGCCTGCGCCTGAGACAAATACGGACGGTATTTGACATTGGAAATAAAGGTTAAATGTTCGCCAGCGGCTTTATCCAAAGGAGCGATACTATTAACAACAACATCGGCGTTGCCACGAATGGCCCCGCCGATTTGGTTTGCTAATTCTTGTAAGGAATAGGAACGCATTCGGAAGTTTCCTTTTACCGATTATTCCGCTTTAGGCGCTTCCGCCGGTTTGCCGTCTTTCGGTTCCGCCGGTAACTTACCGCCTACGGCCGTTAATACGTCTTCGGTGATATCTTTGCCGTCCGCCGCATAAATCACTGAATTGGCGTCAAGTACATAGGTATAGCCTTTTTCTTTTGCGAAATCGTTAGTGGCTTTCTGGATGGATTCTAACAGTTTAGCGGTTTCTTCACGTTCAACCTGTTGTGTTTTTTGTTGGAATTTACGAGCTTTGGCATCTTGTTCGCGCATTAACTTGTTAATTTCATCTTCACGTTTTTTGATGTCTGCGCTGCGTAAATCTTTCGCTTCTTTTTGTAGCGCGGCGATTTTGGCATCGATTGCTTTTTTGCTCGCCGCTAATTTGTCGGCTTCACCTTTAAATTGGTCGTCTAATTTTTTAGCGATGGCTGCGCGATCCGGATGGTTCTGGAAAACTACGCCGGCATTTAAGAAGGCGATATTTTCAGCCGCAACGGCAGCGGAAGAGGCGAATGCTAAAGCTAAAGAAAGTGCGGTGGCTTTTACGACAGTTTTCATTGTATAAATTTCCTTGGTTGATTGTTAATTAATTTCGTGTCCGTTTCACAACGAACACGGATATTTATTTCGACTGATAAACCTTCAATTAGTTCATCGGAATTAGAACGAACCGCCAATACTGAATTGGAATTGTTCTACGTCGTCTTCATCATATTTTTTGATTGGTTTGGCGTAAGAGAACACCAACGGACCAATCGGCGATTGCCATTGGAACGCTACACCGGCGGACGCACGAATACGTGACGGATCACCGTAATCCGGCAGCGTCGGGAATCTTGCTTTATCCGCATCGCTCCATTTGGTATTCCACAAACTGCCCGCATCGACAAACAATGAAGTACGTACGCTGTTTTGGTTTTTCTCGGCAACAAACGGTGTCGGCACGATTAATTCCACGCTTGCCGTAGCCATGGCGTTACCGCCCACTACATCGTCGTTAACAAGATTGTAGTCACCGTTTTTATCCGCGTAAATCGCTTGCGGACCGAAACCACCGTAAGAGAAACCGCGGATCGTACCGATACCGCCCAAGTTATAGTTTTGATAGAACGGTAAACGTTTGCCGTTGAATCCGTTGGCATAGGCGGCTGACGCACGGCCGGAAAGCACCCATGAATGTTCACGGTTTAACGGATAATAACCGGTAGCTTCCGCGCTTAATTTATAGAATTTATTATCCGAACCCGGGACAGTCACGGTTCCGCCGACGGTAGCTTTCACCCCTTTGGTAGGGAAATAACCGCGGTTTAAGCTATTGTAATTCCAACCTGTGGAAACCGTATAGTCATGGGATTTAAATTCCCATCCGTCATAACCCATGGATTCACGATATAAATTACGGGTATATTCCGGACTAATATTGCTTAACTTATTATAGGCGTAACCCGCACCGATATAATAGGCATTATTTTCGTTAACCGGAAAACCAAGCGTTAAATTCAGCCCGTAAGTTTTACGTTTATAGGATGCCACATTATCGTCCGTGTCCGAGTTATCGTAAGTTTGATAGAACACATTTCCGCCCAGACTGACACCATCTTTGGTGAAATAAGGTTCGTTATAGGCCAAATCCACGCTGGTACCGTAGTCATTGCGGGAACCGCCCAGACTGATAGATGAGCCCATACCCAGGAAGTTATCCTGTTTAATGCTGGCTTGATAACTTAAACCGCTTTCCGTACCGTAACCGATACCGAAGTTAATGCTCCCCGTATTACGCTCTTTCACTTTATAGATAACGTCTACTTCATCATCCGAACCTTTCACTGGTTCATTGCGGTATTCTACGGTTTCATAAAAGCCGGTGCGATCTAAACGGGTTTTCCCCAATTCCACCAACTGGGAGGATAACCACGTTCCTTCCTGCTGACGCATTTCCTGACGCAATGTGCTGTCCGCACTGACGGTATTGCCTTCAAAACGAATCTGACGCACGGAATAACGGCGTCCGGCATCCACCACATAAGTAATATCCGCCGTTTTGTTTTCTTCATCCAAAGAAGGACTGATATTCACCTGCGCCATGGCGTAACCCTGTTCCGCCAATTTATTTTTAATATTTTGCTCGACATCAACAATTTCATTGCGGCGCAACTCTTCATTGAGATGCAGACTGTTAACCAGCGGTTGCAATTCATTCTGCATACCGCCCACATCACCGACAATTCGCGCGCTTTTCAGCGTATAACGATCACCTTCTTCCACTTTTAAACCGAGACGAACTTCCGTTTTTTCGTCATTTAATTTAACATCGGGCGTCACACGGGCTTTCGCATAACCGCGATTTTGGTAATAATCCGTTAACGTTTGAAGATCTTTGTTCATATCTTCAGTAGTGAATTTTGCACCGAATAGCTTATACCACGCGTCTTCGCTTAATTCCATCTGTTCGCGTAATGTATCGCTGTCAAAAGCGTTATTGCCGTCGAAAGTAATTTCCTTTAACTTCGCCACATCGTTTTCCGTCACCTGTAATTTGACTTCTGCGCGGTTATTCGGCAGGTTATTCACCACAGGTTCAACTTTCGCGTTATAACGACCGGTTGAGTAATAATGATCTTCTAGACTTTTAGCAAAAGCATTCAGTTTTTCGCGATTAAGCACTTCGCCGGCTTTCAAACCGTTGTTATCTAAATTTTCTTTCAGCGCTTCGGTAGGAATCGAATCGTTACCGGAAACCGTGACATCCGCAATAACCGGTTGTTGTGTCACGGAAATAAGCAAAGTGTTGCCCTCACGACTCGCCTGCACATTATCATAACCGCGCGAATAAAGCGTTTTTACCACATTTGCAATATCGGAATCCGTTACCCGTTTCCCCACTTGCACCGGCAATCCCGCAAGGACTTTCCCTTCCGCACCCGATTGCACACCATCAATCCGAATATCCTGCACAACGAATGGCGCTGCATACGCACTGGCAGAGCCGAATAACAAACTAGCTACTAAAAGTTTTCTCATTGTTTAAATCACCTATAAAGTGCGGTCAAATTTTTTCACGTTTTTTATAAACGTAAGAAATCGTTAAATAAAGCGAATACGGTCAGCATTAAAAGCAACACCGCCCCGATTCGGTAACAAAAATCCTGTATTTTTTCTGAAACGGGCTTACCTTTAATACCTTCGGCCGCCAGAAAAACCAAATGTCCGCCGTCCAGTACCGGTAACGGGAACAGATTCATAATGCCGAGATTCACACTGATTAACGCCATAAAACTCAGGAAATAGACCAAACCGATACTGGCCGACATGCCCGCTCCCTGCGCGATGGAAATCGGCCCGCTAAGATTATTCAACGATAAATCGCCGGTAAATAACTTACCGATCACTTTAATCGTTAACCAGGATAGTTGCGCGGTCTTTTCAACGCCTTTTTTAAGCGCCTCAAGAATATCATATTTTAATTCGGTACGGTACTTTTCATTAACCGGTTCAAAGGTCGGTGCGATACCGGCAAAATATTTGCCGTCTTTTTCCACTGGAGTAAAAGAAATAGTATGGCGTTCGCCCTGGCGCTCAATCAGCAAAGAGATCGGGTTTCCTTTTTGAATTTGTGCCACCAAATCAGACCAGACCACCGGCGAGCCGTCCTGTTGCAATAATACGTCACCGACTTTTAATCCGGCCCGTTCCGCCGGCGAACCGCTGACCACACTCGATAACACATTGCCGGCTTTACTCGCGACGGGTTGAATACCTAAAGCACGAAAAGCGGATTCTTTTTCAGGATTAAACGACCAATTCTGCAAATTCAGCACTTTGTCCCGAGGCTGATCTTCACCGAAAGGCGTTAAGGTTAAAATGACGGAATCATTGCCTAATTTACTTGCCAGCAGCATATTGACGGTTTCCCAATCCGGCGCGTCTTCACCGTCTACCGCAAGAATTTGGCTGTCGGGCTGCAGCTGCGCGGCGGCAGCAACGGAATTCGGTTCAACCTTGGCAATAACCGGTTTCACCGCGGGAATACCCACCGCATAAATAATCCAGTAAGCCAAAACGGCGAACAGGAAATTCGCCAGCGGACCGGCGGCAATAATAAATGCGCGCTGCAACACGGTTTTGCCATTAAAGGATTGCGGCTTCAATTCGACCGGAACCTCTTCATTACGCTCATCCAGCATTTTCACGTACCCGCCCAAAGGAATAGCGGATACGGCAAATTCCGTGCCCAATTTATCCACTCGTCGCCACAGCACTTTGCCGAAGCCGATGGAAAAACGATGAACTTTTACACCGCACTTTCGTGCCGCCCAGAAATGCCCGTACTCGTGCACAAACACGAGTACACAGACGGCGATAATAAATGAAACCAATGACCACAAAAATGACATTATATTGCCTTATAAAACAAAGAAATAAAAATAGGCAAAGAACGGCGTTGCCGCCGTCAGGCTATCGATTCGGTCCAGCACCCCGCCATGTCCCGGAATTAAATTGCCGCTGTCTTTAATGCCGCTTTCCCGTTTAAACATGCTTTCGGTTAAATCGCCCAAGACGGACACGGCAACCGTTGCCACCGAAAGTGCGGTCAAACTTGGCAACGTTCCGTGACTAAATAAACTGTCGCCGGCAAAATGAATAAATAACGCCGCCAAAATACAAGCGGTGATTAATCCGCCGATAACGCCCTGCCAGGTTTTGCCCGGCGAAACTTTCGGCGCCAGTTTATGTTTACCGAATTTCCGACCGGCGAAATAAGCGCCGCTGTCCGCCGCCCACACCAAAACAAAGACGTACAGTAATAATTGAATACCGTGAATGCTGTCGGCGGTGTATTGATCCAAACGTAATTTCAACACACCGACCAAAAACGGGACTAAAGTAAGAAAAGCGAAAAGCAGCTGCAAAATCACGGATTTTCGCCAAATTGCGGCGGATTTCGGATAACCGATCACCAAGAAAAACGCCGCAAACCACCAAATGACGGCAAACAACAAAATCGGTTGCGCATAACCGGCAAACACTTTTCCGGCGTTCAAATAGGACGCTTGGCTGTAAATCCATAAAAATAAAAAAGCCGAAGCAATCGCCGTTAAAGAAAAACGCCAAACACTGTGATTAAAACGAGGAAACTGCGTCCACTCCCACACGCCGAGGGCCACTACCGCGCCTAAGGTCAGAGCAAAATAAAAAGGGGAAAAAAGAAATAATGCAGCACAAACGATGGCAATCAACACAATCGCCGATAAAACACGTTCTTTTAGCAAAGTCTGGCTCCTTTATTCTGAACCGCCAAAACGGCGTTCACGTTGTTGAAATGCAAAAATTGCATGATTAAATTCTTTTTCGTTAAAATCCGGCCAAAGCACATCGGAAAAATAAAGTTCCGCATAAGCAATCTGCCAAAGTAAAAAGTTACTGATGCGTTGTTCGCCGCTGGTCCGAATCAGCAAATCCACCGCGGGCTGCTCTTCTGTGACCAAGTTTCGCTGGAAAAGTTCTTCCGTGATCTGGTCGACTTCCAGCGTTCCTTCCTTAACCTGCGCCGCCAATTTTTTCGTCGCCTGCACGATATCCCAGCAACCGCCGTAATTCGCCGCAATATTTACGATTAACGCCGTATTGTTTTCCGTTAATTTTTCCGCTTTCTCGATTTTTTCCTGCAGTTTCTCACTGAAGCCCGATTTATCGCCCAACACCTGCAATTTGATGTTGTTTTTATGCAACTTTTTGACTTCGCGATCCAACGCCTGCATAAACAATGCCATCAGCGCGGATACTTCGGCTTCCGGGCGGTTCCAGTTTTCACTGCTGAACGCATACAAAGTCAGCACCTGCACGCCGCTACGCAGCGCATAAGAAACGGAACGACGCACGGCTTTCACACCGTTGGAATGCCCGAAAACCCGAATTTTGCCCTGTTGCTTGGCCCAACGTCCGTTGCCGTCCATAATGATAGCCACGTGTTTTGGGATGTTATTTGAATCCAGTTCTTTCATTTTATTCAAAATTATTAAATTTATTGACAATCTCCGAACAGAGCGTTCATCGCCGGTCAAAACGATGCGAAAAAACGTTACGTTTTTTGCCCGCACTTTTCCGCTTATAAAATTGCATGAAATATAGCATAACCCCCTATTGCTGTCATTTTCTTTTGCGACCGAACGCGTATTTACTCCGATTCAATCGCGCACTATAATGCGAAATATCTTATTTTTGATTCAGGACGGAAAAATGCAATTTTCCAAAATGCACGGACTCGGCAACGACTTTGTCGTGGTGGACGCCGTAACGCAAAACGTCTTCTTTCCGGAAGAAGTGATAAAAAAACTCGCCGATCGTCATCGCGGTATCGGTTTCGACCAACTTTTACTGGTGGAACCGCCTTATGATCCGGATTTGGATTTCCATTACCGCATTTTTAATGCGGACGGCAGCGAAGTGGCGCAATGCGGCAACGGTGCCCGTTGTTTCGCCCGTTTTGTCACATTGAAAGGTCTGACCAATAAAAAAGACATTGCCGTCAGCACGGCAAAAGGCAGAATGGTGCTCACCGTTAAAGACGACGGCATGATTCGCGTCAACATGGGCGAACCGATTTGGGAACCGGCTAAAATTCCGTTTAACGCTAATAAATTCGAAAAAAACTACATTCTCCGCACAGAGATTCAAACGGTATTATGCGGTGCGGTGTCTATGGGAAACCCGCATTGTGTGGTTCAGGTGGAAGACATCGAAACGGCAAATGTCGCCCAATTAGGTCCGTTACTGGAAAACCACGAACGTTTTCCGGAACGTGTCAATGCGGGATTCATGCAAGTGATTGATCGTCATCACATTAAACTTCGCGTGTACGAGCGCGGTGCGGGCGAAACCCAAGCCTGCGGCAGCGGCGCCTGTGCGGCGGCGGCGGTCGGAATCATGCAGGGTCTGCTTGATTCGCCGGTACAAGTGGATTTGCCCGGCGGTTCACTTACGATCGAATGGGAGGGTGAAGGTCATCCGCTCTATATGACCGGCGACGCCACCCATGTCTATGACGGAGTTATCAAACTTTAAAGGAATACCGAGTGAAAACTCGGTATTTTTCTCTCAAATGAACGAAACGGAACAACAAATCGTAAAATACCTGAAAAATCACCCGCACTTTTTCGTCCGTCACCTGGAATTGCTGGATACGTTACAGATTCCTCATCGGCAAAAAGGCACGCTGTCATTGGTGGAAATGCAGCTGGAACGCCAACGGGAACGGATTAAAGAACTGGAACGGGAACTGGCGATTTTCGGACGACTTGCGCACCGCGAGCAGGATATTTTTCTGGGATTAATGCCGTTGCAACAGCAATTATCCCATACCGAACATTTCCTCGACGGCGTGCAAAAAATTAACGATTGGGCGCAACAATACGATTTACAGCAAGCCAAGATTTTACTGTTTCGGGATAGCTGGATGAAAACCGACGACGTGCCCGAACAACATTGGGTGGACAGAAAAGCCTTTGAAATCATTCGGTTGGAACGCATGGGATTGAAAAAAATTTACCTGGGCGAATTATCCGGCAAAGAAAAAAGTCTGCTGTTTCTACCGGAAGAATTGCCGGTCGGTTCTCTCGCCTGCTGCCTGCTCGGAATCAGCGGCAACCATCATCACGCCAACGCCTTGTTGTTATTTACTTCGCGCGATGCCACACAATTTTATCAGGGACAGGATACCGCTTTTTTAAAACATCTGATTGATATTGTGGAATTGCATCTGCACCGCTGGTTAATGAATACGGAAAAAGCGTAAAAATGATGCGAGACAATATAGCGTGGCGAACATTTGCCCGGTGATGTCGTTACCCCGAAAAAAACTGTGGATTTTTTGACCGCACTTTAACGGTCGGCAGAGCAAAATCTACCTCGATAGAGTGAAAAGGCATAAATGTTACAAAAAATTTTGTGATCCTCATCAAAATTTTACAAATTCAAGCTATTTTTTTAACATTTTTTCAATACAATGCCACCAGTATTTTAAAAAAAGGATCTGATCATGGCATTTGCTCTTAGTATTTTTCCCATTATTTTATTAATTTACCTGATGGTAAAACGTAACGCATTACCGTCTTATGTGGCTTTGCCCTGGATTGCGGTTGTCGTTCTGATGATTCATCTGGCCTATTTCGGCACCGACATTGCGACGATCAGCGCCAATGTCACCGCCAGTATCGTTGCCGTACAAACCCCGATTACGGTTATTTTCGGCGCAATTCTGTTTAACAAATTCTCCGAAATGTCAGGCGCCACCAATATTTTGCGTCGCTGGCTGGGCAACATCAATCCGAATCCGGTTGCGCAATTAATGATTATCGGTTGGGCTTTTGCCTTTATGATTGAAGGCGCCAGCGGCTTCGGTACGCCGGCGGCCATCGCCGCGCCTATTTTGGTCGGATTGGGCTTTAATCCGATTAAAGTGGCAATTTTAGCCTTAATTATGAACTCGGTGCCGGTATCTTTCGGCGCGGTGGGAACACCGACTTGGTTCGGTTTCGGTCCGCTGAAATTGGCCGAAGATCAAATTCTGCAAGTCGGCTCTATGACCGCATTAATCCACAGTTTTGCCGCTTTCGTCATTCCGCTGTTGGCATTACGCGTTTTAGTAAGCTGGAAAGAAATCCGCCAAAACATCGGCTTTATCTATCTTAGCGTTTTTGCTTGCGTTATTCCTTATTTCCTAATTGCTCAAATCAATTATGAATTTCCTGCTCTGGTCGGCGGCGCCATCGGTTTGTTGATTTCTGTTATTGCTGCCAATCGAGGCATCGGATTGGCAAAAGTGGAAAACACTTTGGACGGCAAAGCGGTATCCGGCAGCCAGGTGGCAAAAGCGCTGTTGCCGACCGCTATGCTTATCGCCATTTTAATTATTACTCGTATCCAGCAATTACCGTTCAAAGCCTGGATGAACGATACCACAACCTGGTTTGTTACCCGCATCGGTTCATTAGGCGATTTCGAAGTCAGCCGCGGTTTAGTCTTCTCATTAAAAAATATTTTTGATACTCCGGTCAGCGCCAGCTATAAACTGCTTTATGTTCCTGCACTGATTCCGTTTGTGATCACCGTATTAATCGCCGTTCCGCTATTTTCTATGTCATTCCGTCAAACCCGCGAAATCTTTGCCGTCAGTTTGCGTCAAAGTAAAAACCCGTTTATTGCGTTGGTCGGAGCATTAATTATGGTAAATTTAATGTTGGTCGGCGGAGACGGTTCCATGGTGAAAACCATCGGTAAAACATTTGCGGAAACCACCGGCGAACATTGGACGTTGTTTTCTTCTTACCTTGGCGCGGTCGGCGCGTTCTTCTCCGGTTCCAATACGGTTTCCAATCTGACCTTCGGTAGCGTACAACTTTCTACCGCAGAACTTACCGGATTATCCACCGCACTGATTCTTGCTTTACAATCCGTGGGCGGCGCAATGGGTAATATGGTTTGTATCAATAATATCGTAGCCGTATCTTCCGTATTGAATATTGATAATCAGGAAGGTAGCATCATCAAACACACCGTGGTTCCGATGTTTATTTACGGTGTCATTGCCGCGCTGGTCGCATTGTTTGTTATTCCGTTATTCTTTAACCTGTAACGACACATGATTTTCTCGGCACAACGTCTGTGTGCCGATTTATTTTTTGGAGTGAATATGAACGTCAATTTTTATGTCACCTGTATTGCGGATATCGTCAAAAGCGGTGTCGGTAAGCATTCGGTGCTTCTACTGGAAAAACTTGGCTGCAATGTCGTGTTTCTTGAAAAACAGGGATGTTGCGGCCAACCCGCTATCAACAGCGGTTATGCCAAACAAGCGATTCCCGGCATGAAAAATCTGGTGGAAACCTTTGAAGTGAACGACTATCCAATCGTGGCGCCGGCGGGTTCCTGCGTTTACGCCGTTAAAAATTATCCCGAATATTTTGAACGGTTCGGCGAACCGGATTGGGCGGTACGCGCACAAAAAGTGGCGGATCGTTTCTACGACATCACCGATTTCATCGTTAACGTTCTGAAAGTTGAAAATGTCGGCGCCACCTTAACCGGTAAAGCGGTTTATCATCCTTCCTGTAGTCTGACCCGTAAACTCGGCATTGTACGGGAACCGCTAACCTTGTTACAGAACGTAAAAGGTTTACAACTACTTCCGATTCACAATCAACAGACATGTTGCGGTTTCGGCGGCACTTTCTCGGTTAAAATGGCGGAAATTTCCGGCGAAATGGTGACGGAAAAAGTGATGAATATCAGCGAAGCGGAACCGGATTATTTAGTGGGCGCAGATGTCAGCTGTTTAATGAACATTGCAGGACGTTTAAGCCGTGAAGGTAAAAAAGTAAAAGTTATGCATATCGCCGAAGTATTAATGCAGAATGAAAAGGGAGAGAATTAAAATGTCATTAAAAACCAGCGAACTCCCATTCAAAGAGCGTGTTGAACGGCAGGTTCATAACGAAATTATGCGTCGGGCCGTCGTTAAGGCTCAGGAAACTATCGGCGCAAACCGTCAGAAAATGGTGGATGAACTCGGTCATTGGGAAGAATGGCGCGAGGCGGCAAAACAGATTCGTAACCACGTATTGGCAAATTTAGACGCTTATTTACACCAATTAAGCGAAAAAGTCTCGCAAAACGGCGGGCACGTTTTCTTCGCTGAAACCGCAGAAGAAGCCACGGATTATATCCGTAAAATAGCCCTCGAAAAAAATGCCAAAAAAATCGTGAAATCCAAATCCATGGTGACGGAAGAAATCGGGATGAACCACGTATTGGAAGCGGAAGGCATTAAAGTGGTGGAAACCGATTTAGGCGAATATCTACTACAAATCGCCGATGACAAACCTTCTCACATCGTGGTGCCGGCCATCCATAAAGACCGTCACCAAATCCGTAAAGATTTACAGGAAAAATTAGGCTATCAAGGCACCGAAACACCGGAAGAAATGACGGCATTCATACGTAAAGTGATTCGTCGGGATTTCCTGGAGGCGGACATCGGTATCAGCGGTTGTAACTTCGCAGTGGCGGAAACGGGTTCCCTCTGTTTAGTGACGAACGAAGGCAATTTGCGTTTAGCCACCACGGTGCCGAAAACCCATATCGCCGTGATGGGAATGGAACGAATTGCACCGACTTTCAAAGAAGTGGACGTATTGATTACCATGCTTTGCCGCAGCGCAGTCGGCGCTAAATTAACGGGCTATAATACTTGGCTGACGGGTCCGCGTCTTGAGGGCGAAACCGACGGACCGGAAGATTTCCATTTAGTCATCGTAGATAACGGTCGTTCAAAAATTCTCGAAAGCGAATTTAAAGAAGTGCTTCGCTGTATCCGTTGCGGCGCCTGTTTAAACACTTGTCCGGCATATCGTCAAATCGGCGGTCACGGTTACGGTTCCATTTATCCCGGTCCGATCGGTGCGGTTATTTCCCCGTTATTGGGCGGTTACCAGGACTTTAAAGAATTGCCGTACGCCTGCTCGCTTTGTTCCGGCTGCAACAGCGTTTGCCCGGTCAAAATTCCGCTGGCGCAATTAATTCTACACCATCGCGAGAACATTGCCCAAAGCGGCATGACACCGCTGACGGAACGCCTTTCCATCAAAGGCTTCAATTTTGCCAACGCACATCCCGCCATTTGGGGCAGCAGCGTAAAAATCGGCGCAAAACTCGCCGGCAGGTTTATTAAAAACGGCAAAGCGCCGATTCGGGCGGGCGCGCTGGCCGAATGGACAAAAGCGCGGGATTTACCGCAACCTGAAGGCGAAAGTTTCCGTTCATGGTTTGCAAATCGGGAGAAAAATTAATGACTATTCAAAATCGTGACACGTTTCTGGACAAACTGGCGCAACGCATGGGGCGTCCGCGCCAAACCGAGGCCGAACCGATGCCGTCGCCGGTAAATAATTACGCCGCAACCCGACTGACCGAATTAACTCAGGCCGAACGCTGTCAGGCGTTTATGGATTTCGCCAAAGTTATGATGGTGGATGTGGCGGAAGCAACGGAAGCCGATGCCGCGGAAAAAATTCTTGAACTATGTGAAAAATACGGCGGCGGCGAACTGGTGATCAACAATGACGAAAGATTAACCGCGCTAGGAATCACGCAAGCGGTACAAAACCGCTATTCCACTCATATTTGGACGCCGGAAGCGGCAGGCGACAATCTGACGCAAGCGGAAAAAGCCAATATCGGTATCGTTTACGCCGAATACGGCTTAACCGAAACCGGCGGCATTGTGCTGTTTTCGGAAAAAGACCGCGGCCGCGCCGTCAGTCTGTTGCCGGAAAAATCCATTGTGGTCGTACGCAAAAGCACCGTTTTGCCGCGCGTGGCGCAACTCGCCCAAGTGCTGCATGAAAAAGCGCAAAACGGCGAACGCATGCCGTCCTGCATCAATATTATTGCCGGTCCGAGCTCCACCGCGGATATCGAACTGATCAAAGTCGTCGGCGTACATGGCCCGGTGGCGAAAATTTATTTGGTCATCGACGATTTGTAAAAACCGCCAAAAAAACTGTCTAAAATTCGACCGCACTTTTATTTTCAAACCTAAAAGTGAGCTACACCCCAAAAGTTGGACAGGCTATTTAACTAAGTACTGAGCTCTGTATTGTGCAGGGCTCAGGCCTTAAATCCGTTTTTGATTGAGTTCCGTCGCGCTGAAATCACGATTCAGTAAATCGACGCAATATACGACGCCCGCGTTTTCCGTATCTTTTCTGGCGCACGATGAAATGAACGTTCAGCGCATTCATCCGCTTCAGCACAGTCTTATGGTTTAAGCTAATTGAACGCTTGTGGGAACAAGTCCGTCGGTTCCGGTAGGTCAATTTCCATCTTTAGACACAGTAGATAAAAAAACGGACAACGCTTCGGTGCAACCGCGAGTCGTCCGTTTTGTTCTTGGTCATCCGTTATTTGCCGATACAGAACGAACTGAAAATATTGCTCAGCAAGTCGTCGGAAGTAAATTGTCCGGTAATTTCACTGAGATGGGATTGCACCATGCGCAGCTCTTCCGCCAACAGCTCGCCGGAGTGAAATTCCGTCAGTTGAACATGCCCTTGCTGCAAATGGTACGCGGCTTTTTCTAAGGCCTCCAGATGCCGCCGCCGCGCCAGAAAACCGCCTTCGTTGCCGGTTTGGTAGCCCATAGATTGCTTTAAATGCTCGCGCAATAAATCCATGCCTTGTCGGGTTTGAGCAGACAAACGAATTACCGTAAAACCGTTTTCCTGCGAAATACCTTCGCCTTCACCGGTTAAATCCGTTTTGTTGCGAATAATCGTAACCGGGATATGCGGCGGCAATTTTGCTAAAAATTCCGACCGCACTTTAGCCGGCTGTTGGCTGTCCGGATCCGAGCCGTCCAGCATTAGCAACACGCGATCCGCTTGTTCGATTTCATTCCACGCCCGCGTAATGCCGATGCGCTCCACTTCATCCGTGGCATCGCGCAAACCGGCCGTATCAATAATATGCAAAGGCATGCCGTCGATATGAATATGTTCGCGCAACACGTCGCGCGTTGTACCGGCGATATCCGTAACGATCGCCGCTTCACGTCCCGCCAGCGCATTTAATAAACTGGATTTGCCGGCATTCGGCCGCCCCGCAATCACCACTTTCATCCCTTCGCGTAAAATGGAACCTTGTTTGGCCTCGGCTCGTACGCGTTCCAACTGCGCGATAATCTCGTTCAAATGCCCTTCGATTTTGCCGTCCGCCAGAAAATCAATTTCTTCATCGGGAAAATCAATGGCCGCTTCCACATAAGTGCGCAAATAAATAACGCCATCGGTTAACTGATTGACTTTATTAGAAAATTCCCCTTGCAGCGATTTCAATGCCGAACGCGCCGCCTGTTCGGAACTGGCGTCAATTAAATCCGCAATGGCTTCCGCCTGCGCTAAATCCAGCTTATCGTTTAAAAACGCCTGTTCGGAAAATTCGCCCGGACGCGCTAAACGCACACCGTTTACCTGCAAAATACGCTTAAGCAGCAAATCCAGCACCACTTGCCCGCCGTGCCCCTGCAGTTCCAACACGTCCTCACCGGTGAAGGAATTCGGCGATTGGAAAAACAGCGCGATGCCCTGATCAAGCGTGGTGCCGTCTGTATCTTGAAACGGCAGATAATTGGCCAGCCGCGGTTTCAATTCTTTACCCACAACGGCTTTCGCCACCTTGTTCGCCAACGGGCCGGAAACCCGCAGAATGCCGACACCGCCGCGTCCGATAGGTGTGGCCTGCGCTACAATCGTTTCTTTCATCAATACCTTCTTAAAAAATAGTTCCCGCCGATTTATCCGCCCGCAAACAACGGAAACGCAATAAAAGTGCGGTCAAAAAATACTTTAGTATTTTGAACGTTGGCTCTACCAACGGCTCCGAAGGAGCAAGCAATCGCCTACAGGCGATTGAGAGTAAAAATTCGTTCGAATTATAACAAAAAAGCATCGTCATGATGCTTTTTCAGAGATTTTCCAGTAACTGCCGCACCACTTCGGGAATCGCTTTAGGCGCGGGAATAAACACTTGTTTGTGGCGGTTAAGCTCGCCTTTTTCCAGTTGAATGGCGCTTTTCGGCACCTTAAAGGCTTTGCCGAGATATTTCATCAAATACGCATTCGCCGCACCGTCAACGGGAGGCGCCGTAATAGCAATTTTCAGCTCCTCGTCGTGCAAACCGATAATCGCGTCTTTGCTGGCTTTCGGCTGCAACAGAATGCGTAAACGAATGCCTTGTTCGGTTTGTTCTACTGCGTTCATGAACTCAAAAAACCTTTCATTTTTTGACCGCACTTTATGCCCGTTTTACGCCCATTGCCAGATGGTCGGCGCAAGATCCCACAGCACGCGGTTCAGCCAGAATAGAATAAACGCCAGCACCATCGGCGAAAAGTCGATCATGCCGGTTTTCGGCAACAGGCGGCGAATCGGCGACAACACGGGCTCGCCCAGCTGATACAGCAGATAGCTGAGCGGATCATTGCCGCGACGGAACCAACTGAGAATCGCGCCGATAAAAATGACGTATAAAATCATTTCGCCGAATGCGCGGACAATACTCAGCACGCCGAGCAGCAACAAGGCGAGCAGATTATTGGTGATGAAATCCATCGTCCAATCGCCGCCCAGAATCAGCAACAACGGCAATTTCACCATACCCAACACAAAAACGAATACCAACGCGGCAATATCAATGCCTTTGCGCGCTTTAAACGTTTTGCGCAGCGGGTTCAGCGCCGGATCCGTCCATTTCACCACGGCTTGCGAAATAGGATGATAAAAATCCGCCCGGCTGTATTGCATCCACATGCGCAACATCACGATCAGACTGTAAATACCGATGGCGGTATTCAATAAATATTGAAGGGAATTCAATTGCATAACGTTCCTTTTTCTAAACTTTAATGCGGTAAATGGAGGCGAAATCCGCAAAATTCAAGCAAAGTGCGGGCAAAAATCATGAAGTTTTTATTCGCAATCCTTAAAAAGATTGCTCCCCAAGGGACCGTCGGCAAAGCCAACGTTCATTTTGTGACCGCACGTCGAATTACAGCCAGCCTTTACGTTTGAAATAAAGATACGGCGCCAGCGCGGCGGCAATCATTAACCCGATCGCCATCGGATAGCCATATTTAAAATGCAATTCCGGCATAAAATCAAAGTTCATGCCGTAAGTGGACGCCACCAGCGTCGCCGGCAGAAACATCACGGACACCACCGAGAAAAATTTCATGATTTTGTTCTGCTCAATGTTGATGTAACCCATTGCCGCCTGCATCAGGAAATTCACTTTCTGGAACAGAGATTCGTTATGCGGTTGCAGGGATTCGATGTCGCGCAAAATTTCGCGCGCCTGCTCTAACTGATTCGCCGGCAGACGGGTTTTACGCACCAGGAAACTCAACGCGCGTTGCGTATCCATCAGACACAAACGCACTTTGGAACTGGTATCTTCCTGCTCCGTCAAAGTGGTTAACGCTTCATCAAAGGCTTCGCCCTGTTTACCGTCTAAAATCACGCGGCTTAATTTTTCCAAATCCGCATAACCGGTTTCAATCACATCCGCCAGCTGCTCGATTTTGGTTTCGAACAAATCCAGCAGCACTTCATAGGCATTACATTCGTCCAAACGCTGATAGCGCGAACGCATGCGATATAAGCGGAAAGCCGGCAATTCGCGATCACGCAGGGTGAATAAACGTCCGTCGCGAATAGTAAACGCCACGGAAGCCAAATCCGCGTAATCATCTTCGTCTTCGCAATAAAAAAACGAGTGCAGGTGCAAACCGTCTTCGTCCTCAAAAAAACGGGCTGACGCCTCAATGTCTTCCAATTCCAAAAACGAAGCCAGGCTTTGTCCCAGACCTTCCTGCAATTCTTCACGCTCTTCCGGCGTCGGTTCGACCAAATCCAGCCAAATTGCCGTATCAAGGGCAATATTCTCTTCATCCAAACGGGTAAGGCGTGCATTTTCAAGTGCAAATGCGTTAATCATTTTGTCATACTCCTTTCAGGAACGGTATGAACAAACAAAGTGAACAAAAATCATTTTTCCGGCGGCATATCGGCGGCAAAACGAATAAAAGGATACCAATTAAGGCGGAAAGGCTTATCCGCGAACTTGTCGCCGATAAGTCAAAAGACGGGCGACAGTTTATATAAAAAATTTAAGTCGGTATCGACTGTGACTGTCCAAAGTGTGTGTCCTCTAGTAGAAAAATCGAGCGCATAATACGCCCGAAAGCCTTATTCGTCAAGAAATTAGCAAAAATTTGACCGCACTTTTTACATTTTAAATTTAAAAGTGCGGTCGGTTTTCGCGACGGATTAATACAGCTTCAACGACGGTCGGATGAAACGATTCAAACGTCCGATAAGAATGATTAATCCGGTTTTAAAGCAACCGTGTAATTTTTGCTGATGCAGACGATACAGAGAAATATAGGCTAAACGCGCCAAACGGCCTTCGATGGTCATGGAGGTTTTCTTGCCCGTAGTAATATTGCCCAACGCGGTAAATTTGGATAACGACACCAGCGAACCTTTATCGAAATAACTGAAATCCTTCAAAGGTTTATTATCAAACAGCGCCACAATATTCTGCCCGCATACCGTCGCCATCTGGTTCGCCGCCTGACCGCGCGGCGGCACCGGCGTACCGTCTTTTTGCAATAAATACGCACAATCGCCGATGGCGAAAATGCTGTCGTCCACCGTGGTCTGCAAGCTGTTTTTGATGCAGATTTGGTTAATGCGGTTCAATTCCAAACCGTCAAATCGCTGAGTAACGGTGGAAACGCGCACACCCGCCGCCCATACCATTAAATCGGCTTTGATTTCTTCGCCGTCTTTGGTCAGCAAACCGTTTTTAGTGGCTTCCGTGATCATGGTGCCGGTTTTCACCGTAACGCCCAGCTCTTCCAGCTCCTTGCGCACCGAATCCGAAATTCGCTGCGGCAAAGCGGGTAATAAACGATCGCCCGCTTCAATCAGGGTTACGCGCAAATGTCCGGCGTCGATTTTGCCGTAACCGTAAGAAGACAAATGCTGAGTGGCGTTGAATAATTCGGCGGACAATTCCACGCCGGTCGCGCCGCCGCCTACGATAGCGATATTGACTTTATCTTCCTGCACTAAAGACTGCTTGCTGTCGTCTTCGCCGATTTCCGCCAGGGCGTTGTTTTCGGAAAACTTCAGAAACAGTTCCAGCATTTTATGCTGAAAACGCAATGCCTGATCCGGAGAGTCCAGGAAAATACAGTTCTCCGCTACGCCTTTGGTTTTGAAATCGTTGGATTTACTGCCGATTGCCAACACCAAATAATCGTAAGGAATACGGCGCGCCACCACGATCATATCGCCGTCCTGTCCGTACACGGGTTCCAGTTCTACATATTTATTGGTGCGATCGATTCGATTAATCGAACCCTGTTCAAAATGAAAGCCGTGATTATAAGCGTGCGCACGATAGCTCACCGCATCGGTTTCCGCATCCAGCACGCCGGTGGCCACTTCGTGCAATAACGGCTTCCACAGGTGAGTTTGGTTGCGATCCACTAAGGTGACGTTGGCGCGGGATTTACGCCCCAGTTTATGTCCTAAAAAAGTCGCCAGCTCTAACCCGCCGGCGCCGCCTCCGACAATGACAATGTTTTTCATAAAGTTTCCTATCAAGACAAATTAAACAAAATTTTAACAATTATAATATTTATTTAAAAATTAAGCACCAATAAATTTGAAAGGATTCAGTCGGAATAAAAATAAGACTATAATAAACGAACTTGTTTATTTTCCGTAAAATCTCCGTGAACCTTGACAAAATTGAACGTTCGTCACAACATTTTACGAAAAATAAACGCCCGTTTACCCACACTCACTTCAAAAGTGCGGGCAGTTTTATGAGGATTTTATGAACGCAATTCAAACCCGGGACTGCGGATTCTGGTTGATTCACGTAGATCAGGATATTTATTTTCCCGACAACAATCTGCCTTTCGGCACCGCAGAATCGTTAAATTTAACTCACCGTCACGCCGCCCGAATCGGCGAATGGGACGGCCATCCCTTATTTGTGGTGGAAGAAGATCCCGCCGAACAACGGGAATGGACGGCTTTGCGCGCGCTGTTGCGCCTTTCCGAAGAAAAATTCTACCTGCTTAACCGCGGCGTGGAACTGAATTATTTTCTGAAAACCCATCGACGCTGCGGCAAATGCGGACACAAAACCGAAATGGCGAGCGACGAATGGGCGGTGCAATGTCAGGCTTGCGGTTATCGTAGTTATCCCGTGATTTGCCCGTCCATTATCGTAGCGGTGCGCAAAGGCAAAGAAATTCTGCTGGCAAACCATATCCGCCACATGCCGAAAAACGGCGGCACCGGCATGTACACCACGTTGGCGGGTTTTGTCGAAATCGGCGAAAGTTTCGAACAAACGGTGGAACGGGAAGTGTTTGAGGAAACCGGCCTGAAAGTGAAAAACATTCGTTATTTCGGCAGCCAGCCCTGGGCGTTCCCGAATTCGCAAATGGTGGGATTTCTGGCGGATTACGACAGCGGAGAAATCCGTTTGCAGAAAGAAGAACTGCATGACGCCCGCTGGTTCCATTGCGATCAACCCTTGCCCGAATTGCCGCCGGAAGGCACGATCGCGTTAAAATTAATCAACGCGACCTTAAACATCTGTCGTCGGGCGGAAATAAAAGAATAAGATCGCAAACCCTCGAAATTCCCTTTATAATGACCGCGCTTTACCGCAAAGTGCGGTCAGTTTTTTGAAGATTTTTTAAGGAAACAGCATGAGCCGATTAAAAAACGATCGTTACCTCCGCGCCCTATTGCGCGAACCGGTAGATTGCACGCCGGTATGGATGATGCGCCAGGCGGGACGTTATCTGCCGGAATATAAAGCCACCCGCGCACAGGCGGGCGATTTTATGTCTTTATGCCGCAATGCGGAGTTAGCCTGTGAAGTCACGCTGCAACCGCTGCGCCGTTACGATCTGGACGCCGCTATTTTGTTTTCCGATATTTTAACCGTGCCGGACGCCATGGGACTCGGTTTAAGCTTCGGTGCAGGCGAAGGGCCGAAATTCGCCCGTCCCGTCGAAAATGCGGCAATGGTGAAAAACCTGCCGATTCCGGATCCCGAAACGGAGTTACAATACGTGATTAACGCGGTGCGCACCATTCGTCGCGAACTGCACGGCGAGGTGCCGTTAATCGGCTTTTCCGGCAGCCCATGGACATTAGCCACTTACATGGTAGAAGGCGGCTCCAGCAAAACCTTCACCAAAATCAAAAAAATGATGTACAGCGATCCGCAAACCTTGCATAAATTACTGGAGAAAGTCAGCGAAGCGGTAATTTTATATCTGAACGCCCAAATTAAGGCCGGCGCGCAAGCGGTGATGGTGTTCGACACCTGGGGTGGCGTGTTGGCGCATCGCGATTATCTTGATTTTTCCCTGCAATATATGCAGAAAATCGTCGCCGGTTTAATCCGCGAAAACGAAGGGCGCAAAGTGCCGGTTACCCTTTTCACCAAAGGCGGCGGTTTGTGGTTGGAACAAATCGCAAACAGCGGTTGTGACGCCGTCGGTGTGGATTGGACGGTCAACTTAGCGGAAGCAAAAGCCAGAATCGGCCACAAAGTGGCGCTGCAGGGCAATATGGATCCTTCGGTTTTATATGCGCAGCCGAAACGTATCCAACAGGAAGTGCGGTCTATTTTAGCGGATTTCGGCAACGGCAGCGGACATGTGTTCAATCTGGGACACGGCATTCATCAGGATGTACCGGTGGAAAACCCGAAAATTTTCGTGGATGCCGTTCATGCATATTCCAAAGCCTATCATAAATAAGGACGCGCTATGAGAAATCCGATTCACAAACGGCTGGAACATTTTGAAACCTGGCAGCATCTCACGTTCATGGCGTGCCTGTGCGAACGGATGTATCCGAATTATCAGCTGTTCTGCCAGGTTACCGAACAAGCGGAAAATGCCAAGATTTATCAAAATATTTTGAATCTGGTGTGGGAATCTCTCACCGTGAAAGGCGCCAAAATTAATTTCGAAAACCAACTGGAAAAGCTGGAAAATATTATTCCCGATGTCAACGATTATGAATTCTTCGGCGTAGTGCCCGCGTTAGATGCCTGCGAAGCCTTATCCGAACTGCTGCACGGCCTGATTGCGGGTTTCTGTCTGGAACATGCGGTTCGCGTCAGTCAGCTTTCCATTCAAACCGTCATTACAGTGTTGGAAACGCAAGAAAATCGAAATTTTAATGAACAAGATTTAAAAAATGCGGTCGAAATTACAGACGAGTTGGATGTGCAATGGCAAATCTATCGGACTTTAAACGAATGCGAAGAACGCAATATTAGCGTAATTTTAGACCTGAAAAATGAAATCCGGACGACCGGAGTTTCAAATATTGGGATTGAAATCTAAAAATTTACAAAAAATTGCATAATTACGCTTTGCTTTCTGGAAAAGTTAGATTAAGCTATGCATGCTGTTCAACAGTTATAACTTAATGTTAAGACTTTACCCCACCAGGTAAAGAACTAAGTTCAAATACAATAAAGAAGGTACTCATTTATGAACAAAACGGATTTAATTGATGCTATTGCAAGTGCGGCAAGCTTAACGAAAAAAGATGCAAAAGCAGCATTAGAAGCAACTTTAAACGCAATCACTGCAAGCTTGAAAAAAGGCGAAGCAGTACAATTAATCGGCTTTGGTACATTCAAAGTGAACGCACGTAAAGCGCGTGTCGGTCGTAACCCGCAAACCGGTGCCGAAATCAAAATCGCCGCATCAAAAGCGCCTGCATTCGTAGCAGGTAAAGCATTAAAAGACGAAGTTAACGGCTAATCTTTGATCTGACGGATTTCAAGACTCTACCCTAGCGGTAGAGTTTTTTATGCCTGCAAGGATTTAACTCCGTAACCTTGCAGCAACATCGTCCAATTTTCCTCCGTGAAACGAATTCCCATCCGTTCCGTTTCCTTCAAAAAAGAACGTTTCAAGCGCGCCAGATTTTGCGCTTTCCAAAAATCTTCCGATTTTTGACCGCACTTATCGAAATCCAACAGCCAATATTTTTCCTGCGCTCCAGACTGTTGCACCAAAATATTATGCGCGTTTAAATCCGTATGACAGATTTGTAAATCATGTAAATGACGAATCAGCCCGCCAATTTGGCGCCATGCAGCGTCCGACAAAGTTTGCGTTTGCAAAAGTGCGGTCAAATCTTGAGCATTTTCGATCTTTTCCGTCAGAATATCCGCCCGGTATCCGCCTAAAGGCAGCTTTTCCACTTTCGCCGCCAACGGCTTCGGCACCGGCAGCCCCGCCTGATAAAGACGCTGCAACAAACGGAATTCCGCAAAACTACGGGTTCGTTCCAACGAGGTGAAAGTATAACGATCTTTATTGATTTTGCCCCAGAAGCCGCCGCGATAATAATGACGCAACGCGGCATTCACGCCGAACAAATCGGCCGTCCGCAAAAACCACGTGGTTCCCCGCCCCTGCGCCGAACCCAGAATACGATCCTGTTCCTGCCAGAATTCGGGCGAAAAAAAACGGCTCTGTTCCTCATAAGGTTCATCCCAGTTAAACAGATAAAAACAATGGTTTTGTCGAACTTCGAGCATTTTCAACTCCTTGTAGCATATCGTGCTATTCTACTTTAAAATAACCGGCAACCGCAAAATATTAGGAAGCCTTATGCCTCGCAAACCGTTATTCAGTTCCGATAATCCGCCCGAATCCATCTGCATCCTGCGCCTTTCCGCTATCGGCGACGTTACCCACGCTTTAGCCGTAGTGCAGGAAATTCAACGGTTCTATCCGAAATGCGAAATAACCT
This sequence comes from Exercitatus varius, assembly GCF_029577735.1. NCBI lineage: Bacteria > Pseudomonadati > Pseudomonadota > Gammaproteobacteria > Pasteurellales > Pasteurellaceae > Exercitatus > Exercitatus varius. Next base: position 138,517 of record NZ_JARQTO010000002.1, on the reverse strand, counting down.
GGATCGTCGGAAAAGCGGAAAACGCTTTGTTATCCGCCGTGTCAACGGGCATTCATTTTGAAGTGTACGATAAGAAAAGCGGTTGGAAAGGCTTGTTGGCTTTATGGAAAAAGCTGAAAAATCAACGATTTGACGCATTGCTCAATATGCAGACCGCAGTGCGAGCGTCTGTGCTGTCCCTTGGCATTAAAGCCAAATATAAAATCGGTTTCGGCGAAAAACGCAGCCGGGAAGGACAGAAATTTTTTGTTAATCATCGCATTCAGGATCCGCGGAGTCCTCATGTGCTCGACGGTTTTATGGCCTTCGCGCAGGAAATCGGCGTGCCGCCGTTCGCCCCGCGCTGGTCGTTAACCCTGCCGCCGCAAGCCAATGAAAAAGTGCGGGCGTTTTTAAGCGCAAATCAGAAAAATCTGATTATCGCCCCTTGTTCAAGCAAAGCGGAAAAAGACTGGTCGCCGGAAGGCTATGCGACGGTAGCGAATTATGCCCATTCCCGCAACATGCACGTCGTACTTTGCGGTTCGGCGGCGCCTCGCGAAGTAAAAATGATGGAAAAAATTACCGCACTTTGCGATTTTCAGCCGACAAACGCTTGCGGAAAAACCAGTTTAGCGGAATTGGTCGCGCTGATCGCACAAGCAGATGCGGTTATCGCGCCGGATAGCGGGCCGGCACACATTGCTACCATGACGGGCACGCCGGTTATCGGTTTATACGCTTATCATAACCCTTGGCGCACCGGGCCTTATCATAACTTGGCGAACGTGGTGTCCGTTTACGAACAAAATGCCCGCAAGGAATTCGGCAAACCTTCCTCAGAACTGCCTTGGGCGACCAAACTGAAAACGCCGAATCTGATGGCGAAAATTCAGGCGGACGCGGTTATTGCGCAACTGCGGCAATTAGGTTTTTAATTCGCCTACGCGGTTTTGATTAAAAATCCGCCGGGCAATGAAAGCTTATGGATTCTCCCGTAACGGGATGATTAACGGTTAAGCTTTCCGCATGCAGATACAAACGCGGCGCCATGGCTTTCGCCTGCGGATGAGCATAGAACTTGTCGCCTAAAATAGGATGTCCTAACGCCAGCATATGTAAGCGTAATTGGTGGGAACGGCCGGTAATCGGCGTTAACTTCACCCGCGTGCTGTTATTCGGCAAACGTTCTAAAACTTCAAATTTTGTGACCGCACTTTTGCCCGAATTGAAATCAATGCGCTGGCGCGGGCGGTTTTCCCAATCGCAAATCAGCGGCAAATTCACTGTGCCGCTGTCCGGTTTAACATGTCCCCACACCAACGCCTGATAAAATTTTTTCGTTTGCCGTTCGCGAAACTGACGTTTCAGCTCGCTGTCCGCCAGTTTGCTCATGGCGAACAGAATAATGCCGCTGGTTGCCATATCCAGGCGGTGAGCGGGTTCGCAAAATCCGTATTTTTCTTTCACGCGGCTCATGGCGCTGTCATAATACTGCGGCTGATTGCCCGGTACGGACAATAGCCCGCTGGGTTTGTTCAGCACAAGCATGTGATTATCGTGATAAACAACGTTCAAATAGGGCGTTTGGGGCGGATTGTATTCAATTAATGCCATAATAATAAAAAAGTAAAATCGTGTTTTTTCCGACGAAAAAACACGATTGCAACCACAAAATGCCTGACATTATACCGTCAGAATTATTTTAGCCAACCCTGTTCGCGATAATAACGCGCCGCGCCCTCATGTAACGGCGCCGACAAAGCATTGCGAATCATCTCTTCCTTGCTGAGGTGAGCAAACGCCGGGTGAGTGCGTTTGAAACGATCGAAATTGTCAAAAACCGCTTTTACCACGGCATACACTTTGTCCGCCGGCACCTCTTCCGATGTCACCAACGTGGCGTAAACCCCGAAAGTTTCCACCGGATTATCCGTTCCTTTATAAGTTTTAGCCGGAATAACCGCTTTGGCATAATAAGGATATTCCGCCACCAATTTATCAATTTCCGCACCGGTTACCGGCACTAAATGAGTTTCACATTCGTTGGCAGCCTCTTTAAAAGTGCCGTTCGGATTGCCCGCGCTGTAAGTAATGACATCCAGATAATTACGACAAATCACGCCGGCAAGTTCGCCCGGCTGCAATTCCGTTACCATGCGGAAGTCATCGTTCGTCCAGCCTTTCGCCTGCATAATCACATTCATCGTGGCGCGTGTTCCTGAACCCGCATCACCGATATTTATCCGTTTGCCTTTGATGTCGTCAAAAGCGGTGATTTTAGCATCGTCTCGCGCCATCACGGTAAAAGGTTCCGCATGCAAGGAAAACACCGCGCGCAATTTCGGATTAGCTCTGCCGGCAAAGACATCCGAACCGTGATAGGCGTGATATTGCCAATCCGATTGCACAATGCCCATATCCAGAGATTGATCGGCGATGGCGTCCAAATTGGCTAATGAAGCGCCGGTAGAGGGGGCTTTACAGACCAAATCGTCGTAACGATTCACCAACTGGCAAATGGACTGCCCCGCCACATAATAAACACCCGTTTGCCCGCCCGTGCCGATCGTCACAGCGTCTTTCGCCTGCACCGACGCCGTTAACAACAATCCCGCCCACAGGGTAAACTTCGCGAATTTTTTCATGAATACGTCCTTCTTAAACTGCGCTTATCGGGAAACGCTTGATGAAAATCAGTAAAAGTGCGGTCAAAAAAACGAAAGAATTTTTGACCGCACTTGGATCACCGCAAAACCAATATCGGCTTATCCGAGAACCGCGCCACTTTCACCGTATTGGTGCTCAGACCCGCAGCATTGGGTTTGCTGCTGGCAAGCATCACGATAAGATCCACGTTTTTCTCTTCCGCAATACGATTGATTTCTTCGTAAATCGTGCCGTGCGCTACAATATGTTGCACTTTCGCACCTTTCGGAAAACTGGCTTCCGTAAAAGTATGCAGCGCCTTGTTGGCTTCTTCCACCACCGATTTATCAAAATTTTTCGGCAAAAAAGCGGAAATAAAACTGTCGTCCATCGGCTCGATAATCGTCACCACCCGATATACGGGATTCTCCTCGTGCGCCGTCAGTTTCAAACAAGTGTCCACCACATATTTCGCGCTATCAAGGTTATTTAAATCAATGGCAATCAATAAATTTTTATACATATTCGGCTCCTATTCCGGACGACGGCGCTGATTCCAGACAATGCCCGCAATCAATAACAAAGCGGGAATAAACATCCATTCTTTCGCTAAAGAATTTTGCGGCACCGCCACTTCGATAACGGTTTGATCCCAATTCAGACCGGCTTTGGCCGCAGGCGAATCGAGGGTGACATTATCAATCAGGATTTTTGGCGTTTCAACTCCGTTAATTTCAATTTTTTCTCCGGTATCCAGCAAGGTTAAGCCAAGATTTTCCAAGCGTTCTTCACTTGTTTTTCCTTCCGGAACGCTAAGTTGCGAATAAAATTCGATAGGCTTGCCGTAAGGATTTACACCCGCCACTTTAATGGTGAGATTTTGTCCCACCGGCGTTTGCCCGATTTCCTGCACCAGTTTCGCCGGTTCGATATACCGCTCCGTCGGCGAAATATACTGCATGAAATATCCCGGACGGAACAACGTAAACGCGGCAAATAACAGCAACAGAGTTTCCCAACGTTTGTTGAAACGGAAGAAATACCCCATGCTGGCGGCGGTAAAGGCCATAATCCCAATAACCGCCACGACGAAAATCAATATGCCTTTCGCCCAGCCCACATCAATCAGCAATAAATCCGTATTGAAGATGAACAGGAACGGTAAAATAGCGGTACGCAGGCTGTAATAAAAGGCTTCCACCCCGGTTTTAATCGGACTGCCGCCCGAAATTGCCGCAGCGGCAAAGGACGCCAGACCCACCGGCGGCGTGACGTCCGCCATAATCCCGAAATAGAAAACGAACATATGCACGGCGATAAGCGGCACGATGAGCCCGTTTTGTTTCCCCACTTCAATAATCACCAACGCCATCAGCGAAGACACCACAATATAGTTCGCTGTGGTCGGCAATCCCATTCCGAGAATCAAACTGAATATCGCCACCAAAATCAACATCAACAAAATATTGCCCATGGACAGATATTCGATGATACTAGCCAGCTGTACGCCGAATCCCGTCAGCGACACCGAACCGACGATAATACCGGCGGTCGCGGTGGCAATACCGATCCCGATCATATTTCGCGCGCCGGCTTCCAAACCGTCAATCAATTCCCGCAGCCCCTGACGGAAAAGTGCGGGCAGATTTTCGTGATTTTTTCGGAACAAGCTGAGCAGCGGACGTTGCGTCAGTAAAATCATCCCCAACGCCAAAGTCCCCCAGAACGCAGACAAACCCGGAGACATACGTTCAATCATCAGACACCACATTAACACCACCACCGGCAGCAAATAATGCAAACCGGCATTAACCGTCGGCTTCACGGACGGCAAGACGGCGATTTTGGCATTCGGATCATCCGGTTCTAAATCCGGAAAGCGGGCCACACGGCGAATCAGCAATAAATATGCCGCAAATAATAAGACGCTGACAATCAGGAACGAAAAATCGGGCGCCACACGTTTAATCCAGCCTAAGCAAAATTCGAGAATAAAATAGGTTACGCAAATCACCAGAAACGACGCCAGCACACGAATCAGCACCATCAGCAGAGGTTTTGGCGGATCGGTTCTCGGCAGGCCTTTCAGCCCCATTTTGCAGGCTTCAATATGGACGATATAAACCAAGGCGATATACGAAATAAGCGCCGGCAAAAAGGCATGAACGATCAATTCGCTGTAAGGCATATTGACGTATTCGATCATCAGGAAGGCGGCGGCGCCCATGACCGGCGGCATAAGCTGACCGTTTACCGAAGAAGCGACTTCAACGGCGCCCGCTTTTTCCGGCGTAAAGCCCACACGTTTCATCATCGGAATCGTGAAGGTCCCGGTCGTCACCACATTGGCAATGGAAGAACCCGAAACCAAGCCGGTTAAGGCGGAAGAGACGACCGCCGCTTTCGCCGGACCACCGCTTAAATGTCCGAGATAAGCAAAGGCGGTTTTAATAAAATAATTGCCGGCGCCCGCTTTATCCAGCAATGCGCCAAACAACACGAACAGGAACACGTATTTGGTCGAAACCCCTAATGCCACGCCGAACACGCCTTCCGTAGTAATCCATTGCTGGTTGACAATTTGAGACAGCGAGCCGGAACGATGGCTGATAATCCAATCCGTCGGCAAATATTGGCCGAAAAAGTTATACAACAAAAACACGACGGCGATGACCACCAACGGCAAGCCCAAACTGCGACGGGTCGCTTCCAGCAATAACAACACGCCGCAACAGCCCGCAATAATATCCTGCAGATTCGGCGCACCGAAACGTTTCACTAATCCTTCATAGAAAAACAGATAATACGCCCCTAAAAATGCGCCACCCACCGCTAGAATCCAGTCGAGCGTCGGAATATGCTGCTTAGGTGAAGTGGCGAAGGCCGGAAACGACAGATACGCAAGAAACAAAGCAAACGCCAGATGAATAGAGCGCGCTTTGGTGTCGTCCACCACCACATTAATATCCCACCCGTGATGGGTTAACACTTCCTGCAGCCAATAAGGCAGCGGCGAGGTGTAATAAAGTTGAAAAACGGACCACAGAATGGCGGTGACAACAATGAGTTTTTTGGCAAAACCGCGAGGCGTGCGCCCCCCGGCATCATTTGACGCCACCATGTCCTGTAAATCATCATAATCAATCGATTTTTTGGCTGACATATCTGCTGACATAGACAGGTTCCTTCCAAGTAACACTCCCCGCAACCGATTCGAGCGACAAGGAGAAAAAAATAACAAAAAAACGACCGCACTTTTACGTTGATAGCTACGCACAGCGCGCCGAAATCAAGAAAAAGTGCGGTAAAAAAAACGAAAGTTTTTTATTTAATCCAGCCACGTTCCTTGTAATAACGGACGGCGCCTTCATGCAAAGGTGCGGATAAGGCGTTGGTGATCATCTCTTCCTGTTTCAGGTTGGCAAAAGCCGGATGTAAACGTTTGAAACGGTCAAAATTATCGAACACCGCTTTCACTACCGCGTAAACTTTATCCGCATCCACATCTTCAGAGGTCACCAATGTCGCATACACCCCGAAAGTTTCCACCGGATTGTCCGTGCCTTTGTATAATCCGCCCGGAATCACGGCTTTCGCATAGTAAGAATGATCCGCCACCAGTTTATCGATAGCCTCGCCCGTTACCGGCACCAAATGAGAATCGCAGGAAGCCGCCGCTTCTTTCAGCGCCCCGTTCGGATGGCCCACATTATAGGTAATCGCGTCCAGATTGTTATCACACATGACAGAGGCCATTTCCGCCGGTTTTAATTCGGAAGCCACTTTGAAATCCTTATCCGTCCAGCCTTTAGCCGCCAGAATAACATTCATAGTGGCGCGCGTGCCCGAGCCCGGATCGCCCACATTCACACGTTTGCCTTTCAAATCGTCAAAAGATTTGATACCAGAATCATCACGCACCATTAATGTAAACGGTTCAGGATGAAGTGAGAAAACGGCACGTAATTTTTCGTTTTTCTTACCTTCAAAAGAACTTGAACCGTTATAGGCATGATATTGCCAGTCGGATTGGGCAATTCCCATATCCATTTGATGATCGGCAATGGCGTTCAGATTCGCCACGGAAGCACCGGTTGAAGGCGCATTACATTTCACACCGGTTTTCGCCGTATCACGATTCACTAACTGACAAATAGACTGACCCACCACATAATACACGCCGGTTTGACCGCCGGTTCCGATGGTGATGAATTTTTCTTCGGCATGAACATTTAGCGATGCTAAAGCAATGCCGGCGACAAGAGAGAGTTTAAATAATTTTTTCATAGGATGCACTCCATGATAAGCGCTTTTAATCGGATTATGTTGTGTTTACGCCGGCGAAGCGCAAAATATTTCGCCGACGTGTTGCTACATATATCAGATTTAAGCAAACGGTTGCAATACCCTGAGAAATAAAATTATGCGACATTAAAGATTCTTCAGTTTTCACCTGTTTTTTTGATTTTTTCTAATTAAAACCCTCAATCAAACGATGAAAATATAAGAATTTTTAATTTTTTTGAATAAAAATATAAGCCATATGAATTTAAAAAGCGTTTAACGCAACTTTCCCAAGATGACGAAAATCCCGGCCAAGACAATAAAATCAAAAAATCACGATTTGTTGCTCACGATCACGCGTAAGCTGTCCAGCCGCCAATTCGCCTTCGCCAGTGTCGCCAAAGATTGGATACGCAGCGTTTCCAGGCCGTCAATTTCATCCTGACGAATATTTTTATTGACACTTTTCAGTCCGTTCAGGCGATTAAGCTCATGGCTTAACGCCGAATCCGCCTGTTGTTGCGCCGCTGCAATCACCGTTTTTGCCCGTTCGGCAACCTGTTGATCCGCCATGACCAGCATTTTTTCGATATTCGGGCGGATTATTTTCACCATTTTATTCGCCACATGTTTATCCATTGGCTTCAACTGTTTTTCCAACCGACTAAAACTCACTTGCGCCGCCAAATCCCGACCTTTACCGTCCAACAACAAGCGTATCGGCGTAGGCGGCAAGAAACGGTTAAGCTGCAAGCCTTTCGGCGCCTGACTCTCCACCACATAAATCAATTCCAGCAGCAACGTGCCGGGCGGTAATTTGTCGTTAATCAGCAATGACGCCGCCGTTTTACCGATATCGCCGGAAACCACCAAATCAATACCGTTACGCAACATCGGATGATCCCAGGTTAAAAATTCCAGTTCTTCCCGGGCTAATGCCAGCTCGCGATCAAAAGTTACCGTCACACCGTCTTCTTTCAGCCCAGGAAAATCCGGCACCAACATGGTGCCCGTCGATGTAATCACAATGGATTTTTCGCCCGAATCCTCTTGTTCCACGCCGATAACATCAAACAGATTCAGGGTGAAATTTACCAACTCGGTATCGTAATCTTCCGCCCGAATCGCCTCGGCCAGCCGTTGCGCCGCCTCACCGCCGTTTGAATTCAGTTCCAACAACCGATCGCGTCCCTCTTCCAATTCCCTTTTCAGCTGCAAACGCAGCTTCTCAGTTTCCTTCAGGAACCTATCAAAGCCCGCCGATTCGGTAGGATGTTGCAAAAAACTTCGCAATTTTTGCCCGCACTTTTCAAATAACGCCGCGCCCATCGGACAGGTTTCTTCAAACGCATTTAACCCTTGATGATACCAATCCGCCAGCACCCTTTGCGGTGAATCCGCGAAACAGAGCGCGTAAATTTGAACATCCCGCTGCTGCCCGATACGATCCAGACGCCCGATACATTGTTCCAATAAATCCGGATTTTCCGGCAAATTAAACAGCACCAAACGGCAGGCAAACTGAAAGTTTCGCCCTTCGGAACCGATAGCGGAACTTAACAAAACCTGGGCGCCGTTTTCCTGATCAGCAAAATAAGCGGCCGCCCGATCCCGCTCAATAACGGATAAATTTTCGTGGAAAACCGCGCTGCGAAGACCTTCTTTTTCGCGCAACGCCTGTTCCAGCTGAACCGCCGTTTGAGCTTGCCGGCAAATCACCAGCACTTTTTCATGACGCTGATTTTTCAAAAAAGTGATCAACCATTCCACGCGCGGATCGAAATTCCACCATTTGTTTCCCTGTTCCTTATTGCCAAACAAAGGTTCCGGATTTTCTCCCGGCAAACAGCTCGCTTGAATATATTGTTCCGGCGGCGCCAGATTGATTTGGTGATAAACCCGGCGCGGAAAACCTTTCACGCCTCGGCGCGTATTGCGGAACAGCACGCGGCTGGTGCCGTGGCGATCAATCAAACTGCTGATCAGTTCCTGACGAGCCAAGGCTTTTTCCGTTTCATTCCGGCTGTCCAACGCGTTAAACAGCGGCTCCGCATCCTGTTCCGCCAATAAATCGGAAATCGCATTTTTTTCCACCGCACTTAACGGTTTCTCCGCCAACAGGGTTTGCACCGCCTCCGCTACCGGCCGATAATGCCGTTGTTCGGCAACAAACGCGTCGTAATCATAAAAACGATCCGCATCCAATAATTTTAAACGCGCGAAATGGCTTTGCAGGCCTAATTGTTCCGGTGTCGCCGTTAGCAACAGGACGGATGGAATCCGTTTCGCCAAGCCTTCGACCAGCCGATATTCCGGACTGACAGCTTCCGGCGTCCATGCCAAGTGATGCGCTTCGTCGACAATCAGTAAATCGAATTGCGTCCGCAATGCCTGTTCCCCGCGTTTAGGCTGGGAAATCAGCCAATCCAGCGAACAAATAATCAGGTTTTCACTGTCGAAAGGATTGCGTTCGTCCTGCTCCTCCGTCGCGGCAAAATCCGCCGCCCGTTCTTCGTCAAACAAGGAAAAATGCAAATTGAAACGACGCAACATTTCCAGCAGCCATTGATGTTGCAAGGTTTCCGGCACAATAATCAGCACTCTGTCCGCCCGCCCGGCGAAAATTTGTTGCTGCAAAATCATGCCCGCTTCAATGGTTTTCCCCAACCCCACTTCGTCCGCCAGCAATACGCGCGGATGAAGGCGTTGCCCCACTTCTTTCGCAATATGCAGCTGATGGGGAATTAATCCCGCCCGAATGCCGCGCAACCCGCGCAAAGGCGATTGAAACTGCGCCTGTTGATGCAATAACGCCTGATAACGCAAGGCAAAACGGTCGCTACGATCAATTTGCGCGCCAAACAGGCGATCCTGCGGTTTGCTGAAGCTGATTTGATGAGCGAGCTCCATTTCTTTCAGCACCGCTTCTGCACCGTTATCCAGCCGTTTAACCAGATAAAGTGCGGTCAAATTATTGACCGTAATTTCTATCACTTGCGCTTGCCAGCCTTGCCGGTGAGTGACCGTGTCGCCCGCATTAAACAGCACGCGTGTCAGCGGCGCGCCGTCCGCGGCATAAATCCGCGTTTCGTCGGCGGCGGGGAAGAAGATCGTCACCGTGCGGCTGTTCACCTCGGTAATCATTCCCAATCCCAGATTATTTTCGCTTTCGCTTATCCAACGCTGACCGATTGCAAACGGCATAAAATTTCACCTGTTAAATATCAAAAAGGCGGCTATTTTAGCGAGTCTTCCGGAAAAATCAAACCGTCCTTTTATGTATAATATGCTTTACAAATAATCGATAAAATCAAATTAAATTTCAAAAAATATAATTTATCCTTGACATAAAAAAAGTGCGGTGCAAAAATCAATCGATTTTTATTCCTACCTCATTTTCAAGGAGCCTGTTATGAGCTTGACCGCAAAACTGAAAGACGAATTTTTCGGCGGCTGGACCAAATTCGAAGCCTTATGGCTGTGCTTTTTCCTGACTATTCAACTGGTTATTTTCGCCATTCAACCCGACGGCTGGATTGCCACCATCGCCGCCATCACGGGAATTTTATGTGTGGTATTTGTAGGAAAAGGCAAGATCAGCAACTATTTGTTCGGGCTCATCAGCGTCTCTCTTTACGCGTACACCTCGTACACTTTCGGGCTTTACGGCGAAATGCAGCTGAATTTGCTGGTATATGTACCGGTTCAATTTATCGGTTTTTATTTGTGGCGTAAACATATGACCAACAAAAATACGGTGAATAGCGACGGCGTGGAGGAAGTTATCGCCAAAGCGCTGAACTTCAAACAATGGTTAATCGTCATTGCCGTGGTGTTAGTCGGCACTTATAGCTACATTAAGCTGCTAACCCGTTTGAATAGCGCATTTCCGGAGCTGGACGGCGTTACCGTTGTGGTGTCCATTGTGGCGCAGGTGCTGATGATGTTGCGTTATCGCGAACAATGGGCGTTATGGATTATCGTGAACGCGCTCACCATCGCATTATGGATCGGCATGTATTCCAAAACGGGCGACACCAGTCTGCCGCTGTTAGTGATGTATATCATGTACTTCTGTAATTCCATTTACGGTTATTACAACTGGACCCAGTTGGTGAAACGCCATCAAAACGATTAAAAATTCATCCGCTTTGTTTTAAATAATTGGCTCCCCGGCGGAGTGAATCCGGCAAGCCGACTTCAAAAAAACTTCGATTTTTTTGACCGCACTTTTGGCGCGCAAGTTAAAACGCCGTTAAAGTGCGGTCGATTTTCGGCCTGTTTTTTTAACCCCAAACCTGGTGTTCAATCAACACTTTTATCCCCATTGCGATCAAAACCGCTCCGCCTAACAATTCCGCCTGTTTGCGGATTCTGTCGCCGAGCCAATGTCCCGCTTTTAAACCGAATACGGAAAGCAGCGCCGTGGTAAGCCCGATCACGGCCGCCGCCTGCCATACATTCACGTTCAAAAAAGCAAAGGAAATGCCCATGGCAAGCGCATCAATGCTGGTTGCCACGCCCAACATGATTAAATGACGCCAACTGAAATCGAACGGGTCGTCGTCGCCGTCTTCCTCACTGAAAGATTCTTTGATCATATTGATGCCGATTACACACAGCAACACAAAGGCAATCCAATGATCGAATTCGGTAATGTAATTGCTGAAATGCGAGCCCACGTAATATCCCAGCAACGGCATCAACGCCTGGAACATCCCGAAACAGAAGGCAATTTTTAACGCAAATTTCAGGCAGAAATCCGTTAACGTGAGACCTTTACCGACGGAAACCGCAAATGCGTCCATGGACAGCCCGAAAGCTATCACCCACAATGTATAATAAGACATGCTAAATCCAAAAATGAAAAAGTTATTATAAACTTTTCTGTTTGAAAACGGATGTAATAGATCAAATAAATATTAAAAAACACGAGCCTCACACTCGTGTTTTTTATTAAAATTAATTTTTCACCGGTTGGGTAACGGCTTTCAGTATCAGATAACCGATAAGAGCGGAAACAGAAGATCCCAGTAAAATGCCCAAACGAGAAAGAGTATTCACAGCGCTGTCGCTCTCGCCTTCAAAGGCCAGACTGGCCAGAAACATGGACATTGTAAAGCCGATACCGCATAAAACGGCTATGGCAAAAATCTGTTTGAAATTCGTGCCTTCCGGTAATTTTGCCAGCCCCGATTTCACCGCCAGAAAACTGAATCCGAATACGCCTAAAGGTTTACCGATCAATAAACCTAACGCAATGCCCATCGGCAGAGCGGATAAAACCAGACTACAATCTACACTACCCAGAAATACCCCCGCATTGGCGAAAGCAAACAACGGTAAAATGAAAAAAGAACACCAAGGCGCCATCGCATGTTCAAAAATATGTAACGGACTATTGCCTTCGCGATCTTTCAACGGAATGCAAAAACCGATGATCACTCCCGCCAATGTAGCGTGTACGCCGGATTTCAACACGGACGCCCATAAAATGGTGCCAAACAGCAAATAACCGCACAGATGTCCCATTCTCAAACGGTTTAACGTTAACAAGCCGGCAATAGCGAAGACGGCGACCATGAGCGCCGGCATGCTTAATTCTTCCGAGTAAAACAGCGCAATCACCACAATGGCGCCTAAGTCGTCAATAATGGCAAGCGCCAGCAAAAACACTTTGAGTGGCAACGGAACGCGCGAACCGAGCAACCCGATAATTCCCAGGGCAAAAGCAATGTCGGTCGCCATCGGAATCGCCCAACCGTTTGCCAGTTCCGCGTGAGAATGGGTAATAAAAGCATAAATTAATGCCGGCACGATCATGCCGCCCACGGCGGCCAACGCCGGGAAAATCGCTTGTCGATAGCTTGCCAGCGAACCTTCCGCCATTTCCCGTTTCACTTCCATGCCCACCAACACAAAAAACACCGCCATGAAGCCATCGTTCACCCAGTGAATTAAGGTTTTATTGATTTCAAAACTACTCACCCGTATGGCAATAGGAATATCCAGAAAATCAAAATAATGGGATTTTAACGGCGAATTGGCCAACATCATCGCCAAAACGGCAAAAATGAATAATAGAATACCCGGCGCCGATTCCAATTTTAAAAAACGCTGTAAAAATTGCAAAATTCCCTCCCAAAACGAACAATCAAATGGAACGTCATCCTAGCATAAGTGCGGTCAAATTTGTTGCAATTTCGTAACAAAAATAGATCTTCGGCCTATTTCAAAAAATACGGATTTAGCGGCAATTCCATTGAGTTAAATAAATTTCCTGCAAACAATGCCCCTCATTCTCTTGCCTAAACCCTGTCAAAATAGTGTAAAATTGCGGAAAATTTTTTGAGTACATTTATTCGTTTTCCGAGGCCATTATGATGGTACCAAACCTGCGCGACAAAATTAAAATCGTCTTTTTCGATATTGACGAAACCCTTATCGTTAAACACAAAGATTACTTACCCGATTCGGTTTTACCCGCAATCCGGAAATTGAAAGCCAACGGCATTATTCCCGCCATTGCCACGGGACGTTCCCGTTGCAGCTTGCCGTTAAAACTCCGGGCGTTACTTGCGCAGGAACCGATCGATTTGTTTGTCACTATGAACGGGCAATTAGCGGTTTATAAAGATCATTTCATTGAAAAACACACCATTCCCACCGAAAAAATTCAGGTTCTGGTGGACTTTTTTGACGCCCACGGCATTGAATATGCTTTTGTTTCCGATAAAAAAATCGCGGTTTCCGGCATCACACCGCAACAAAAATCGGCATTGGATCCTATTCTGCGGGATTATATTGTGGATAAAGATTACTTTAAATCCAATGAAGTCTTCCAGTTACTGCCGTTTTATGATGAAACGCAGGATCAGCTGATTGCGGATGCGCAAATTTTAGACGGATTGCGCGTAGTGCGTTGGGACAAAGATTCTGTCGACTTATTCGATGCGGAAGGTTCCAAAGCGCGGGGAATTCGCGCCGTGGTTGATTATTTGGGTTTGTCCATGGATAACGTGATGGCATTTGGTGACGGTTTAAACGATCTCGAAATGCTTAACACCGTCGGTGTCGGCGTAGCAATGGGGAATGCGCACCCGCAACTGAAAGACGTGGCGGATTATGTGACGGATCACATCGAACAAGACGGAATATACAATTTTCTGGTGAAATCCGGCTTGATTGAAGCTTAATTACCTCATTCCGCGCAAGTCGTCATTCGATTTGCACATTTTTCTCAAAAAACTCACAAAAATCCGACCGCACTTTTCCCATAAAATTTTCCGTCGAGACGGGAAACGTCAAACATAAAAAATGCGGCCAAATTTGACCGCACTTTTCTTTTATTGTTGGCTATCGATTAAAGGTAACCGTACATCATTGTGAAGAGATAACCGAAAATACATGCCGTCACCACACCGATTAAACCGACCATGATGAAACTGTGGTTAATCACAAATTTACCAATATGGGTCGTGCCGGAGCGGTCAAATTGGATTGCCGCCAAGTCGCTCGGGTAAGTCGGCAAAATGTAGTAACCGTAGCAAGCGGAAGCGAATGCCAGAATAACGGCCGGTTCCACACCGATACTTAACGCCAACGGAACGAACGCCACTAACGCCGCCGCCTGTGAGTTTACGAATTTAGAAATCAATAACAACATCACGGCATAAGTCCAAGGATGCGCTTTCACCACATCACCAAGCGCGGCTTTCATCATTGGCGTGTGAACCGTAAACATGGTTTCCGCCATCCAGGAAATACCGAATACGGCCACTAACGCAATCATACCGGAGCGGAAAATTTCATTTTTACTGATTTTACCCGGATCGGTTTTCGTGAAGATAACAATTAATGCACCGGCCAATAACATGAAAATTTGAATAACATTAACCATGCTGAGGTTAGTTTTCTTCTTCATGGTATCTTTCAACGCAATTGAGGCGTTAGCAATGGTTTCCGATTGATCGCCCGCGGTGATCACCACGTTATTATCCTGTACGGATAAGGTTTGCGTTAACACGCCTTTATCATCATAAATTTCAATCGCATTATAAGCGGTTTTAGCTTTACCTTTATTTTCTTTCACGTCAATCGCCACTTTGCCGTCCTGCGCCGTCGCGACAATTTTACCGTCTTTCACGTTGATGCTTTTCACCGTTTGATCGGCGGATACAATTTCAACAACCTGAGCCGGTACCGGTTTATCGAAAGCCGGGCGCAAATCTTTAAAATAACCTAACAGCGCAACCACTAAAATCGCACCAAAGAAGATCCACATGGCATTCCAGCTTGATTGAGGCAGTTTTTTACCTAATAAAGAAGCGCTGTCGCCATAAACGTATTTTTTGAATTCGGGATCTTTCAGCTTTTCTTGGAATACTTCGTCTTTGTCTAAATCTTTACCGCGGAACCAACTGAAAATACCGATCGCTAAAATACCGCAAAGAGTTGAAGGAACGGTGACTTTCAATAAATCAAGATAACCGTCGAATCCGGCTAACGGTGTTTTGGCATTCACTAAGAAAGCGGTTAATGTCACCACAGCGACGGAAACCGGAGAAGCGATAATCCCCATTTGAGAGGCAATAGAACTTGCCGCCATCGGGCGTTCAGGACGAATGTTATTTTTAATCGCAATATCATAAATGATTGGCAACATAGTATAAACAACATGACCCGTACCGCAAAGAATGGTCAAAAAGCAAGTAACAAACGGCGCAAGAATACTCACATATTTAGGATTGCGACGTAACATTTTTTCAGCAATTTGTAACATTACATCCAAACCGCCGCTGGCCTGCAATGTTGCCGAAGTGACCACCACGGCCAAAATTGTCAGCATCACATCAATCGCAGGTTTACCCGGTTCAATCCCGAAACCGAATACCAAAACGATTAAACCGACGCCGCCTAACATCCCAAGTGCAATACCGCCTTTTCTTGCACCATAAAACAAACAGATAAGCACAATCGCAAGTTGAATTGTGAATTGCGTACCTTCACTTAGATTTATCAAAAAATCCATATAAACTCCAAATATCATTATTACCAATTTAAGGTGTGCCGATCCTAGCATTAATTGCACTACTCAATAAATGGTATTTAATCAATCTTTGTTCTAAGTCAACAAATTAAAAATATTTTATTTGAGAGGGGAAAAAAGGAAGTTAATAAAATGTTAAAAGCGAACTAATGAAACGAAAATAGGCAGAAACGTCGGAATAAAAATAATTAAGGCGACTTAACCGTCGCCTTAATTTCGAAATTATTGATTGTTTTGAACGTAATCAATCGCTGATTGAACTGTCGTAATTTTTTCAGCTTCTTCATCAGGAATTTCGATATCGAATTCTTCTTCTAAAGCCATTACTAATTCAACAGTGTCTAAAGAGTCCGCACCTAAGTCTTCAATGAATGAAGCTTCAGATTTTACTTCGTCTTCTTTAACGCCAAGTTGTTCAACAATGATTTTTTTTACGCGTTCTTCAATGCTCATTTTTGTTTCCTATTGTAGTTCTCGCACAATGCGATAGAGTTAATAGTGTATGCATTTTTTCAAAAGTTGCAAGCCATTTCTTTCAGTGGTAAAACCACAAAAAATTTGACCGCACTTTTTCAAAACACCGATTAAATAAAACCGACTATACGTAACCGAATTACATATTCTGCACGATTCTAACAAATCCCTTTCATTTTGGCTATGCTTTCACCGGAATTTTTCGGGTTACGCCATGTATAACCCACCATTTACGTGCAATGTCGTACCGGTGACATAGCCTGCATCATCAGAAGCTAAAAATGCAACGGCTTTGGCAATATCTTTCGGTTCACCTAAACGTCCCGCCGGCACATTGGCCAGAATACCGGATTTTTGTTCATCCGTTAAAACATCCGTCATATCCGTCGCGATAAAGCCCGGAGCAACCACGTTGACCGTAATGCCGCGTGACGCCACTTCTTTCGCTAAACCTTTGCTGAAACCGATTAAACCCGCTTTGGCTGCACAATAGTTGGCTTGGCCCGGATTTCCCATTGAGCCCACAACGGAACCAATAGTAATAATACGACCAAAACGCTTTTTCATCATAGAACGTAACATGGCTTTCGAAAGATAATAAACGGAAGTCAGATTCGTTTGGATAATATCGAACCATTCGTCGTCTTTCATGCGCATTAACAGGTTATCACGGGTAATGCCGGCATTATTGACTAAAATATCGATATCGCCATGTTCTTTCTTGATTTGTTCTAACACGGAATCAATGGAATTACTGTCGGCAACGTTTAACACTAAGCCTCTGCCCCGTTCGCCTAAATAAGCGGAAATGGTTTCGGCACCTTTTTCGGAAGTCGCCGTACCGATAACAAATGCACCTTTTGACGCTAACTCCTCTGCAATAGCCTTACCAATGCCGCGGGTTGCGCCCGTCACTAATGCGATTTTACCTTGCATGTCCGTTTTCCTTCTTTGCTGGAGCGGGTTGATCACCCGCCATTTATTTGAATCATTAACGGGCTAACGCCCATCTGCAAATTACGCCAGTAATTCCTTCGCCGCTTCTAATGATTTCACATCATTAACCGCCTGAGCGGAAAGCTCTTTCACAATGCGGCCGGTTAAACCCGTTAATACTTTGCCCGGGCCCATTTCGATCAACACCTCAATGCCCTGTGCCGCCATTTTTTCGACGGTTTCCGTCCAGCGTACCGGGCTGTAAAGTTGGCGAACTAATGCGGTACGAATCGCATCCGCGCCGTTTTCGGTTTTCACATCGACGTTATTGATCACCGCAATTGACGGCGCTTTTACCGCAACGCTTTCCAACGAAACGGCAAGTTGATCCGCCGCCGGTTTCATTAAGGCGCAATGAGACGGCACACTAACCGATAACGGCAGTGCACGTTTCGCACCGGCTTCTTTACAAGCTGCCGCCGCACGTTCCACCGCATCTTTACTGCCCGCGATAACAACTTGTCCCGGCGAATTAAAGTTTACGGCAGAAACCACTTCGCCTTGTTCTGCGGTTTTACAGGCATTAATGATAGTTTCATTGTCCAGACCAATAATGGCATACATCGCACCCGCGCCTTCCGGTACAGCTTGCTGCATTAATTTGCCGCGCAATTCTACTAATTGAATGGCGTCTTCGAAATCAATCACTCCGGCACAAACTAACGCCGAATACTCGCCCAGACTATGACCCGCCATGACTTCCGGTTTTAAATCCGGATATTGTTGTTGCCAAACGCGGTAAATCGCCACGGAGGCGGCCAAAAGTGCGGGCTGAGTTTGCCATGTTTTGTTTAATTCTTCCGCCGGGCCTTGTTGCGTTAACGCCCATAAATCATAACCCAATACATCCGACGCTTGTTTAAAGGTTTCAGTCACAACCGGAAATTGTTCTGCCAGTTCGGCTAACATACCGACGGATTGAGATCCCTGTCCGGGAAATACCATTGAAAATTTTTTCATTTTGTATCCTTTTTAATGCTGAAATGGTGCGTGCCTTCACACGTTAAACCGCACCAATATAAAGATCCGCTGATTTAGAAACGTACTAAGGCCGATCCCCAAGTCCAGCCGCCGCCAAAAGCTTCTAATAATAACAACTGACCGCGTCGGATTCTTCCGTCGCGCACCGCTTCGTCTAAGGAAATCGGCACGGAAGCCGCACTGGTATTGGCATATTTATCCAATGTCACCACGGCTTGTTCAAGCGTCATATCCAATTTTTTCACAGTTGCGGAGATAATTCGCAAATTAGCCTGATGAGGAACCAGCCAATCTATATCTTTTTTATCTAAATTATTGGCTACCAGTGTTTCCTCCACGACATTTGCCAATTCACGCACGGCTAATTTGAAGGTTTCATTACCTTGCATTGAGATATAACCCGATTTCTCGTCATCACGCTGCGCGTGAGGAAGCACCAACACGTCATGTTTATCAGCGGTAGCATGCAAATGAGTAGAAATAATGCCCTCTTCTTCGCTGGCTTCTAAAATTACCGCACCGGCACCGTCGCCAAATAAAATTACAGTACTACGGTCGGTCTCGTCAAGATTACGAGAGTTTAGATCCGAACCGATAACCAGCGCTTTTTTCACCTTTCCCGCACGAATGAATTGATCCGCAACGCTTAACGCGTAAACAAATCCCGTACAAGCGGCCGCCAAATCAAAAGAAATAGCATCATCAATATTAAGCATACCTTGAATCTGGCAAGCCGCGCTCGGATACGCATGAGAGCTGCTGGTCGTACCCACTATGACAAGTTCGATCTCATTCGGATCAATTTTGGCGGTTTTCAATGCTTTCTTCGCCGCTTCAAACCCCATGGTGGCGACAGTCTCATGCTCTGCGGCAAGACGACGCTCACGAATCCCCGAACGGGTAACAATCCATTCGTCGGAAGTCTCGACCATCTTTTCCAAATCGGCATTAGTACGAACTCGGGTCGGTAAATAACTACCGGTTGCTAAAATTCTGCTATTCATAACATTCTCGTTATTACAATTATTTTATTTATTTAAACCATCTAAAATTTTTTGCGGAATTTGTTGACGCACTTGTAATGCGGCATCTTTAATCGCGTTAGTGAAGGCATTGATATTGGCGCTACCGTGACTTTTCACCACGACTGAGGTTAATCCGATTAAAGACGCACCGTTATATTGCTCCGGATTAATACTGCGTAGCCGTTGATAACTTTCCCGAAACAGGATTTTCATTAACCAACCGAACAGTGGTTTCAGCAGGTCATTACGGGAACGACCTTTTAATAATCCGATCACATTTTGCGCCGCACCTTCCAGGGTTTTTAACGCCACATTACCGGCGAACCCGTCGCTGACAATCACATCGGCTACGCCGTTCAACAAATAATTGCCTTCAATGAATCCGACATAGTTAAGTGCGGTATTTTTTTTAATCATTTCTGAGGCTTCACGGATGGATTTATATCCCTTAATCGCTTCCACCCCGATATTAAGTAATGCTACCCGAGGAAAAACCAAGTTTAACCGATTCTCGGCAAAAATAGCACCCATCAGCGCAAATTGGTACAGATTTTCCGCATCGCAATCAATATTTGCCCCCAAGTCGAGCATCACTGAGTGATTGCCATCCATAGTAGGTAATACTGAAACTAAAGCAGGACGCTGAATTCCTTTTAGCGGCTGCAAAATCACTTTTGCCAATCCCATTAATGCGCCGGTATTTCCGCCACTCGCACAACCTTGTGCTTCCCCACGCTGTACGGCTTCAATCGCCAAACGCATAGAGGTACCTTTGCTATGACGTAAAGCGTCGGTAACGGATTGATTATTCTCTATCGTATGGGAAACATGACGAATCACCAAACGTTCTCTGATATTTGGTGAAATTTTATCGGAAGCTTTATCTAGCTCTGGCTGGATTTGCCGGCTATCGCCGAACAAAAGCAAAGACAGCATCGGATCATCATCCAACGCTTTTAAGGATGCTGGGATAGTAATACGGGGACCAATGTCCCCGCCCATCACATCTAACGCAAGGGTTAGACGACTCAAGTGAATACCTTAATGAAAAGGAATTACTTGTTGATTACTTTACGACCACGGTAGTAACCGTCAGCAGTAACATGGTGACGCAAATGAGTTTCGCCACTCGCTTTATCTACTGATACTGCAGCGGTAGTTAACGCATCATGTGAACGACGCATATCACGACGTGAACGAGATTTTTTGTTTTGTTGAACAGCCATTGGCCATACTCCTAAATTAATTTACTTTTGCTTTAAATTAGCTAATACAGCGAACGGGTTCGGTTTTTTTGCCAATTCTTCAGGCAATTTGCCAAAAACCTGTTCGTGCGCGGACACTTCACAGTGTTCAGATGAATGCATCGGTACAAGAGGCAAACATAATATTAGTTCGTCTTCAATCGTACCAATTAAATCTATTTCCCCGAATTCATTGAACTCAATAGGTTCATAAATCTCTGGCAACTCATCAATCTTATCTAAATTAGATACCGGACTGTAACAGAAATCACATTCCAGCTTTTGAACGAAAGGAGAATTACAGCGCTGACATTCTAATTCTACGTCAACTTCCGCATGCCCTTTCATTACCACCAATTTTTGCGGATCAATGAAAAACGATAATGTCACCTGTGCATCGCTGAGCACTTTTCCTACTGATTCCGCCAGACGACCAAGCTGATTCGCGGCATAATAACCGACATAATCTAATCTGCGCTGAGCGTCTTTAACCGGATCAACAGTTAAGGGTAGTCTTACCTTTTGCATAGGGCGTGAATATTACCTTGTGAGTCAGAAATAGTCAAAGGGAAATTCTCACTTTTGGCCAATCAATCTACAAATGGTGCCCCCAGCTGGGTTTGAACCAGCGACCAAACGATTATGAGTCGTCTGCTCTGACCGCTGAGCTATGGGGGCGGTTGAATACGGATTCAAAAGTGCGGTCGATTATAGAGAAATATTGACGTGAAGTCTAGAAAAGTTCGGATAATTCCGTTAAAAAACCGAATACCCGACACTAACGGCACATTCCGATTGCCGCCGGCTCCGGCTTATCGAAACCGACGACTAAAAAACAGATTTCTTAAGCACGGATTTCGGCAAAACTCTAACACTTTTCCTTTGTTCGTTTTTTACCGTAACGCTTATAAAATCCATTTCACGATTTGATCGGCTTTTACGCGAGAGAATCGCTTAAGCAAACGCTGAACGGCGTGCGGATATTGTTCCATTTGTTCCAATTCGGAATAATGTTTTACCTCGCTCGTATGCTGACGAATTTCATTTAACTCCGCTTGTACCTGCGCTTGTAACACCCGTTTAGGATCCTGAATCAACAAACCGTTTTCAGCATCCAAACGCCATGCGCGCGGGTTCAAATTATTGCCGGTCAGTAAAATGTATTCGTCATCCACCCAAATACCTTTTAAATGATAGGAATTATCGCCGTCTTTCCATAAACGTACCGTTAACCGTCCGCTTGTCAAATCCTGCTCGAATTTCTTACAAAAAGCGCGCAAATTGCGTTCGTATAAATAAGGTAAAGCGCCCGCCATACGGAATTGCTGGCTTGGCGGAATATAAAAATCGTTCGCAGTTTTATCGCCGACAATAATTTCCACTTTCTTACCGTCGTTTAACAAATCCCGGATTTTCACTTGTAAGGTGCGCGGGAAATTAAAATACGGCGTACAAATCGTCAGCCGTTCCTGAACTAAAACGAATAAATCCTGAATTGTGCGATTCAACACATTGTACTTTGTGCCCAGCCCGAATAAAGGAGCAATCATCAATTCTTCGCCGTATACCGCCGTATTTGAGGGCTCAACCCTATATTGCGCCAATTTCAGCTGCTTACGAAACGCCTTAATCTGAGATTTAATTTCCCGCGTTTTAGGCCGGCCGGCGTCGTCTAGCGCATAAACGGAATCAGCATTCAGAAAATATTGCCGAATAAACCGAACCAACGAATCCGCCAAAGGGCCATTTTTAATTTTTTGATAGCGATCGTAACGATATTTGCCGAGCTGATTCAGATATACGTTATTAATACTGGCACCGCTGTAAAGAACGGTATCGTCGAACACGAAACCTTTAATGTGCAGCACGCCGAAAACTTCGCGTCCGTTCACCGGCACGCCGAAAAACATGGCGTCATTTCCGTGTTTAGCGCGTTCTTCGCTGTACCAATCCGCATTCGTGATGCCTTTTGCTTCGCCCAGCAAATTACGCTGAGCCCGATGCCAATCCACTAAAATTTTGACATCCAAATCCGGATTATTGGCTTTCGCCTGATAAATTTCCGCCAAAATCTGCTGACCGGCTTCATCCAGCTGCCAGTAAAGTGCGGTCACATAAATACGAGTTTTCGCGCCGCGAATTAACTCAATAATGGTCTGTTTAAATTGATCCGCACTATGCAGAAACTCAATATCCTCCGCCGCTTGCGGAATATAGGAAAGGCTGCGCAGGTGCTGTTTTGCTCGATTGATCCGATTAATAAACATAGTATTCTTCTTTGTTCACGCCATAATTGCGCTTTTAATTAATGGGTTAGTTTACAATATTTTTGCTATAATGCCTAAAATTTTTGACCTTACAGGACAGCAAATGAGCAACTTCCAGAAACCTAAATTTCAAGCCGCTACCGGAGAACACCGCTTTAAAGAACGTTCCGTCGGCGAACGACGTTCACCGCGTTCATCCGCTCGAATGACGGAAAACCAGCCGAATCGCCGTCGCGAAAATACCGATTTCGATCAAAAACTCGACAAAAATCGACCGCACTTTTCTCCGAAATCAAGTGGCAAACGTGATGAAAATCGCACGCCGCGCACGCCGGAATTCACATTACAAGTGACCGAAACCCAATTAGGCAAGGTGAAAGTGGTGACCAAATCTACCGGCGTCAGCGCTCAGCCCAAAGAGAAAAAAACCGGTCCGCTTTCGCCTCGTGCGCCGGAAAAAATCAAGAAAAACCGGGCGGAAGAAATGAAGGTATTCGGTGAAAACGCCTGTTTTACCTTGTTTGCGCAACGTCCGGAAAGTATTGTTCGCGTGTGGACGACGGTGGAAACCGCGCATAAAACCGGCGAAATGTTCAGCTATCTGGCGGCGAATAAAAAAGTGTATCACGTGGTTGATCGGGATGAATTGGAACGGGTCAGCGGGACGGAACATCACGGCGGCATTTGTATGCTGGTGAAAAAACGCCATCCGTTCACCTTGAAAGGTTATCTGGATATCACGCGCCGGCAAGATGTTGTCGTGCTACTCGACAACGTACGCAATCCGCAAAATATCGGCGGAATTCTGCGCACTTGCGCGGTGTACGGCGTAAAAGCGTTGATTACCGCCGAGCCGGAATTGATTCAATCCGCCAACGCCATGCGGGTTGCCGAAGGCGGGGCGGAATTTGTCAATATTCTGCAAACGAACGATACGGAACAGGCTCTGTCGCAATTACGCCAAGCGGGTTATCAAGTGATTTATACCAGCACCGACAAACGGGCAAAAAGCCTGAATAAACTATTATGGACGAAAAAAACCGTATTCGTATTAAGCGAAAGCGATGTCTCCGGCTTTGCCAAAAACGACGACGAAGTAGTAAATTTGAGCACCGCCAATCCGCTAAAAACCGGCTTAAACGTGGCGGTTACCGCAGGCGTGTTACTGGCAAGCCGGGCCAAATAATACAAAAAATAAAAACGGGAACTCAGGTTCCCGTTTTGCATTGCGCCGTCAACATTTAAAAGAACGTTGCCCACAAAGCGGAAATCGGCATGGCGATAAATAATGCCGGCAACATATTGCCCGCCTGAAAATTCTTCATTCCGCAGATGCGAAAACCTGTCGCCACCATCAACACCCCGCCGGTTGCGGCAAAATCCGCCCGCATTTCCGGCGTAATCAAGGGAATCAAAAACGTTGCGCTGAACGCCAGAATCAGTTGCACCGCAATTTGCGGTACAAACAGCGTAGAAACCGAAATGCCTAACGTGGTGGCAAAAATAATGGCGGTGAAAAAATCCAGAAAAGCTTTCACAATCAAAATGCTTTCGTCTCCGGTAATGCCTTCGTTCATCGCTCCGAAAATCCCCGTTCCGCTGAAAGACAGCAAAATCAGCAGGCTCACAAATTTTTGCAAAAATTCTTCATGAAAATGATGACTGTCGTTCGCCGGGAAAATGCGTTCCACAATTCCCTTTGCGCCCGTCGCCAAACGATTAATGCCGCTTTCCAACAAAAGTAATTCGCCGATAATGGTACCAAGCAACACGGAAAGCACCATGGCCGGCATGCTGTGTACTTTCGCCACCATGGAAATGCCCATTGCCATGGAACACAATCCGAATAACAAGGTTAAATTGAACCGCAACCGTTCCGGCACTCGACCGCCCAACACGGCGCCCAATACCCCGCCCAACACGATGGCGCCCGCATTAATAAAAGGACCAACAACCATAAAAACTCCGTTAATCAAAAAAAGTGCGGTCAAAAATTCAAACGTTTTTGACCGCACTTGTATTCTACGCCGATTTTTCAGGAATGAAAACGCTATTGAATTTTGAAACTGATCGGCACGCTAAGGGCGCTGCTCATGCCGGCCGGTTTCGGCCCCACTGATTTCGCCGCATTCACCGCAGCCACAGCGGAATTGTCCAAATCTTCGCTACCGGAAGATTTCACAATATGCGCACCGCTGACGGAACCGTCGTTTCCGATGGAAAACGCGACCACCACCACGCCTTGTTTTCGCATCATACGAGCGCGCTGGGAATATTTTTTATGCCGTTCGATTTCGCGACGAATGCGGGATTTATATTCCGCCACTTCCGACGAACTCGCTCCGCTGCCGGTTAAATTCGCGTTATTGCTGTTGGTATTGGCGGAAATTGCCGTCGCCTTCGAATTTACATTGGCATTGCCCGCCTGAACACGATCCGCCGCAACAGCCTTCGGTGACGGATTCGGTGTCACTTTTGCCACCGCTTTAGCCGGTTTTTTCACCGCTTCTTTCGGTTTTTCCGGCGGTTTTTCCTTCGCTTTCTCTTTCGGCTTCTCTTTTGCTTTTTCCGGTTTCGGTTTTAATGTCGGATCCGCTACCGTTTCTTTTTTCTCAGGCTCCGCTTCCGCCTTTTTTACCGGTTCGGGTTCCGCCGGCGGACGGCTTTCCACCGTCGTCGCCATCAGCATTTCCATAGAAATGTTAGTGGCAATTTCCTCCGCACTTCGCCCGTTGGCGCTTTCATCTTGCTTAAATGCCGCAAACAACGCCGCCGCCAGCCCGGCGTGGAAAACCGCCGAACCTATAAATCCCAGCCAAGAATTGCCTTTCATTTACTGACCTTTATCTTTCATTGTCACAATGGCGACATTCTTGATGTTATTTTTTGCCATCAAATCGGTAATCGAAACGAAATTCCGGAATGAAGATTCCGCATCCACTTTTAACGTCACTTTCTGATCTTTATCCCAACCGGCGATTTCCTTTTCTAACTCGGCCTGTTCTATCGGTTTATCGTTGAAGAAAATTTTACCTTCCGCATTCACGGTTAATAATTTCGCCAAATCGTCCGATTTGAACGCCACCGTTTGCGACGCTTTCGGGACATTCACCTGAATTTTGCCCTGAGAAATAAAAGAGGCCGTAATCAGTACGATAGCCAGCAACACCAACATGATGTCGATAAACGGGATGATGTTGATTTCGTCAAATTTTTTCATCGCCGGACTCCGCTATGCGCCGATATTTTTGGTGCTGTTTAACGCTTTCCATTTCAAACGCTGTACATCCACTTTGCGTCCCAATGCGCTGTAAAACACCATGGACGGAATCGCGACCAGAATCCCTACCGCCGTAGCTTTCAGCGCCAAAGACAAATGCAGCATAATGGCGGCAGCGTCAATATCGGCCGCGGACGTGCCCAAATCATAGAAAGTTAATAAAATCCCGATAACGGTTCCCAACAAACCGATATAAGGCGCGTTGGCGCCGATGGTGGAAACGATGGTTAAATGGCGGGTTAAATCAATATCCAAAGAGTGAATATTGCTATAAGTGCCGACTTTGACTTTGCTTAAGAAGATAAAACGTTCAATCACAAACCATAACATAATAAAGCTCATCAAACCTAACAAGCCGAGGATGATGTAATCACTGTAATTTTTGAGAAATTCGAATAATGCCGGCATGAGAAACCCTTTAAGATAAATAAAAATTATCTAATTGATAATCAGTTTCAATTAGATTGGGAATTTTAACAAAGTTCGACAAAAGCGTAAACCGCTCAATCGACGAATTTCATGAAATCAATCAAAATGCCTCGGAAAACTGCGGACGGAAAAATCAAATACTGCGAAACGGCTAAAAGTGCGGTAGAATTTTCATGAGTTTTTTTGAACGAAACAAGAGAATCGAATGAAAGTTTTAGGTATTGAAACCTCCTGCGATGAAACGGGCGTCGCCATTTACGACACGGAACGGGGCTTAATCGCCGACCAGCTTTATACTCAAATTGCGTTGCACGCGGATTATGGCGGCGTCGTGCCGGAATTGGCGTCGCGCGATCATATCCGTAAAACCGCGCCTCTCATCCGAGCCGCGCTGAAAGAAGCCAATCTTACCGCCGAGGAAATTGACGGCATTGCCTATACCGCCGGGCCGGGATTAGTGGGCGCATTACTCGTGGGCGCGACCATTGCCCGCTCGCTGGCGTATGCCTGGAATGTGCCGGCGGTGGGCGTACACCACATGGAAGGACATTTGCTGGCTCCGATGTTAGAATCGCCCGAAAATCGCCCGCACTTTCCTTTCGTCGCGTTGCTGGTTTCCGGCGGACACACGCAGCTTGTTCGGGTTGACGGCGTAGGAAAATACGAATTACTGGGCGAAAGCATTGACGATGCCGCCGGTGAAGCCTTTGACAAAACGGCAAAATTGTTAGGATTGGATTATCCGGGCGGTGCCGCGCTTTCCCGCTTGGCGGAAAAAGGTTCAGCCGGGCGTTTTGTCTTTCCGAAACCGATGACCGACCGTCCGGGTTTGGATTTCAGTTTTTCCGGTTTAAAAACGGCGGCGGCCAATACGATTCACCAGGCAATCAAACAGGAAGGCGAACTGACGGAACAAACCAAAGCGGATATTGCCTGCGCATTCCAGACCGCCGTGGTGGAAACCCTGGCAATCAAATGTAAACGGGCTTTACAACAGACCAGCTACAAAACGCTGGTTGTGGCCGGCGGCGTCAGCGCCAATAAACAGTTGCGACAGGGACTTGCGCAATTAACGGGTTCATTGGGCGGCAAGACGTTCTACCCTTCTCCGCAATTCTGTACCGATAACGGCGCCATGATTGCTTACGTAGGGCATTTACGTTTGCAGGCGGGCGAAACTTCCGGCCTGGAAATTGATGTTAAACCTCGCTGGATGATGACTGATTTACCTGCGTTAGCATAATTTCCCGTTCTCACCGATAACGAATCATGATTTGCACCCATCAGCCGCTCGTTATCGGTTTCTTCTATTTAACATAAAATATTTTCATTTTTCCCTTGAAATCCGAAATTCCGCTCTCACTTAGTTAAACGTGAACGCAATATTCAATCTTTTCAGGAGAGCAAACATGAACATTGATAAATTTACCACCAAATTTCAACAGGCGTTAGGCGAAGCGCAATCGCTGGCGCTGGGAAAAGACAATCAGTTTATAGAACCGGTCCATTTATTGACCGCACTTTTGAACCAGCAAGACGGTTCCGTCGCACCGATTTTAACGGCAAGCGGCGCTAATGTCGCAATGTTGCGCAGCGAATTAAATGCGGAAATTAACAAACTACCGCAGGTTTCCGGCAACGGCGGGGACGTGCAGATTTCCCGTCAGCTGGTGAATTTACTGAATCTGTGTGACAAAATCGCACAGCGTCAAAATGACAAATTTATTTCCAGCGAAATATTCTTACTCGCCGTATTCGAAGAAAAAGGCAGCCTAGCGGAATTATTACGCAAGTGCGGAACGAAAAAAGAAAATTTAGAGGCCGCCATTAAACAGGTGCGCGGAGGACAAAGCGTGAACGATCAAAATGCAGAAGACAGCCGTCAGGCTCTTGAAAAATATACTATCGACTTAACCGCACGGGCGGAAAGCGGAAAACTCGACCCGGTAATCGGTCGTGACGATGAAATTCGTCGCGCGATTCAGGTATTGCAACGCCGGACCAAAAATAACCCGGTGTTAATCGGTGAACCTGGCGTCGGTAAAACCGCTATCGTGGAAGGATTAGCGCAACGTATCGTCAACGGCGAAGTGCCGGAAGGGTTAAAAGGCAAACGGGTTCTTTCCCTGGATATGGGCGCGTTAATCGCCGGTGCGAAATACCGCGGCGAATTCGAAGAACGTTTAAAAGCGGTGTTGAAAGAACTGGCGCAGGAAGAAGGTAAAGTCATTTTATTCATCGACGAAATCCATACTATGGTCGGCGCCGGTAAAACCGACGGTGCGATGGATGCGGGCAACCTGCTGAAACCGTCTCTGGCGCGCGGCGAATTGCATTGTGTCGGCGCCACAACCTTAGACGAATACCGCCAATACATTGAAAAAGATGCGGCGTTGGAACGTCGTTTTCAAAA
The DNA here is from genome assembly GCF_029577735.1 of Exercitatus varius. Lineage (NCBI taxonomy): Bacteria > Pseudomonadati > Pseudomonadota > Gammaproteobacteria > Pasteurellales > Pasteurellaceae > Exercitatus > Exercitatus varius. Next base: position 109,447 of record NZ_JARQTO010000002.1, on the reverse strand, counting down.
AGTATTTGTCGGCGAACCGAGCGTGGAGGACACCATTGCGATTTTGCGCGGCTTGCAGGAACGTTACGAATTGCACCATCACGTGGAAATTACCGACCCGGCGATTGTAGCGGCGGCAACCCTTTCCCATCGTTATATTTCCGATCGTCAGTTGCCGGATAAAGCCATCGACTTAATCGACGAAGCGGCGTCCAGTATCCGAATGGAAATCGACAGTAAACCGTTGCCGCTGGATAAATTGGAACGCCGTATTATCCAGTTAAAACTGGAACAACAGGCGTTGAAGAAAGAAGACGACGAAGCCAGCCGCAAGCGTTTGGAAATGCTGGAAAAAGAACTGACGGAAAAAGAACGCGAATACGCCGAACTGGAAGAAGTATGGAAGAGCGAAAAAGCCGCCCTTTCCGGTACCCAGCATATTAAAGAAGAATTGGAAAATGCGCGTACCAAATTGGAACAGGCGCGCCGTGCCGGCGATTTAAACAAAATGTCCGAATTGCAATACGGCACTATTCCGGCCTTGGAAAAACAACTGGCCGATGCGGATAAATCCGAAGGCAAGGAAATGAAGCTGTTACGTTATCGCGTTACCGACGAAGAAATCGCCGAAGTGCTTTCACGCGCTACCGGCATTCCGGTCGCCCGAATGATGGAAGGCGAAAAAGAAAAACTTCTGCGCATGGAACAGGAATTACACAAACGCGTAGTAGGACAAACCGAAGCGGTAGAAGCGGTGGCGAATGCCATTCGCCGCAGCCGTGCGGGCTTATCCGATCCGAACCGTCCGATTGGTTCCTTCCTGTTCTTAGGGCCGACCGGGGTGGGTAAAACCGAACTTTGTAAAACCTTGGCCAACTTTATGTTTGACGACGAAAACGCCATGGTGCGGATTGACATGTCCGAGTTTATGGAAAAACACAGCGTATCGCGTTTAGTGGGTGCGCCTCCGGGTTATGTCGGTTATGAAGAAGGCGGTTATTTGACCGAAGCCGTCCGCCGCCGTCCGTATTCCGTCATCTTATTGGATGAAGTGGAAAAAGCCCATCACGACGTGTTCAATATTTTATTGCAAGTCTTGGATGACGGACGCTTAACCGACGGACAGGGGCGTACGGTCGATTTCCGCAATACAGTGGTGATTATGACCTCTAACCTGGGTTCCGATCTCATTCAGGAAAACCGCGGCTTAGGTTACGAAGGCATGAAAGAAATCGTGATGTCGGTGGTGGGACAACATTTCCGTCCTGAATTCATCAACCGTATCGACGAAACGGTGGTATTCCATCCGTTAGCCAAAGAAAACATCAAAGCCATTGCGCAAATTCAATTGGCTCGCTTGGCGAAACGTATGGCGGAACACGGTTATCAGATCACCTTCAGCGATGCGGCATTGGACTTCATCAGCGAAGTGGGTTACGACCCGATTTACGGCGCGCGTCCGTTAAAACGGGCAATCCAGCAGGAAATTGAAAATCCGTTAGCCAACGAAATCCTGTCCGGTAAATTATTACCGAGCAAACCGGTCACGGTGGATTATCAAGACGGCAAAATTGCGGCAAAACAATAAGCCGTCAAAAAACAGTGATAAAACGGACCGCACTTTAGCGACTAAAGTGCGGTCGTTTTTTTAACAGTTTTTTTATTCCGCAAAGGTGTTGCACTGTTTCGGATCGCCGCTTTGTAAACCGCGTTTGAACCAGGCAAGACGTTGAGCGGAAGTGCCGTGAGTGAAGCTGTCCGGAACCACGTAGCCTTGACTGCGTTTTTGCAGACGGTCGTCGCCGACGGCTTCCGCGGCATTAAAGGCTTCTTCCAAATCACCGGTTTCAAGCAGGTTATTTTTTGCCGCTTGATAACCCCATATGCCGGCGAAACAGTCCGCTTGCAATTCCAGTTTGACGGAAAGCGCGTTCGCCTGACTACTTTTTGCCTGCTGCGCCGCCGTCACTTTCGGTAAAATGCCAAGCAGATTCTGCACGTGATGACCGACTTCATGGGCGATGACGTAAGCAAAAGCGGTATCGCCGGCGGCACCAAGTTGATTTTTCATATCGTTATAAAACGACAAATCCAAATATACCTTGCGATCGTTCGGACAGTAGAACGGCCCCATCGCCGCTTGTCCCGTGCCGCAGGCAGTCGGGGTGGCACCGGGGTAAAGTACCATGGTTGGCGCCTGATAGTGTTGTCCGCTGCTGGCGAAATAAGATTGCCAGGTATTTTCCGTATCTTTCAGCACAACGGCGGAAAGCCCTTCCAAATGCTCTTCTTCCTGCTGACTGAGGGACGAACCTCCGCTCGTGCCGCCCATACCTGACGAATCGACCAATCCGGACAAATCCACACCATAATAGGAACCGATTAACAGCACGATGAATCCGAGGATTCCGCCCATTTTTTTACCGCCGCCCAAGCCGCTTGAGCCTGAACCGCGACGATCTTCAATGTTAGTGCTTCGTTCACGACCTTGCCAACGCATAATTACTTTTCCTTACTGTTGTAAAAATTGAACGTATTTTAACGGAAAAGCCCCGAATTCGATAGTAGCGCGGTGGTTTTTTGCAAGTTTTTGCGAAAATCGCTACAATACGCTTTCTTTTCATCGTGGTTCGCGAACCTCCCACGTAAAAAAACTAAGGAAATCTATGAATATCCTCAACCCAAACGGCAACCGTAAAGCGGTTGTTATCTTCTCCGGCGGACAGGATTCCACCACTTGTCTGATTCAGGCAATCCGGGATTACGGCGTAAATAACGTGGAAGCCGTTACCTTTCAATACGGCCAACGCCACGCCGTCGAATTGCAAAAAGCGCAATGGATTGCGCAGGATCTGGGCGTAAAACAAACGCTGATCGATACTTCCGTCATCAAAACCATCACAAACAACGCCATGATGTCCGAGACGGAAATCAAGCAGGATGAAAACGGCATGCCGAACACTTTCGTGGACGGACGCAATGCGCTGTTTCTGCTGTACGCCGCTATTTATGCCAAAGGACAAGGCATCACGGATCTTATCACCGGCGTGTGCGAAACTGATTTCAGCGGTTATCCCGACTGCCGCGACGTTTTTGTGAAATCCATGAACGTAACGTTAAATCTTGCCATGGATTATCAATTCAATATTCGCACGCCGCTGATGTATTTAACCAAAGCGCAAACCTGGCAGCTCGCCGATGAACTGGGCGCACTGGATTACATCCGCCGGCACACGCATACATGCTATCTGGGCGTAGAAGGCGGTTGCGGCACTTGTCCGAGCTGTATTTTGCGCGAAAAAGGGTTGCAGGAATATTTAACGCATAAAAGTGCGGGCGAAAAATCGCCTGTTTTTTCGGCATAGAGGACACTATCATGTTTCGCGTCTCCAAAGAATTCAGTTTTGATATGGCACACATTTTGGACGGCCACGACGGCAAATGCCGGAATCTGCACGGCCACACCTATAAATTACAGGTGGAAGTGAGCGGCGACCTTTACCAACAAGGGCCGAAAAAAGGGATGGTAATAGATTTTGCGGATTTAAAAGACATTGTTAAAACGCTGATCTTAGCGCCGATGGATCACGCGTTTATTTACGATACGAACAGCGAACGGGAATGCAGAATCGCCGCCCTGTTGAACGAATTGGATTCCAAAACTTTCGGCATGCCGAGTCGCACAACGGCGGAAGAAATGGCGCGTTTTATATTCAATCGGCTAAAATCCGAATTGCCGCTGTCCGCTGTTCGTCTGTGGGAAACACCCACTTCTTTTTGTGAGTATCGCGAATGAATCCGCTTGCTTCCACCATCAACTATCCGATCGTCGAAATTTTCGAAAGCCTGCAGGGAGAAGGCGCCAATACGGGAATGCCCGCCATTTTTATTCGCTTCGGCAAATGCAATTTGGCCTGTCCTTGGTGCGACACGCCTTACAACGAATTCAAGCCTTTCACCTTTGCTCGGATTCTGCAAAAAGTGCGGGCGTTTTCGGCGAAGAATATTATCATTACCGGCGGCGAACCAACCATTCAGCCTCGTCTTTCGCTGTTGCTGGATCAGCTTAAGCAAGACGGCTATTTTTTAGCCATTGAAACCAACGGATTGAAAACGGTACCGGCTCAAATCGATTATATTGCCGCCAGTCCGAAGCGATTGTATCGGGAAAAATATCAATCCCGCTGCATTCCTTTCGCTCATGAAGTTCGCATTGTGGCGGATGAAGACGTGCTGGAATTTTGCGCATTTATTGAAGGTAAAATCAAGGCGAACCGTTATTACTTATCACCTTGCGAAATCGAAGGAAAGATGAATTTGCACGAAACCATTACCTTGCTCGGCAAGCTCAACCAACGGGTGAACAGGCCGAAATGGCAGCTGAGTCTGCAAACCCATAAATTGATCGGCATCGAATAAGCGGATGGCGTTAATCCGTTTCGCTTTCCGCCAGTAAACGTTGAATCAGTTTAAAATTTGCCGGCGGAAACTGGCCGGCGTCCAAATCAAGCTGATTGGTCCAAAATCCTTCTTGTCCTTCCCGTCCGAAGGGTTCGCCCACCCATTCTTCCACCAGATAAAAATAAAAATGAATGATTTTAGTGGGATATTCAAACAGAAATTGCTCATACAATAAGGGCTCCAGCACCATAATGCCGATTTCTTCCTCCAATTCCCGTTTCAGCGCCTGTTCCGGCGTTTCACCCGGATCCACCTTGCCGCCGGGAAATTCGAGAGACTGAGCGAAATCCTGCCCTTCCAAACGCTGGGTCAGATAAATTTGTCCGAATTCATTGCGAATAATCCCCGCCGCAACGGAAACCATTTTTTTGTTCATCGTTATGTTCACCTTTATGTGAAAGTGCGGTCAAAAAACGTTTCATTTTTTGACCGCACTTGATTCAAAGATTAGGCGTGATCTTTGGCACGACTGCCATGGCAGTATTTGTATTTTTTACCGGAACCGCACGGACAGGGTTCGTTGCGTCCGATATGACGTTCCGCGACAGCGCGGGCCACTTTTTCCTCCGCCGATAACGCCTCGTCCTGCGCCGTATCAGACGAAGGGCGTTCGTTCGGAAGCGGCGCTTGTTGCGCTTGTCGGGCTTGCTGCTGCGCCGCCATCGCCGCCTGATATTGACGTTCCGCCTCTTCCATTTCTTCCTGAGTACGCACTCGTACGCGGCTTAAGGTGCGGATGACGCTTAACTTCAAAGCATCCAGCATTTCCGTAAACATTTGGAACGACTCTTTTTTGTATTCCTGTTTCGGATCTTTCTGGGCATAACCGCGCAAATGAATGCCCTGACGCAGATAATCCATCGCCGACAAATGCTCTTTCCAGAGTTCATCCAGCGTTTGCAGCATAATGCCTTTCTCGAAACTGCGCATACTTTCCGAACCGGCCAGCGCTTCTTTACGTTGATATTCCGTTTTCGCCGCCTCGATAATGCGTTCGCGCAAGTTGTCTTCGTGTAACTGATTATCTTCTTCCAACCATTGCTGAATCGGCAGATCCAACGTAAAGTCGGAACGCAGACGCTCTTCCAATTCGGGAATTTTCCATTGCTCTTCCAAAGATTGCGGCGGAATGTATTCGTCAATCACAGCGTTGAATACGTCTTCGCGAATGGCGTCAATGGTTTCGGAAATATCCTCATTATCCAGTAAGGCGTTGCGCTGTTCATAAATGGCATGGCGTTGATCATTCGCCACATCGTCATATTGCAGCAGATTTTTACGTCCGTCGAAGTTATGAGCTTCCACTTTCGCCTGCGCAGAAGCAATAACTTTCGCCAACAGTTTGGATTCCATCGCTTCGCCCGCCGTGGTGAACATTTTACGCATCATGTTCAACTTACCTTCATTCAGATAAATCCGCATTAAAGCGTCATCCAATGAGAGATAAAAACGGGACGAGCCCGGATCGCCCTGACGACCGGAACGTCCGCGCAGCTGGTTGTCGATACGACGGGATTCGTGGCGTTCCGTTCCGATAATATGTAAACCGCCCGCCTGCATAACTTCGTCATGACGCTGCTGCCATGCCGCTTTGATCGCTTCAATTTGTTCTTCCGTCGGATTTTCCAGTTTCGCCACTTCGGCTTTCCAGTTACCGCCCAATACAATATCCGTACCGCGTCCCGCCATGTTGGTGGCAATGGTCACCGCTCCCGGATATCCCGCATTGGCAACAATTTCCGCTTCCTGAGCATGGAATTTGGCATTTAACACATTATGTTCGATACCCGCTTTATCCAGTGCCGCAGACAACAATTCGGATTTTTCAATCGACGCCGTCCCCACCAATACGGGTTGATGACGGGCAATACAGTCTTTGATATCTTCAATGATGGCATCAAATTTGTACTGTTCGTTTTCAAACATAATATCCGTTTTGTCATCACGAATCATTGGGCGATTAGTCGGAATAACCACGGTTTCCAATCCATAAATTTGTTGAAATTCAAACGCTTCCGTATCCGCCGTACCCGTCATCCCGGCCAATTTTTCATACAAACGGAAGAAATTCTGATAAGTGATTGAAGCAACGGTTTGGTTTTCGCCCTGAATTTTCACACCCTCTTTGGCTTCAATCGCTTGATGTAAACCGTCGGACCAGCGACGTCCCGCCATAGTGCGTCCCGTATGTTCGTCCACAATAACGATTTCGCCGTCTTTCACGACATAATCCACATCGCGCTGGAATAAAGTATGAGCGCGCAGCGCCGCCGAAATATGATGGAACAAACCCAAATTCGCCGCTGAATACAGGCTGTCTTCCGGCCGCATTAAACCTTGTTCCACCAACCAGTTTTCGCATTTTTCCAAGCCGCGTTCCGTTAAATTCGCCTGTTTGTTCTTCAAATCGAGGGAATAATCGCCGGTGCCCTGAAATTCATCGCTGTCTTCTTTTTCCTGTTCCACCAGAGACGGAATCAGTTTATTAATAGCGATATAAAGTTCGGAACTGTCAGCCGCCGGGCCGGAAATAATCAACGGAGTCCGGGCTTCATCAATTAAAATGGAATCCACTTCGTCCACTAACGCGTAATGCAGCGGCCGCTGAAAACGTTCCTGCGCCGAATGGGCCAGATTATCCCGCAGATAGTCGAAACCTAATTCGCTGTTAGTGGCATAAGTGATATCCGCTTTATAGGCGTCGCGCTTCACTTCCGGATCCAACCCCGGCACATTCACCGCTACGGTCATACCTAAAAATTCGAATAACGGACGGTTGGTTTCCGCATCGCGGCGAGCCAAATAATCGTTCACTGTGACTACGTGCACGCCTTTGCCGGTCAGCGCGTTCAAATAGCAAGGCAAGGTTGCGGTTAAGGTTTTCCCTTCACCGGTACGCATTTCCGCGATATTTCGGTTGGTCAGTACCATGCCGCCGACTAACTGTACGTCGAAATGACGCATGCCCAATACGCGACGACTGGCTTCGCGCACGGTGGCAAAGGCCTCCGGCATCAGCTGTTCCAAGGTTTCGCCGTTGGCTAAACGTTGACGGAATTCATCGGTTTTGGCTTTGAGTTCGTCATCGCTCAACGCTTCAAAGGAAGGTTCCAACCCATTAATTTTCTTAACGATTTTGTTCAGACGACGCAAAATACGATCGTTACGGCTACCAAAAATTTTCGTTGCAATAGTTCTTAGCATAATTTTCTCTGTTTTTTGACTGTTATGATTTTGAGAAATAAACCGCAATAGCTCTTCAACACGGCGGTTTATTCCATTTTGTTGTTACATTTTTAACGGGAAAACTAAACGCGAGGACTACCGCGAATCGGTGCGTGAAAGGCGAATTCCGTCACCGAAAAGTGCGGGCGAAATTCGAGAAGTTTTTTCGGTTCAGCCGATGATACGACAAAAAATTGCTGCGCCTGTTTCTGTTGCAAAACCTGTGCGGCACGGGCGATTTGCCGTTGAACGGACTGATTTTGATAAGTGTGATTCTCCGATTCGGCATGTTGTGATATCTGAACCTGAGGCAGCGCGAACATCGCAATTACGCTGAACAGTAATCGCGACCAAAAATAATGTTTGCCTTTGGTTAATATCATTTCGGAGTTCTCACAAAAAAGTAGTCAAATTATAGCGGAAATTCGTTACAATGTCGTAAATTTATTCAAATTTCCCTTTAGATGGGGCTTTAGGAGAGAAATATCAAGCATGGAACGTAGCAAACGTCATCAAAAAGTCATGAATATCAAAGAATTGCTGGATACCTCAAGCCTTGCGCAAGTCATGAAAAAAGGTTTGTTTATCAATGAATTAAATCAAAATATCCAGCAACTTTTGCCTTCCCGGTTTATCGAATTATACCGCGTCGCAAATTTTTCTGAGGACGGACTGACGATTGAAGTGGCAAGTGCGGTCGTGCGGCAGGGATTTTTATTTCGTCAGCAGGAACTGTTACAAACGTTCCGCCGTATTCACCCGGAAATTAACCGGCTGCAATTTCGTATAAATCCCGAACTTGGCAAAAAATCGATAAAAAAATAGGCATAGTCGACTATGCCTATTTTTATTGGATTTAACGCATGGTGACAAATTCTTCCGAGCCGGTCGGGTGAATCGCGACGGTATTGTCGAAATCCGCTTTGGTCGCTCCCATTTTAATCGCCACGGCAAATCCTTGAATCATTTCATCGACGCCGAAACCGATTCCGTGCAAACCCACTATTTTTTCATCCGCCCCCGCGCACACCAGTTTCATACGGCAAGGCTGACGATGCTGAGTAACGGCGGAATACATCGGTGTGAAAGAAGATTTATAGACTTTCACATTTTCCGCACCGTATCGCTCGATAGCTTTCGGTTCGGTTAAGCCTACGGTGCCGATCGGAGGATGGCTGAACACTACGGTCGGAACGAGATTATAATCCAGGTGCTCATCCGGTTTGTGATTAAACAAACGTTCGGACAAACGACGACCTGCCGCCACCGCTACGGGGGTTAATTCAATACCGCCTTCGATAATATCGCCCACCGCATAAATGCCTCTTACATTGGTGTTTTGATATTTGTCCACCTTCACAAAACCTCGCACATTGGTTTCCACGCCGGCCGCTTGCAGATTAATCGCATCGGTCGTCGGTTCGCGACCGATTGCCCATACCACGGAATCCACCGTCGTTTCGCGTCCGTCTTCCAATTTTAAAGTAAGAGATCCGTCGGCATTTTTCACCACTTCCTGAGGGATTGCCTGAGTGTGCAGCCGAATGCCGTCCTGCTCCAATACTTCCAGCAGTGTGTCTACAATCAGCGGATCCTGATTACGCAACGGCGCATGTTTGCGCACAAACAAATGGGTTTCCGTTTTGAAACTGTTGAAGACGCCCGCCAATTCCACCGCAATATAACCCGCACCGACAATCGCCACGCGTTTAGGTAACGCTTTTAAAGCAAATACGCCGTTTGAATCAATACCGTATTCCGCGCCTTTTACCGCAGGAATAGTCGGACGTCCGCCGGTTGCGATCAGAATATGATCCGCCGTGACTTGTTCGCTTGAACCGTCGGCATAAAACACTTCAACGGTTTTCGCATCCACAAATTTGGCAAAACCGTTCAACACGTCCACATTATTTTTCGCCAACACGTTATTGTATGAAGTATGAATGCGATCGATATAAGCCTGACGGCTTTCCACCAATTTGGCGAAATCAAATCGGTTTACACTGACGTCAAAACCATAGTCCGGCGCGTAATGATGAATGGCTTCCGCAATCTGTGCGCCGTAAAACATCACTTTTTTCGGCACGCACCCCACATTTACACAGGTTCCGCCTAAATGTTTGGCTTCAATAACGGCACATTTTTTGCCATAGCTTGCCGCACGGTTAACGGAGGCAATTCCGCCGCTGCCTCCGCCGATAGCTAAATAATAATAATGTTTTGTCATAATGGATTTCCTATTTTTGTGAAATTCGAGCCATTTTGCCGAAAAAGACAAAGAAAGGCAAAGCGATTGAATGAATCGGTTTAATCGGTTTTACCAATAAAAAAGACCTGGCATCAACCAAGTCTTTTATAAAAAAACTATAAATTATTTAACCGCACTTGTGCTTCTTGCTGCTCTAACGCCGTCGCATTTTTCAGGGCTTCTTCAAAGCTGGCCTTCGCCGCGGCTTTATCGCCTTTCGCTAACTGAATTTCACCGGTCAGTAAGGCTTTAGGATTCGCAAATCCGCTTTCTTTCACCTGTGCCAGCGTGGCTAACGCACCGTCAAAATCTTTCTGCTGGAACTGCACTTCCGCTAAACGCATATTTGCCGTTGCCGCTAAAATCGGCTCAGGCGCATGGGATGCCGCCTGTTTCAAAGCTTCCGCCGCCGAAGCAAAATCCTGTTTGTTTACCGCATCTTTGGCTTTTTCCAGCAATACCAACGCGGCATAACCGGTTTTTTCGTTGTCTTGTACGAAAGCGTCAATCTGAGCCTGTTTTGCCGCAACATCCTGATGAGCAACCACTTTGTCGTATAGCGCCGACATTTCATGAGCTTTCGCCGTTTGGTGATCCTGCCAGTAACGCCAGCCAAACACGCCCGCCAACGCAATAATGAAAATGGCGATCAAACTTTTATAGTTTTCGTTCCACCAGGATTTAATTTCGTTGATTTCTTGTTCTTCTAAACTGGTATAAGCCATGTTCTAATCCTCAAAATGCACGTTTTAAATAGTCAATAAGTTCGACTGCGGAAATCGTTTGTTGTTCGGCCGCACCTGATAAATCTTTCACCACCACTTGGTCGGCCTGCACTTCGCTTTCACCGATCACCAACGCGAATCTTGCGCCGACTTTATCCGCCCGTTTGAATTGTTTTTGGAATTTACCGCCGGAACAATGAGTCATCACACGTAAGTGCGGTAATTCCGTGCGGATTTTTTCCGCAATTCTAAAGGCCGCCAAGGTGGTTCCTTCACCGGAAAAAACAACGTAAATATCGACCGCACTTGGTACGATAATATTCTTATTGACCTCTTGAACCAGCAGAACCAAACGTTCCAAGCCCATGGCGAAACCGACACCCTGAGTGGCATGCCCGCCCAGCTGTTCCACCAAGCCGTCGTAACGACCGCCGCCGCAAACCGTACCCTGTGCGCCCAGGGCGGAGGTTACCCATTCAAATACGGTTTTATTGTAATAGTCCAGTCCTCGCACCAATTTCGGGTTGATTTCATATTTCACGCCCATATTATCCAGCAAGGCGCAAAGCTGCACAAAATGTTCGCGGCTTTCGTCATCCAGATAATCCAATAATTTCGGTGCGTCGTTTAACACTTCCTGCAGCGCCGCATTTTTGCTGTCTAAAATCCGTAGCGGGTTTTTCACCAAACGATCTTTCTCTTCGTCATTCATTAACGCCTGATGATTTTGCAAAAACGCCACTAACGCCGTGCGGTAATTGGCACGCGCTTCCAGCGAGCCGATGGAATTCAATTGCAACGAAACATGCTGTTCGATGCCTAATTCTTTCCATAAACGTGCGGTTAAAATGATAAGTTCCGCATCGATTTCCGGATTGGCGATACCGAAAATTTCTACGCCGGCCTGATGAAACTGACGGTAACGTCCTTTTTGCGGGCGCTCGTGGCGGAACATCGGCCCCATATACCACAAACGTTGTTCATTATTATAAATCCAGCCGTTTTCAATCGCCGCCCGTACACAACCCGCGGTGCCCTCCGGACGAAGCGTCAGTTGCTCGTCGTTGTCCCAGAATGTATACATTTCCTTCGAAACCACATCGGTAACTTCACCGATGGCGCGCGCGAACAACGGCGTACTTTCCACGATCGGCATACGCACTTCGCTGTAACCGTAACTCGCCAGCACATTGCGCACTTTGTCTTCAATCCATTGCCATAACGGCGAATCAGTCGGAGAACAATCATTCATCCCGCGAATTGCTTTGATAATGTTTGCCACGTTTATCCTATTTCCTATTCTGTTTAACGTATCTGTTTTTGTTATTTAACCGATTGGCTTTTATTCCACCGAAGCCACTTCAATTCGGTTTTCCCGCATTGCAATTTTTGCTCGGATTTTCGCTTCCAGCTGATTTACAATGTCGTCGTTGTCGAAACGCTCTTTCTGACGTTCGCCGTCCAGATAATAACCGCTTTTTTTATTGCCGCCGGTTACGCCCAAATCGGAAACCAGAGCTTCCCCCGGCCCGTTCACCACACAACCGATAATGGATACATCCATCGGTGTGGTGATGTCTTCAAGGCGTTGTTCAAGAGCATTTACCGTGCCGATCACATCGAATTCCTGACGGGAACAGGTCGGGCAGGCAATAAAGTTAATACCGCGGGAACGGATACGCAACGATTTCAGAATATCAAATCCTACTTTGATTTCTTCCACCGGATCCGCCGCCAAGGAAACCCGCAGGGTATCGCCGATGCCTTCCGCTAAAAGCATGCCCAAACCGACCGCACTTTTTACTGCGCCGGCACGGGCGCCGCCCGCTTCGGTAATTCCCAAATGCAGCGGTTGTTTAATGGCTTTTGCCAGCAAGCGGTAACTCTCGACCGCTAAAAATACGTCTGACGCTTTTACGCTGACTTTAAACTGATCGAAATTTAAACGATCCAGAATTTCCACATGACGCAATGCGCTTTCCAGCAAGGCTTCCGGAGTCGGTTCGCCGTATTTTTCCTGCAAATCTTTTTCCAGTGAGCCGGCATTCACACCGATACGGATAGGAATGTTTTTATCTTTAGCGCAATCCACCACCGCACGAATGCGATCTTCCCGACCGATATTGCCCGGATTAATGCGCAGGCAATCCACGCCGTATTCCGCCACTTTTAAGGCAATCCGATAATCAAAGTGAATATCCGCCACTAACGGTACTTTGGCTTGCTGTTTAATCAATTTGAACGCTTCCGCCGCGTCCATGGTCGGCACGGAAATGCGGATAATATCCGCGCCTACGCGTTCTAACGCTTTAATCTGCGCCACCGTCGCTTCCACATCGGTGGTGCGCGTGTTAGTCATAGATTGAACGGCAATCGGCGCATCACCGCCGACAGGCACGTTACCGACGTAAATCTTGGTGGATTCACGGCGTTTAATGGTTGGTTTAAATGCTGACATAATCGTTATTGAAGTTTAAATTTGGCGACACGACCATCCACTTTCAGCGGATAATTTTCACCTTTATAAGTAATTTTCACATTGCCCGGCGCGCCAATGATAACGGCGTAAGGCGCACCGTCTTTAAAGTTCAGCGTTTCACCCTGACGATATTCTTTCTGAGCAAGCACTTTGCGTTTGGCGTCTTTTACGCTAATCCAACTGGTTGCCGCAGTAATTTCAATTTGCAAATCTCCGTCCGTCGCGGGCTGTTCCGCCGTTTGAAAAACATCGGAATTTTCGACCGCACTTTGATTGTGATTTTGAGTATTCGGCACTTCAACCGCCGGTTGCGTATTAGTTTCATTAACCTGGGACGAATCGGTTAGCGTCGCGGCGGCTGTCGATTGTTCGGACTGTGCCGGCGTGTCTGCGGACGCTTCCGCCGGCGCCGCAGGAACCTGCACTTCAGGCAAAAGTTCTTTTGGCGGCTCGGACGCCGTTTCTATCAGCGTATAATTCTGTACCAAGGTTTCGCGTTCTTTATTCGATTGCTGATAGTTTTCCCACCACCAAAGCGCGGTCATACCGGCGACAAATAAAAGAACGATGGTCGTGAAATAACCAATCCAACGGTTATTATGAGAAGAATGAGGATTAATGGCTTTATCCACGCGCGCGGCGCGGCTGAGATCGTTTTTCGGGATTTCGCCGAAACTTGGAACGGCGCCTTTCCACACGCTTTCGGGCAATTTAACCAACTTCGCATAACTGCGAACATACCCTTGCATAAAGGTTGCCGGAATGGATTTTTGGGCAAATTCGTTATTTTCAATACATTGAAGCACTTGCGCGCGTAAATTTAATTTTTTAGCCGCCGCTTCAAGTGACAGACCTAAATTTTCACGAGCCTGACGGAATTGTTCGCCAAGAGTTGCAACGTTTTTTTCTTCGGTATCCATAAATATTTCTTCGAAATGAAAGGCAATAAAACTGATAAAGTTTAAAGTTGAAAAACGTCTTTTGCAACCGTTATTACACAGAAAAAAGAAAAATCAGAAATGCAGGGATTCCAGCTCCGCAGCCCGTGACGGCGAAACTTTGCGCAGCATCTCAATACTTTCCTGATAAACCGCTCGATTTTTCACGGAATAGGCGCAAATGGCCAGATTTTCGTAAGTATCCCCTTGATTGTAATAATGTTTGGCGGATAAAGCCTTGTGGAATTGTTCAAATCCCTGTTCGGCTTTGCCTTGGGAACATAAAAACGTGCCGTAATTATTATGCACGTCGCCTTGTTCGTCATCTAACGCGATCGCTTTACGATACGCGTTGTCCGCCAGCGTGGTATTGCCTTGCTGATGATAAAAATAAGCCAGCGCGGAATGCACCAGATAATAATCCGGCGCATAATTTAACGCCTTATCCAGATTTAATTTGGCCTGAGTCGGATTATTCTGAGCAAGATAACCTAACGCCAGTTCAACCCGTGATTTCGCCGCCTGTCGTTTGTCAAAATCCGCAGCCGGGGAAGACACGCAGGCGCAAAGAACCAAGGAGAACAAAAAGTGCGGTGTAAATTTACAAAGTTTCATATTATTCTCCTTATTCGGGTTATTGATTGATCACATCAATAGGCTGACCAAATTGTTTTTTGCGGGCGGTACGTTTGGTACGGTCAATCACCTCTCCCGCCAATTGTCCGCATGCCGCGTCGATATCGTCACCGCGGGTTTTACGCACAATCACGGTAAATCCGTATTCCATCAGCGTTTTCTGAAAACGATCGACGCGGCTGTTCGAACTTTTCGCATAAGGCGCTTGCGGGAACGGATTCCATGGAATCAAATTAATTTTACAAGGCGTATTTTTCAAGACTTCCGCCAGCTGATGCGCGTGCTCGGTGCCGTCATTTACATGATCCAGCAAAACGTATTCAATCGTCACTTTTCCGTGATTCGCATTGGATACGCTCAAATAACGATTTACGCTGTCCATCAACATTTTAATGTTATATTTTTTGTTAATCGGTACGATTTCATCGCGTAATTCGTCATTCGGCGCATGTAAAGAAATCGCCAGCGCCACATCGATCATATCGCTTAATTTATCCAAGGCCGGTACCACGCCTGAAGTGGAAATCGTCACACGACGTTTGGATAAACCGTAAGCGAAATCGTCCAGCATGATTTCCATCGCCGGCACCACATTAGCGACATTCAAAAGCGGTTCGCCCATTCCCATCATCACTACATTGGTGATTGGACGAATGCCCGTCACACCGAAATTACCGATAATTTTAGACGCGCGCCAAACCTGCCCGATAATTTCCGAAACGGTTAAATTCCGGTTAAAGCCTTGTTGCGCCGTCGAACAGAAAGTACAGGCCAGCGCGCAGCCGACTTGCGAAGACACGCATAATGTCGCCCGATCCGCTTCGGGAATGTACACGGTTTCCACTTGCTGATCGCCGACTTGCATAGCCCATTTAATGGTGCCGTCGGCGGAACGTTGCTCTACCGCCACTTCCGGGGCCTTGATTTCGGCGACCTGTTTCAGTTTCTCACGCAATTTCTTGTTAATATTGGTCATATTGTCGAAATTGTCTTCGCCGAAATGGTAAATCCATTTCACCAGCTGATCCGCTCGAAACGGCTTTTCTCCCAACTCTTTAAAAAACTCGCGCATTTGTCGGCGGGTTAAATCCATCAAATTGATTTTTTCTGACATCTGATTGCCTCGTTGTTACACCTTGCGGCTTAGGATCCGGTTAAAATTAGGACGCGATTGTACAGATTTCATGCAAGATAATCTATCAATATTTAAAAACCTTGCAAATATTGACCGCACTTTTGCGGAATGGTGATCACAGAAATCGATTTTCGCCTGCAAACGGCACCGCTGAGCAATAAAAATCCGCTCCTTAAACCGTTGATGATTGAATCTGATTTTGAGCGGATCTTTTATCGCGGAATGATCGTAAAATTGAAACTAAGCTTTTACTAACAATGCCACCGCTTCGGTCGCAATGCCCTCGTTTCGTCCGGTAAAACCGAGCTTTTCCGTTGTGGTGGCTTTCACATTGACTTGGTCGATGCCGCATTGTAAATCTTGCGCAATCACGGCGCGCATGGCATCAATATGCGGGCGCATTTTCGGCGCTTGGGCAATAATCGTCACATCCACATTGCCGATGACATAGCCTTTTTCCCGCACCTGACGAAACGCTTCGCGCAGCAAAATCCGGCTGTCGATATTTTTGAATCGGCTATCCGTATCGGGAAATAACTTGCCGATATCTCCCAGCGCCACAGCGCCGAGCAAGGCGTCGGTCAGCGCGTGCAACGCCACGTCGCCGTCACTGTGCGCAATAAATCCCGTATGATACGGCACTTCCACCCCGCCGATAATCAAAGGTCGCGGTTCGCCAAAAGCATGCACGTCAAAACCATGTCCGATTCGAATCATAACGTTATCCTATTTAATTTTATTTTTTTGACTTAAATAAAACTCGGCAAGCGCCAAATCTTCCGGGCGAGTGATTTTAATATTATCGCTGCGTCCGGTCACCAAGTGCGGTCGGAATCCCGCCAATTCCATGGCGGAGGCCTCGTCCGTAATGTTAAATCCCTGCGCCAACGCTTGTTCTAATGCCCGAAGCAACACTTCGGCGCGGAAAAATTGCGGCGTTTGCGCCAGCCAGATAAAATTGCGATCTTCTGTTCGAACAATCTGTTGACGAATATCGGACGTTTTAATCGTATCCACGGCGGGCAAAGCTAAAATGGCGCCGTTTTCATCGGTAACACATAATAATTTATCCAAATCTTCATGGGTAATACAAGGACGGGCGGCATCGTGCACCAGCACCTGAATCCGCTCAGGGTTTTCAATGGCTTTTAACCCGTTTAATACGCTTTCTGCGCGGGTTTCGCCGCCGGACACGATTTGAATACGGGAATCCCGCGCCAGCGGCAATTGACGAAAATAAGGATCGTTTTCGGCGACCGCCAGAATCACGCGCTTAACGGGCGGATACGACAACAGCGCGCCGACGGTATGTTCTAAAATGGTTTTGCCGTGAATCCGCAGATATTGCTTAGGTTTATCCGCCTGCATACGGCTGCCGACACCTGCCGCCGGCACGACGGCAATAATTTGACGGGAAAGTGCGGTCATTATTTGTGCTCTTTTGTAATGCGATAAAACGTTTCGTCCGGTTTGACCATTTCATATTGCAAACGGGCGCGTTCCTGAATAGCGTTCACACCGTCTTTTAAATCCTTGATCTCCGCCGCAATCACCTGATTACGTTGCGACAATTTGGTGTTCTCTTCTTTGTGGGCGGCGATTTCTTCCTGAGTTTCCTGGTAATCCAAATAGCCGTTTTTGCCGAACCACAAATCATATTGGAATAGCATCAGCACAAAAGCCAGGGTAATAATCAATAAACGCATAAGCCTTCATCACTTTTATTTATAGAAAAATCATAGTGTAGGGGAAAACGGCGGACAAAAAAAGACCGCAGCCCAAAAGTGCGGTCAATTTTTTTATCGTTTTTTCACATCGCTGCCGGTTAATTGGCGTTTGAAGCGCCGTCTTTTTTCTCAAGCATATCCGCCGGAATAAAAGATTTTTGCACTTTTTCCATGTGCGGCAAATTGTGTGCGATGCCTTTGTGGCAATCGATACAGGTTTTACCCTGTTGTTCCGCCGCGGCATGCATTTCCTGCGCCACAGTTTTCTGTTGAGTAAAGTCCATATCTTCAAAATTATGGCAATTTCGGCATTCCTGCGAATTATTGGCTTTCATGCGCGCCCATTCGCGTTCCGCCATTTCCAAACGATGCGCTTCAAATTTTTCTTTGGTATCCACTTTGCCGGTGAAATATGCGAACACTTCGCGGCTGGCCTGAATTTTACGGGTCCATTTCGGAATAAATTCATGCGGTAAGTGGCAATCCGCACAAATGGCTTTCACACCGCTACGGTTCGAATAGTGAACGGTTTGACGGTATTCGGGCACCACATCATTCATGTGACAACTTGAACAGAATTCTTCCGTGTTGGTGTGTTCCAATCCCGCATTGAAACCGCCCCAGGCAAGAATGCCGCCGATAGCGGAAAGAATAATGACCGCGCCAACCGCCATTTTGCTCGGGCTACGGAACCAGTTCCAGAATTTCTTAATCATTGCCTTGCTCCTTATTTACCCTGCGTTTGACGGATAGTTTCAAATTTATTCTGCACTATCGGATTTACGTCGGTTTGTTGAACGTGACATTGCAAGCAGAAATAACGGCGCGGTGACGTGCCTTCGGTACGTTTGCCGTCACGATCTAAGAAATGGCTTTCCGGTACGCGTGGGGCTCCCGTAGTCGGCGAAACGTCAGGCGAATGACAACCCAAACATTGGTTGGCGTTTTTCGTCACCTGTAAACCGCGAATACTGTGCGGCACCAACGGCGGTTGATTTGGGAACGTCGTCGGAATACTGCCTACGTCTTTCTGCGGATTGGTGTAAGCAGGCGCGACATTTTCCGGCATTTGTTCCATCGTCAGAGCTGACGACGGCGTTTCGGCAACCGCGAATCCCGCAAGTGCGGTAAAAATGAGGGTGAGATATTTTCTCATCGTTAAATCACTCCGTTAAACTTAGAATTTTTCTATTCTCTTTGCTGAAAGAGGTTAATTAATATTTTTCACATGCACTTGTTTCTCGAAACGGGAACCAAAAGCAAAAACATTTTCCGGACAAACGTCAATACAGCGTCCGCAAGTTATACAATCTTTTTCCAGGATAATTTGACTGTCGGTTTCCGAACCGTGTAACGGTAAACGTAACACCTGAGGTTCCGGGCACACATTGTAGCAATCCATACAACGGTCGCAACGGGCGCGATCAACCACATTGACCTTAATCAAACTTTTCGCGCCAATCAAACCGTAAACGGCGCCGATTGGGCAAAGGTGTCCGCACCAACCGTGCTCCACGACCAGTAAATCGAATATAAACACCATCGCCACCAACCATAAGGTCGCGCCTAGCCCGAAAACGAACACGCGTCCGAGCGCGGCTACGGGATTAATCCATTCCCACAGCAACGTGCCGGAAACGGCGCTTCCCGCCAAGATCACAACAAGCAAAACATAACGCAAATTACGCGGAAGTTTTGCCGTTTGACGAATCCCCAACTTACGGCGTAACCAGGCGGCGGCATCCGTCACCATATTCATCGGACAAACCCAGCTGCAGAACGATTTACTAGCGACTACCGCATAAAACAGCACGATAATTAATGCGCCGATAATCGTCGTCCATTCGGGCAAATAACCGGTCGCCAGGCTTTCCGCCGTAATCAACGGATCCGTTAACGGCACCGTATCAAACAGCATACTGGAACTGTAATTGCCTTTTAAAATCCAGACATTCCAAAGCGGTCCGCTCAAAAACATCAGAATCACGCTCAACTGGCTTAAACGACGTAAAATTAAAAACCGATACGCATGCCACCAGCCAAGCTTTTGACGGGCTTCCAACCCGGCGTCTTTCGGCTTATTCGGGGTTGTTTTGGTTGCTGCCATTATTTCACCCCCTTAGTATTTAATTCTAAATCCGGAAAATGTTCCGGCGCATCCACCGTCGTTGAACGCGGAACATAATCATCCGCCGCGCGGCTTGGCGTCGCAACTTTCTGATTCGGTTTCACTTTCATATGCTGATAGGTCGGTTCGGACAAACCTTCCGGCATACGCGCATCCAAAGACGGACGCAAACCGTCCGGATGTTGTTCTTCCAATAAGGCTTTGCCTGCGTTTTGTTTTTCCTGCCAGCCTAAACGGTAATGACGGCCCAACAAACCTTTCGCTAAATCCATCGGCAACACTTTGATTGCCGCTTCTTCCAGCACACATGCCTGCTCGCACTTACCACAACCCGTACAAGCGTCGGAATGCACGGTCGGAATTAACTTGGCGTGGATATGTGTGCGATCATTATGAATATTTTCTAAGGTAATCGCTTTGTCAATTAACGGGCAAACCCGATAACAGACGTCACAGCGCAAGCCTTGCCAGTTCAGACAGGTTTCATGGTCTAACAACACCGCCAGCCCCATGCGGGCGTCATTGATGTCTTTCAGTTCTTCGCTTAATGCGCCGCTCGGGCAAGCATTCATACAAGGAATATCCGGACACATTTCGCAAGGCTTATCGCGCGCCACAAAATAAGGCGTACCGGCTTCCATCGGCGAAAGCAGGCTGGCCAGATGCAGCATATCGTAAGGGCAAGCCTGCACGCACTGACCGCAACGGGTACAGGCCGCGAGAAAATCTTTCTCCGGCAATGCGCCCGGCGGTCGCAACGCCACACCTTCTTTGGCATTCGCCTGATGTTGTTGTAATCCGAGGATAACACCGACACCGCAAACGCCTGCTACGGTTCTCGTCGCATTCTTTAAGAACTGGCGACGGTTCGGATCCAATTTCATATGCGTTCCTATATTTCAGTAGCGACCCGTTTCATAGGCGCTACCGGATGTCGATAACCTGCGGGACGTTAAAATACGCCCCATCAAGCGGTCGGTTTCCACAAAAAACATGCGAAATTTTGACCGCACTTTATTATGCTTTTACGACTTTAACCGCACATTTTTTATAGTCCGTTTCGAATGAAATCGGATCCGTTGCGTCCAAGGTTAATTTATTGGTTAACTGACCGGCGTCGAAGAAGGTGGTAAAGATCAAACCTTCCGGACATTTGTTACGACCGCGGGTATCCAGATGAGAAATCATTTCACCGCGACGGGTAATTAATTTCACCTTATCTCCGTGACGTAAACCGCGTTTCTTCGCATCCGTCGGATGCATCCACACTAAGTTGTTCGGGAACGCTTTGTGCAATTCCGGTACGCGACGGGTCATGGTGCCGGTATGCCAGTGTTCCAGCACACGACCGGTACATAACCATAAATCGTATTCGTCGTCCGGGCTTTCCGCCGGCGCTTCATAAGGCACGCCCAGAATAATCGCTTTTTTATCCGGATAACCGTAGAACGCGACTTCTTCGCCCGCTTTCACATACGGATCGTAACCTTCACGGTAACGCCATAAGGTTTCTTTGCCGTCGACCACCGGCCAACGTAAACCGCGCACCTGGTGATAAACGTCGAACGGGGCTAAATCGTGTCCATGTCCGCGGCCGAAACCGGCATATTCTTCGAATAATCCTTTCTGTAAGTAGAAACCGAAGTGATCCGCTTCATCATTGATATAACCCGGAACGTCCGTCGGTACCTGGAATTTATCCACTTCGCCGTTTTTATACAACACTTCGTAAAGGGTTTTGCCGCGATATTCCGGTTTTTTCGCCAGCAATTCTTCCGGCCAGACTTCATCGGTTTTGAAATATTTGGAAAATTCGACGATTTGCCATAAATCGGAACGAGATTCGCCCGGCCCTTTTACTTGTTGACGCCATAACTGAGTACGACGCTCCGCATTACCGTAGCCTCCTTCTTTTTCCACCCACATGCAGGTCGGCAAAATTAAGTCTGCGGCGACCGCACTTGTTGACGGATAAGGATCGGAAACCACGATAAAGTTTTCCGGATTACGCCAGCCCGGAAAAATTTCCTGATTAATATTCGGGCCGCCCTGCATATTATTGGTGCACAACTGCCACAGGAAGTTTAATTTTCCGTCTTTTAGTGCGCGACTTTGCGCCACGGCATGGAAACCCGGCACCGTCGGAATCGTACCGGCCGGCAATTTCCAGATTTCTTCGGTTTTTGCCACATGTTTAGGATTGGTGACCACCATGTCCGCCGGCAAACGGTGAACGAAAGTTCCCACTTCACGGGCTGTCCCGCAAGCGGACGGTTGACCGGTTAACGAGAACGGTCCGCAACCCGGTTTGGAAATTTTCCCGGTGAGTAAGTGCACGTTGTACATCATGTGGTTCACCCAAACGCCGCGGGTGTGTTGGTTGAAGCCCATGGTCCAGTAAGAAACCAGGTTTTGTTCCGGATCGGCGTACATTTTCGCCAAAGCTTCCAATTGATCTTTCGGCACCCCGGAAATTTCATGCGCTTTATCCAGGGTATATTCGGAAACGATTTTTTTGAATTCCTCAAAATCGGAATCGTACATTTTTCCCGCGGTTTTGGCGTTGGTACCCTGTTGTAACGGATGTTCGGGACGCAAACCGTAACCGATATTGGTTTCGCCGCGTTTGAATTTGGTATGTTTGTTAACGAAATCCCAGTTGACTTTATCGTTTTGAATAATGTAGTTGGCAATATAGTTTAAGATCGCCAGGTCGGACTGCGGTTTGAAAATAATCGGCGTATCCGCCAGCTCAAACGAACGGTGTTCGTAAGTGGACATCACCACCACTTTCACTTTATCGCTGGATAATCGACGATCGGAAATACGGCTCCACAGAATCGGGTGCATTTCCGCCATGTTTGAACCCCAAAGCACGAATGCGTCGGTTTTTTCGATATCGTTGTAACAACCCATCGGTTCGTCCATCCCGAAAGTGCGCATAAACGCCACTGCGGCGGACGCCATACAATGGCGGGCGTTCGGGTCGATGGTGTTGGAACGTAAACCGCCTTTCCACAATTTCACTTTGGCATAACCTTCGTAAATCGTCGTTTGACCGGAAGAGAACATGCCGACGGCATTCGGTTCTTTTTTCTTCAGAATATCCTTGATTTTTTCCGCCATAATGGTGAAAGCCTGATCCCAGGAAATCGGCGTGAAATCCCCTTCTTTATCGAATTTACCGTCTTTCATGCGCAGTAACGGCGTCTGAACTCGGTCGGCACCGTACATGATTTTTGACAGGAAATAACCTTTAATACAGTTCAACCCGCGGTTAACTTCCGCATCCGGATCGCCCTGCGTCGCCACGACACGACCGTCTTTGGTTCCCACCAGCACGCTACAACCGGTTCCGCAATAACGACACGGCGCTTTATCCCAGCGGATGCCGTCATCCGCAGCCTGCACGTTTTTCACCGGAATCGCAATTCCGGCGGCAGCGGCAGCGGCGATTGCCGCATTGGCTTTCATAAACTCTCTACGATTCAGTTCCATAACTTTTCCCACGTTTTAGATTAAAAATAGATTTACGCTTCATCCATGTAATTCGAAATCAACGAGACGACAATCACTCCGTTCACATTCTTCACTTCATCAATTAAATCGGATAAGGCCAAATGCCGATCGCTTTCCAATGTCACGATCAACTTGCCTTCTTCCGGTTTTTCACCGTGAATCTCGGCATGCGGAATGTTCAGAATATCCGCTTTCACTTGTTCCAGTTTCGCCGGTTTGGCTTGCACCACCAGGCTGCACACATACCAGTTTTCGCTTGTATTTAAATCACTCATCAGTTATAAATTCTTTCAAAATTTTATGCGCAATCGCTTATCCCTTCGGGGCCGTCGGTGAATCCGACATTGAAAAATCTTCAATTATTTTGACCGCACTTACCGGACAAACACTTAAACAGGCGCCGCAGCCGTTACAATTTTGCAAATTCACTTGCGGCTTGGCGATGCCGCCGATTTCGCGTTTAAAGCGGATCGCGCGGCTTTCGCAGTTATCTTCGCAAGAACGGCACTCCACGCCCCGCAATGCCAGGCAAGAAGGCAGAATTTCAATTTTATGCGTCCAAGCCGGTTCGTCCGACGGGCGAAAAACAGGTTGTCGGCACACCGCCGCACAACGCCCGCAAAAGTTACATTCCGCCCGGGAAAAATCGATTTCTGGAAATCCTCCGGCTCCGACAATCAAAACCTGAGTTTCGCACGCCCGCACGCAATCGCCGCAACGGGTACAATCTGCCGTGAACAGCATCTCAGCCGCCGCCCAAGGCGGACGAATGCCGTTGGACCCTTGTTTTTTCTCTTTCTCCGATTGTAATGCGGTGAGAAATTTTCCTCGCAGAAATTGGCGGCGAGGCAACATGTTTGCTGTCAAAATACCCAAATCCCCATTCTAAGTATGTGAATTATAAGATAGCGCACCTCTTTTTTTATTACCTATCATGGGGTATTTCGCGAGAAAAACTGTGATCTATTGCGCAAAATCAATAAATTTTTGACCGCACTTTTCCGTACGAAGCATTATTGCAACGTTCTTAACACTTCATGATATTCCGCAGAATTTTGTAATAGGATTTGCGCCGCTCTCCGTAAATCGTCCACGTCGGATTTCGGTAAATAAAACGAAGTGCCGATATTCAGGACTTTTTTCTTCAGTTCGCCTTCCGGCAAATCTTTCATGCTTAACCCGACAAAATGCAGCGACACTTTAGGGCCACGTTTTGTCACCTTATAACGGTTCCAGTTATCGGTGAATTCGCGGAAGCGACGCAGAGAATTCTGGGTGGCTTTGTCGATCGGCACATTGATGATGGTATTAATCACTTCGCCCATGCCCGGAACATCCGCGGATTTATCCACTTCGTTCTGCACTTCGTTTTGAGCGTTCACGTTAATCACCACAATATTTTTCAAATTCAGTTTCTGCACTTGTTCGTATGTTTGCTCTAACCCCAAAACATCGGACATATCCAGCAGCCCCGCCAGCCCCAGATTATCGGTCAAACCGCCGTCCACCAAATGGATATAAGGCCTTTCCCGTACATTTTGGTATTGAGCCAGCATATGTTTGGTTTCTTCAATATTCTTGACGATTAAGCCGTTCACCGTCTGCTCCCGCAAGATAAATTCTTTCGGCATGGTGAAGTGACAATTACCGCCGTGATTATTCAGCGTAAGCGGCGCAAAAACCAAAGGCACGGAACTGGATGCCGCCACCGCACGGGCAATTTCCAAATCGTTCAGGTTCAAACACAAACCGTCAAACATATCCTGGGTAAAAGTAATTTTCCGCCCCGTATTCATGTCCGTTGCGCTAATCACCGCAAAAGGCCCTTTGCGGCGTTTATCCAAATCATCAAAAGTTTTTCCGTGGTAAAGAACGATATTCAGCTGTTCCTGCAATAAATCGCCCCGTCCGAATTGCGGTGAGGTTAAGCGCGGCAAATTGGACAACGAGAAAACCTGGCTGATCACTTCGCGCTGGAAATTTTTCTTGAGAAAATTCTCGGCGAATTTCGGCACCACATCCCGACCTTCCAAAGCAAAATAACTTGCCAGCACGGAACCGCCGGACACGCCGTACACTACATCAATGTTATCCAATAAAGTTACGCCTTTTGCCGTCGGATGCACCCGCGTATTTTTGAATTGTTCCAACACGCCGTAACCCAATGCCGCCGCCCGTGAGCCGCCGCCGGAAAACATCACTGCGATCAGATTGCCGTCCTGAGTATTTTCCGTAATCACCGGACGCAAACGATAGCCTTGCCGTTCGTTCACCCGACTGATGGTTTCCACCGGCTGATAAGTCACTAAATTACAGGCCGACAGCAACGTTACCGTCACCAGGATAGAAAAGGATTTTCTGAGTTTATCCATATTGTTCTCATTTATTTAGAAATGCTGAATTTTAACCAAAACGGAAAGAGGATAAAAACGGCTAAACCTCATCCGATATTGATTGGAAATGCGGGTTTAAATAGCACAAATCCTCCGTTTCAGGAGGATTGTACGCAGGAAATTTCAGGATAACTTAAGCTTTCGCCAAACCAAGCTGCCCGATTTTCACCCCTAAATTACCCAATGAAACCGGATCCAAATAATCCGCCAGGAAAATGAAAAGTTCGTTTAATTCCGTAAAAGTGCGGTGAATTTTTACTTCATTTTCCACTTTGCGGGTAAATTCGTAGCGCACCTTATCGCCATCCACATGGGCTTCCAAAGTAATATAAACGGTTTCGAAAAAGTGGCTGTGCGCGCCTTCTTCGCCCGGATCGCTAATGCGCACGTTCCAAGTATTGCTGAATAATAATTCTGTGTTTGCCGACATATTCACCTCTAATTTAACATGTTATTTTTATTCGTTAAGAAAAACCCGATGATAAAATCTCTGACGTAAGACATTTTATCATCGGGCTTTTCGAAAACAGCTTTAACGAATTTCGGTTTACGTTGATAACTGCCTTTGCCTTTTAATTTTTTCTCAATACGCTGACGGAACAAGCGATCATGCAATAACGCCTGCAACGCATTATCGCGAATGATCCCGCGTTGGTGCCGGTAAACCGTCCGATCCTGCGCTTCCAAAACGGCAAGTGCGGTCGGTTTTTTATGAGTTTTTTTCTTCACTTTCGTTTCCTCCTGTGGATAAACGGCGGTCATTATATATGTAAATCGGGGAAATTTTAACTTATAATCGAGAAAATTTCTAATGAGGTAAATATTAATGGTCGAGCTATTAAAAAGTTGGTATCAGCGCAATTTCAGCGATCCCCAGGCCATGGGGCTGGCTGCGATTTTGCTGTTCGGTTTTATCGCCATTTATTTTTTCAGCGGCTTAATCGCGCCCTTGCTGATTGCCATCGTATTGGCCTATCTGCTTGAAATTCCGATTCATTTTTTAATCACCAGACTGAAATTTCCCCGCATGCTTGCCATTACGCTGATTTTCGGCGGTTTTATCGGTCTGGTGGCGATTATGGTGTTCGGTTTGCTGCCGAACCTGGTCGGTCAAACCATCAACTTATTGAGCGATTTGCCTAATATGTTCAATAAGTTACACGAATGGGTGGCCACGCTGCCCGAACATTATCCCGAATTGGTGGACTATCAGTTAATCGACAGTTTCTTCAGTTCCGCCCGGGAAAAAACGCTGGCATACGGCGAAAGTGCGGTCAAATTTTCACTTATTTCTATCGTCAATCTGGTCACCATCGGGATTTACGCCTTTTTAGTGCCGTTGATGATGTTTTTTATGCTGAAAGACAAGCAGGCGTTGCTTGCCAGCGTCGCGAAATTTTTGCCGAAAAACCGCCTCCTTGCCGGACAGGTTTGGTCGGAAATGCAGCAACAAATCGCCAATTATATCCGCGGGAAATTATTGGAAATCGCCATTGTTGCCGTCGTGACTTACATTATTTTTCTGTATTTCCGGTTAAATTACCCGCTCCTGCTGGCCGTGGCGGTGGGAATTTCCGTGCTGATTCCCTATGTGGGCGCGGTGATTGTCACCATTCCGGTGGCGCTGGTGGCGTTCTTTCAGTTCGGTGATCACGCGACGTTTTGGTACATCATGACCGCTTACATTATTTCGCAATTGCTGGACGGAAACCTACTGGTGCCGTTTTTGTTCTCCGAAGCGGTGAATTTACATCCGCTTACCATTATTGTCGCCGTGCTAATTTTCGGCGGTTTGTGGGGATTTTGGGGCGTATTCTTTGCCATTCCGCTGGCAACTTTAGTGAAAGCGGTCATCAACGCCTGGCCTGATAACATTGAGAAAGGTATTTAAATCTAGGTGCTGTTTTTAACAGATACCCCCCTAAGAAAAGATGAAAAGTGTCATGAAATTCACGGCTCTTTTTTATTATAGCTAGACCTTGTCTAAGTCTAACTATAATAACCATACGCTATGCGTATGGAATCAAAGTGTAGTGGTACAGGGTAAGCCATAGAGTTATTGTGCGGTTGTCTGTTTTTTTCACATGTCCTTTGAAGGGCATGTGAAATACTAGGCCTTTATAGGATAGCCTAAAAACCGCACTTTTTATGTACGGATCGTTATTTTTACGTTATTCAAGAATTGACAAAAAGAACAGAATAGCATTTATAATTAAATGACCGTTTTGACCGAATTTAAGTGAGGTTATTATGAAAAAACGTGAAGATATCATCTTACAACGTATTAGCTCAATGGGTAAGATTTCGGTCTCAGAATTGGCTAATACTTGTTCTGTTTCTGTAGAAACAATTCGCAGAGACTTAAATTTGCTTGCAGAGCGCGGGTTAATTTATCGTACTCACGGCGGGGCAGCAAGTATAAAAGCACGAGACATCGGTAGCTCGTTTCAAACGCGTCAGCGTACTAATGTTGAAAATAAAAAGGCAATTACGTTAAATGCTATTGATTATGTGTTTGAGGGCGCGGTAATAGGTTTAGATGCCAGTTCAACAAGCTGGTATTTTGCTCAACAGATTCCCGATATTCCTTGTACTGTGGTGACAAATTCAATGCATAATATCATGGCATTAGTGAACAAACCTAATATTAGAACGATAGCTACTGGCGGGGTTTATTCAAGTAAATATGATGCTTTTTATGGTCCATTATCTGAGAAACTGCTAGAACGTTTACATATTGATATTGGCGTATTCTCTTGCTCTGGTGTGGATAGTCAGGGAAAAATTTGGGAGAGTAACGAAGTTAATGCCTCCTTAAAACGGAAGATGATTGATGCGTCAGGGCAAAAAATCTTAATTGTAGATAGTTCTAAGTTTGAAAAGAAAAATCTTATTTTGTTGGGTGATCTTTCTCAAATGGATGTGTTATCTACTGAAAAAGGTTTGCCCGATGAACTGGAACATTATTGCCATGAACATGATATTTTGATTCTAACGGCATAAATAGATTGAACTAAATGCCCGATTGGTTTTATTTTTGACCAAATCGGGCATTTTTTATTGGCGTTTTTGACCGAAATATGTGATCTTTATCACGAAAATCAAACAAAATTGAAAAAATATTAGGTTCTTCTTTGTCAGCAGTTAAAAATATTTTCAAGCAGTACAGAGTACTAACATTTTTGTTAGTTGAGTAATCAAATCATTAAGAAGGAATAAGTCTATGACTAAATCAACTCCGATTAGAATTGGTATTCGTCCAACAATCGATGGTCGCCGCATGGGGGTTCGTGAATCTTTAGAAGAACAAACCATGAATATGGCAAAATCTGTGGCGGAATTATTGCAAACCCATATTCGCCACACAGATGGTTCCTTTGTGGAATGTGTCATTGCCGATACTTGTATCGGTGGTGTAGCAGAAGCCGCAGCTTGCGCTGAAAAATTTAAATTAGCTAATGTTGGTGCAGTTATTACGGTTACACCTTGTTGGTGCTATGGTTCTGAAACGATTGATATGGATCCACATATGCCGAAAGCCATTTGGGGATTTAATGGTACTGAACGTCCAGGGGCAGTTTATTTAGCTGCTGCACTTGCAGGCCATTCACAACTTGGTTTACCGGCTTTCTCTATTTACGGCACAGAAGTGCAAGAAGCTGACGACACAAGTATCCCTACTGATGTACAAGAAAAATTGCTACGTTTTGCTCGTGCCGCCCTTACTGTCTCGACGATTCGCGGTAAATCTTACCTTTCTATCGGTTCTGTTTCTATGGGTATCGCAGGGTCTATCGTGAATCAACCGTTCTTCCAAGAATATCTTGGCATGCGTAATGAATATGTGGATATGACGGAAATTAAACGTCGTTTAGATCGCCATATTTATGATGAAGAAGAATTCAAACTAGCCTTTGATTGGGTGAAAGCTCATTGCCCTGAAGGCGTGGATGTGAATACACCAGAACATCAACGTACAGCGGCAGAACGCGATGAACTTTGGGCAAATGTGGTGAAAATGACCATTATTGCACGTGATTTAATGGTAGGTAATCCACGTCTTGCTGAATTGGGATTTGGCGAAGAAGCCTTAGGTCATAATGCCATTGCCGCAGGTTTCCAAGGTCAACGCCATTGGACAGATCATTTGCCAAATGGCGATTTTATGGAAGCCATGCTTAACTCAACTTATGACTGGAATGGTGTGCGTCCGCCTTATATTCTTGCTACAGAAAATGATTCACTCAATGGCGTTTGTATGTTATTTGGTCACCAACTCACAGGACAAGCGCAAGTCTTTGCTGATGTGCGTACCTATTGGAGCCAAGATTCTGTTGAACGAGTCACAGGATTCCGTCCTGAGATTGGATTTATCCATTTAATCAACTCGGGTTCGGCTGCCTTAGACGGTAGTGGTCAACATCATTATGCCGATGGTAAACCAACCATTAAACCTGCGTGGGATGTGACACCAGAAGATGGCGAACGTTGTTTAGAAAATACCAAATGGTGTCCGGCGGTGCATGAATATTTCCGTGGGGGTGGCTATTCTTCTCAATTCGTCACAAAAGGCGGCATGCCATTTACGATGCACCGTTTAAATATCATTAAAGGTTTAGGTCCTGTCTTGCAAATTGCAGAAGGTTGGTCAATTGAATTACCTGAAGAAGTTCATGAAACCTTAATGAAACGGACAAACGAAACTTGGCCTTGCACATGGTTTGTGCCACGTTTAACAGGTAAAGGCGCATTTACAGATGTGTATTCGGTGATGGCAAATTGGGGAGCCAATCACTGCGTCGCAACTTATGGCCATATTGGTGCGGATCTCATTACTTTAGCGTCTATGTTGCGAATTCCAGTTTGTATGCACAATGTGGACGATCAACACGTATTCCGTCCAAGTGCGTGGAATAGTTTTGGCCAAGATAAAGAAGGGCAAGATTATCGTGCGTGCGAGAATTTTGGACCACTTTATAAATAATCTAACAACATAAGATGGTGGGCGAATCTGCCCACCTATAAATCATAAAAAATCATTCATTTTTTGACCGCACTTTCCGGAGCTTAATATGAAATTAGCCCTTATTTTTGATTGCGGCGCGACCAATTTACGCACTATTGCCATGAATGAACAAGGCGAAATTGTCGCTGCGCATCACCTTGCCAATAACACGCAAGTGGGTGCAGAAAATCCTGACTACCATATTTGGGATTTTGATGAAATTTGGTCAAAACTCACTGTGTGTGCCGAACAGACCTTAAACGAGCTAAAAGCAAAAGGTGTTGATCTTGCGAATATCGTAGGTATTGGTGTGACGACGTTTGGCGTGGATGGTGCGCCTTTTGATCAGCATGGAAATCAGCTTTATCCCATTATCTCATGGAAATGCCCGCGTACATTGCCCATTATGCAAAAGCTCGACCATTATTTTGATGTAAAAGCTTTATATGAACGCAATGGCATTGGGCAATACAGTTTCAATACCTTATTTAAACTCCTTTGGCTAAAAGAAAATCAACCTGAGATTTTTGCTCAAATGGATAAATGGGTATTTATTTCTTCCATGCTCACTTATCGCTTAACAGGGAAATTAACCACAGATCGAACCATGGCAGGAACATCTATGATGACCAATTTACACGCCAATAATTGGGATGTGGATGTGCTTTCTAAATTAGGGTTAGATGTTTCTCATTTTCCACCAATGAAAAGTGCGGGCGAAAAAATTGGCGTTTTACAGACCGCACTTTGTGAACAATTTGGGTTAAATCCTATTCCCGTGATTTCCTGTGGTCATGACACGCAGTTTGCGGTTTTTGGTTCAGGCGCGGGGTTAAATCAACCCGTGTTAAGTTCAGGCACTTGGGAAATTCTGATGGCGCGCACGAAACAAGCTGAGCCACATTTTGAATTTGTACCGCAAGGTTTAACCACAGAATTTGACGCGCAATCGCAAACTTATAACCCTGCAGTGCAATGGGTAGGTTCAGGTATTATGGAATGGATAGGTAAATTGTTGTTTGCGGACGTAGTCGGCACTGAACACTATTACCCTACCATGATTGATGAAGGTGAAGCACAACCAGCAGGCTCTGGCGGTATTTCGTTACAAGGCGTATTCAACTCTGATCATCACAGCGGTGTTGGGCAAATTGTCGGGCTGTCTATGCATAGCCAACGTGGACAAATTTACCGTGCGGCATTGGAATATATGGCTTACCAACTAAAACAAGGGTTGGATGTACTTGAACAAGTCAGTCATTTCAAGGCTGAAAGCTTAATTTGTGTCGGTGGTGGTTCAAAAAATCGGTTATGGAATCAAATCCGTGCAGATGTTTTAGGTTTGCCTATTGATGTCGTGGATGTGGCAGAAAGTACCGTATTAGGTGCGGCGATGTTTGTCTTTGCGGGTGTTGGTGTGTATGAAAATGCAGAACAAGCACAACAGGCTATGCAAGCAGCGAAAAAACGCATTGAACCCTCAGAAAATAGAGCAATTTACACTGCACTTTTACAACAAAATTAATAAGGAGTGAGAAATGTTAAAAGGTATTCACCCAGCGATTTCACCAGAGTTATTAAAAGTTCTCGCTGAAATGGGACATGGCGATGAACTGGTATTATCTGATGCGCATTTCCCTGCACATCAACTTCATCATCGTGTCATTCGTGCAGATGGTATCAGTGTTGCTACATTACTTGAAGGAATTAGTCCATTGTTTGAGTATGACGCTTATGTGGATGCGCCATTAATTATGATGCAAGCGGTGGAAGGCGACAGTATCGATCCAAGCGTAGAAGAACGCTATCTTGCCGCGATTAAAAGTGCGGTGGGAAATGCGCCGAATTTACAACGTATTGAACGTTTTACTTTTTATGATCGTGCTAAAACTGCCTATGCCATCGTGATTACAGGCGAATTAGCGAAATACGGCAATATTATTATTAAAAAAGGTGTCACACCTGTGGAATAAGGAATCTACTATGAATCGTAAAGAACTCTCTCGTCAAATTATTTCTACTTGTTTAGAAATGACTAAGCTCGGTTTAAATCAAGGAACCGCAGGAAATGTGAGCGTGCGTTATCAAAACGGTATGCTTATTACACCAACGGGCACACCTTATGAAGAAATGACTGAAGATTCTATTGTTTATGTCAATAAAAATGGGCAACACGAAGACGGTAAATTGCCGTCGAGTGAATGGCAATTCCATTTAGCCGTGTATGAAACTCGTCCTGAAATGGACGCTGTTGTACATAATCATTCTCGCAATTGTGCCGCGGTTTCGATTCTTGGTGAAGCGATCCCCGCCATTCACTATATGATTGCTTGTACGGGAACAGATCATATTCCATGTGTCCCTTATGCCACTTTTGGTACTCACCAACTTGCGGATTATGTACGTGATGGTATTAAACAAAGCAAGGCGATTTTATTAGCCCACCACGGATTAATTACGACAGATAAAACCTTAGACAAAGCGTTGCATATCGCTCATGAAGTGGAAATTATTTCAGAATGGTATCTGAAATTATTAGCGACAGGTAAAACAATTCCGGTGTTATCCCAAGATGAAATGCGCTTTGTATTAGAAAAATTTAAGTCTTACGGCTCTTGGGTTGAAGAAAAATGAGAATGTATGGCAGATGACAGGTTAAACGTTTAGAAGGAATATTCTATGAGTGCTAAAGTGCTTGAGAAAAAATTTATCGTCCCCTTTATTTTAATTACATCGTTATTTGCATTGTGGGGATTTGCGAATGATATTACTAATCCGATGGTGGCAGTGTTCCAGACGGTAATGGAAATTCCAGCCTCTGAAGCGGCATTAGTGCAATTCGCTTTCTATGGTGGCTATGGAACAATGGCGATTCCAGCCGCATTATTTGCCAGTCGTTATAGTTATAAAGCGGGCGTTTTATTGGGTTTGGCATTGTACGCGATAGGAGCATTTTTATTTATCCCTGCAGCAATGTTTGAGCAATTCTCGTTTTTCCTATGGTCGCTTTATATTCTTACCTTTGGTCTTGCGTTCCTTGAAACGACAGCTAATCCTTATATTTTATCTATGGGCGATCCAAGTACGGCTACACGCAGATTGAATTTTGCGCAATCCTTTAACCCGTTGGGATCGATTACTGGTATGTTTGTCGCTTCTCAAATTGTCTTAACTAATCTTGAATCGGAAAAACGTGATGCGGCAGGTAATCTTATTTTTAATACTTTGTCTGCAGCTGAAAAAGCTGTAGTCAAAACCCACGATTTGGCGATGATTCGAGATCCTTATGTGGTCATTGGGTTAATTGTATTGGCGGTGTTTATCATTATTGCACTTTATAAAATGCCAACGACGAAGGCAGATGAATCTGCACATATTTCACCTAAAGATGCGTTTAAACGCTTAATTGTTAATGTGAAATACCGTGAAGGCGTAATTGCGCAAGTATTTTATGTTGGCGTGCAAATTATGTGTTGGACGTTTATTATTCAATATGCTGAACGTATTGGCCTTACAAAAGCAGAAGCGCAAAACTGGAATATTGTTGCGATGGCGCTATTTATCTGCAGCCGTTTTATTAGTACAGCCGTGATGAAATTTTTGAAAGCAGAAGTGATGTTATTCTTGTTTGCTATTGGTGGTTTCTTCAGTATCTTGGGCGTTATTTTCATTGATGGTATCGTGGGACTTTACTGTTTAGTTTTAACATCCGTATTCATGTCACTGATGTTCCCAACTATTTATGGTATTGCATTGGATGGACAGCAAGAAGAATCTGCTTTAGGTGCGGCAGGTTTGGTTATGGCGATTGTGGGGGGCGCATTAATGCCTCCATTACAGGGTATGATTATTGACCAAGGTGTTGTGGCAGGAATGCCAGCAGTGAACTTCTCATTTGTTCTTCCGCTCATCTGTTTCGTTGTTATCGCTATCTATGGATTCAGATGCTGGAAAGTGTTGAAATAATTATCTTAAAAGTGCGGTCGTTTTGGCAGCACTTTTTATTTGTTCATTATATGAAGTAAGGAGAATATATTATGGCAAATCGAATGATTCTTAATGAAACCAGTTACCATGGTTCTGGAGCCGTACAAAATGTAGTTGTCGAAGCGCAACGTCGTGGTTTTAAAAAAGCACTAGTAGTAACAGATAAAGATTTAGTGAAGTTTAAAGTTGCAGAAAAAGTTACCGCACTTTTAGAGCAAGCGAACTTGGATTATGTGCTTTTTGATGAAGTGAAAGCCAACCCAAGTGTAGATATTATTAAAAAAGGCGTAGAAACCTTTAAACAGGCTGGCGCAGATTATTTAATTGCCATTGGTGGTGGTTCACCGATTGATAGTGCGAAAGCCATTGGTATTATTATTAATAATCCTGAATTTGCCGATGTACTTTCTCTTGAAGGTGTGGCGCCGACCAAAAATAAATGTGTGCCAATTATTGCGGTGACTACAACAGCAGGCACAGCGGCAGAAGTGACCATTAATTATGTGATTACCGATGAAGCAAAAAAACGTAAATTTGTTTGCGTGGATGTGAATGATATTCCTGTTGTGGCCGTTGTTGATCCGGATATGATGTCGTCGATGCCAAAAGGACTGACGGCGGCAACCGGTATGGATGCTTTAACCCATGCTATCGAAGGCTATATTACAAAAGCCGCTTGGGAATTAACGGATGCATTACATTTGAAAGCGATTGAAATGATTTCTCGTAGCCTACGTGGAGCCGTAGAAAATACGCCGGAAGGACGTGCAGGTATGGCATTGGGACAATATGTTGCAGGTATGGGTTTCTCTAATGTTGGGCTTGGTGTTGTGCATAGTATGGCGCATCCGCTTTCAGCGTATTACGATACGCCACATGGCATTGCGAATGCAGTTTTATTACCTTATGTGATGGATTTTAATAAAGATTTTACTGGTGAAAAATATCGTGAAATCGCACGAGCCATGGGCGTTCAGGGTGTTGATCAAATGACGCCTGAAGCGTATTGTAATGCTGCAGTCAACGCTGTTAAACAACTAGCTAAAGATGTGGGTATTCCAGAAAAACTGTCTGCCATTGGCGTTCAAGAAGCGGATCTTCCAGCGTTATCTGTGGATGCTTTTAATGATGTATGCACTGGTGGAAACCCTAGAGATTGCACGGCAGAAGAAATTCTAGACGTATATAAGATTGCCTTTTAAGTAGAAAAATCGGCCCTAACCTATTGCGTTAGGGCTTTATTTTCTTCATTCATTTAGCCATTTTTTTACTAAATCATCATTGATTTCATCTCGTGACCACATACTACCCAAATCCGGCTCCGGATATTTGCTGTGATTGAATCCCACTAAACGGGCGAAATCAAAGGAGGCGTGCGGATAACCGTTCACCAGCAGGAACGCCTGCATGCCGTCTTCCGTCCAGCAAATCTGGAAGGTGCGCGGTTCGTGTTTGCCTTCAATATCATGACAGCCGTACACAAACAGGCTGTCTACCACCGGTTGCGGCTCTTCGGTATTTAAGGCGTAAAAATAGCCGGTTTCGCCGTCGTCTTCGAACATCACCACCAAATGATCATGTTTAACGGAATGCGCGCCGAAGCGTTTTGCCCGGCCGATTAAATGTTTATCTTCCAATACTAAATGTAACATCTGTTTTCCTTAATCAAATTGCGTTGTCCATTGGGCGCTGCGGTGCGCTTCAAAACACAGTTTCACTTGTTCTGCGGTATTTTTCTCGCCGTCCATTTCGGGAATCTCGTCGATGCCGAAATAAGCGGACTGCAAGGTTTCACTGTTAGGCTGAAATTCGCCGCCGAGCAATTCGCACATCACAAAGGTTTTCAACACCCGATGGGCAAACGCCGGATAATTTCGTTTATGCTGTTCGTGAATCGCGATGATAAATTGCGGATTGACCGCTAATCCCGCTTCTTCGCGCACTTCTTTTATCGTGTTGCTGCGAATGGTTTCGGTGACATCAATCCAACCGCCGGGCAATGACCACAAACCCGAATTTTCCTGCACCAACAGAATCTTGTCGTCTTTAAAAATCGCCGCGCGGGAATCGATTTTCGGCGTTTGATAACCCTGCTCGTTGCAAAATAAATTTTGGACTTTTTCGACGGGCAGAGCCGTTTTATAACTTAACATTTCCGCCGCCAGCGTCCGCAACCGCTCATAACGTTCAATATCATAAACATTTTTACCGTACGCCAATCCGTTTTGGGCAATGCTTTGAATTTCAATCGCCCAAGCCAGCCAGGGCTCGGTTAATAAAACATCTTTCATCTGAAACCTACGTTTGACCAAAATCATTCGCCGATATTGTAACATAGAAGAAAGCCGATATTTTGTATGATAGTATTTATATTGAATTCATTTGTCACAGAAGGAAGTTAATATGAAACTTTGGTATTCCACAACAAGCCCGTTCGCGCGTAAAGTCTTAGTGACGCTAAAACATCAGCAGCTTGAAGACAAAACGGAATTATTACGCATTACTTCATCCTTTGATCCCAACTCGCCCCATAACCAAGTCAACCCGCTGGGACGCATACCGGCTTTGCAGCGTAATTGCGGAAACTGGCTTTTCGGCAGCCTGCTTATCTGCGAATATCTCGATCAAAAAGGCGACCGTCCGAAATTAATTCCGGAAAGCGGTAAACCCCGTTGGGCGGTGTTGGCGTTACATAACCTGGTTGACGGCATCATGGAAAATACCATGCCGATGGTCGCGGAAAAAATGCTTCGTC
Organism: Exercitatus varius; assembly: GCF_029577735.1. Classification (NCBI taxonomy): domain Bacteria; kingdom Pseudomonadati; phylum Pseudomonadota; class Gammaproteobacteria; order Pasteurellales; family Pasteurellaceae; genus Exercitatus; species Exercitatus varius. Next base: position 72,107 of record NZ_JARQTO010000002.1, on the reverse strand, counting down.
CGGAAAACGAATGGTGGACGGAACGTCATCATCAATTAACGGAACGCAACATACGAAGTTTTACTCAGCTTGAACAAGCGCTTGCGCCGTTCGGCTACGAGTTAAATATAGGAACGATCACCGCCGTTTGTTTGATCGATTGGTGGAATTTCCGCGCCGATAAAACCGGTTACGATCTGACCGCGCATTTCCCGAAATTAGTGGCCTGGGCGGAAGAAATGAATAATCGATACCCGATTTTAGCCGCTACCCAACCCTGAGTTTAACGACAAAAAACAAACGAAAAATCGCCCGCACTTTGAAAGTGCGGGCGATTTTTGACGAGTTTTTTCAACTCAATCGGCGATTAAGCCTGACCTTTCACCGCTTTCAAGCCTAAGAACGGTGCTTTGTCGCCTAACGCTTCTTCGATACGGATTAATTGGTTGTATTTCGCAACACGATCCGAACGGCTCATCGAACCGGTTTTGATTTGACCGGCTGCCGTACCCACCGCTAAATCGGCGATAGTCGCGTCTTCGGTTTCACCGGAACGGTGTGAAATCACCGCGGTGTAACCTGCGTCTTTAGCCATTTTGATTGCCGCCAACGTTTCGGTTAACGAACCGATTTGGTTGAATTTGATCAAGATTGAGTTCGCGATACCTTTTTCGATACCTTCTTTCAGGATTTTGGTGTTGGTAACGAATAAGTCGTCGCCCACCAATTGAATTTTGCCGCCTAAAACTTTAGTTTGGTATGCAAAACCTTCCCAGTCGGATTCGTCCTGACCGTCTTCGATAGATACGATCGGATATTGTTTGCATAATTCTTCCAAATAATGCGTAAACTCCTGAGACGTGAACGAACGGCCTTCGCCTTTCATTTCGTATTTACCGGTTTCTTTGTTATAGAATTCGGAAGATGCGCAGTCCATCGCTAAAGTGACGTCTTTACCTAACACATAACCCGCTTTCTCAACGGCTTCTTTGATGCAAGCCAACGCTTCCGCGTTTGAGCCCAGGTTAGGCGCGAAGCCGCCTTCGTCACCCACGGCCGTGTTGTAGCCTTTCGCTTTTAATACTTTAGCCAGGTTGTGGAAGACTTCGGAACCGATACGTACGGCTTCACGTAAAGTTTTTGCGCCCACCGGCTGGATCATGAACTCTTGAATGTCAACGTTGTTGTCTGCGTGTTCACCGCCGTTGATGATGTTCATCATCGGTAACGGCATGGAATATTGACCCGGCGTACCGTTTAATTCTGCAATATAAGCATACAGTGGCAAACCTTTTGACGCTGCTGCTGCTTTTGCAGTAGCTAAAGAAACTGCCAAAATTGCGTTCGCACCGAATTTAGATTTGTTGTCGGTACCGTCCAAATCAATCATGATTTGGTCGATTTCGGCTTGATTGGATGCGTCTTTACCGACTACCGCTTGAGCAATTTCGTTGTTTACCGCTGAAACGGCTTTTAATACGCCTTTGCCTAAAAAGCGGGATTTGTCGCCGTCACGCAATTCCAACGCTTCACGGGAACCGGTAGATGCGCCTGACGGAGCCGCCGCTAAACCTACAAAGCCACCTTCTAAGTGAACTTCAGCTTCAACAGTCGGATTACCACGTGAGTCAATAATTTCACGGCCGATAACTTTAACGATTTTTGCCATTTTTGTTTTCCTCTTAGTTAATCTAAAATGGGTATATAACTCAAGTATAGTATCTGTATTTCGTCGTTTTGTCTTGCAAAACTTTATGATCTTTTGATCAAACCACTACTTTTTCTGATTTTCCTTCGCCGCTTTCACGAATCCGGCGAACAACGGATGACCGTCGCGCGGCGTGGAGGTAAATTCCGGATGGAACTGGCAAGCCACAAACCACGGGTGATTCGGAACTTCGATAATTTCTACCAATTTTCTGTCCGCACTTAGGCCTGTTATGCTTAGCCCCGCCGCTTCAATCTGCGGTAACAGTTTATTGTTCACTTCATAACGGTGGCGGTGGCGTTCCTCAATGGTTTCTTTGCCGTATAATTCACGGGCTTTCGAACCTTCGACCAAATGACATTTTTGCGCGCCCAAACGCATGGTACCGCCTAAATCCGAGCTTTCGGAACGTTGTTCCACATTGCCGTCCGCATCCTGCCATTCGGTAATCAAGCCGATCACCGGATACGGGCAATCTTTCACGAATTCCGAGGAATTAGCGTCTTTCATGCCGGCAACGTTACGCGCATATTCGATTAATGCGGTTTGCATCCCCAAACAAATACCAAGATAAGGAACGTTATTTTCACGGGCATACTGCGCGGTTAAAATTTTGCCTTCCACACCGCGATAACCGAAGCCGCCCGGCACTAAAATTCCGTCCAACCCTTTCAGAATATCCGTACCTTTGGTTTCCACATCCTGCGAATCAATGTATTTGATATGAACGGTTAAACGGTTGGTTAATCCCGCATGTTTTAACGCTTCATTGACGGATTTGTAGGCGTCCGGCAATTCCACATATTTCCCTACCATGCCGATTGTTACTTCGCCCGTCGGATTAGCCTGGCGATAAAGCACCTGTTCCCATTCCGATAAATCCGCCGGTTTGGCTTCCAAACGGAAACGGTTGCACACGAATTCATCCAAACCCTGAGATTGCAATAACGCCGGAATCTGATAAATGGATTCCACGTCTTTTAAAGAAATCACCGCTTTTTCCGGCACGTTACAGAACAACGCGATTTTTGAGCGTTCATTTGCCGGAATCATACGATCCGAACGACAAACCAACACGTCAGGCTGAATACCGATAGACAACAATTCTTTGACGGAATGCTGAGTCGGCTTGGTTTTTACTTCACCTGCCGTCGGAATATACGGCACTAAGGTTAAGTGCATGAAAATCGTGCGTTCGCGTCCCACTTGAACCGCCAACTGACGCAACGCTTCAAGGAACGGCAAAGATTCGATGTCGCCAACCGTTCCGCCCACTTCAATAATCGCCACATCATGACCCGCCGCGCCGTCAATCACGCGCGCTTTGATTTCGTTGGTAATGTGAGGGATCACTTGAATGGTGGCGCCCAAATAATCGCCGCGACGCTCTTTGCGCAACACTTCGGAATAAATTTTGCCGGTGGTGAAATTGTTGCGTTTGGTCATTTTAGTTCGGATAAAACGCTCATAATGACCCAAATCCAAATCGGTTTCCGCGCCGTCTTGCGTGACAAACACTTCGCCGTGCTGAGTCGGGCTCATGGTGCCCGGATCGACGTTGATGTACGGGTCAAGTTTCATAATGGTGACGTTCAAACCGCGCGCTTCAAGCAACGCCGCCAAAGACGCCGCCGCAATGCCTTTACCTAATGATGAAACCACACCGCCTGTGACAAAAATATAATTGGTAGCCATATAAGAACCTAAAATGTTGGGGGTAAAAAAGAGTTGATATGATGTATCAAGACGGGAGCGTAGTTTACATCAAAAGGGCGTTAAACTCAATCGACAGAGGCAAGATTTAGCGCAAATTTATCTTCAAAGTGCGGTCAATTTCGTTATAATTTTTCCCAAAAACCAATTGATAAAACAGAACCGTAAAATGTTAGATTTAGCCTATTTACAAACCGCGCCGGAACAGCGCGCTCATTTAAAACAACAACCCGCCGACTTTATCGTACGGGAAGAACTGGGTTATCCATTGTCCGGCGACGGTGAATTCGTGGCGGTAAAAATCCGCAAAACCGACGCCAACACAATCTGGGCAGGCGAACAATTAGCCAAATTCTGCAACATTTCCGTCCGCCATATGAGTTACGCCGGTTTGAAAGATCGCCACGCCGTCACCGAACAATGGTTCGGCCTGCAAATGCCCGGCAAACCCACGCCGGATTTCGACCAATGCCGCATTGAAGGCGTCGAAATACTGGAGGTTACGCGGCACAATCGTAAAATTCGTATCGGCAGTTTGCAGGGAAATCATTTCGATATTTTGTTGCGCGATGCCGTCGCCACGGATGAACTTAACCGTCGTTTGAATCTGGTGAAACAACTGGGTTTTCCCAATTATTTCACCGAACAGCGATTTGGCCGGGACGGACACAATTTAACCGAAGCCATGCGCTGGGCCAACGGCGAAATACAGGTGAAAGATCGTCAAAAACGCGGTTTTTATCTTTCCGCGGCACGCAGCGAAGTGTTTAATCTGGTGGTCTCCAACCGCCTGCAAATGGGGCTCGCCACTCAGATAATGCCGAACGACATTCTGCAGCTCGCCGGTTCCAACAGCTGGTTTCAGGCGGATGAAAAGGAAAATTTAAATGCGTTGCAGACGCGGCTGGAAAATCACGATATTTTGCTCACCGCACCGCTTATTGGCGATAGACCGCAACCCGCCGACGCGCTGGAAAATCAGGTGGTAGCGCAACATCAGGCGTTGCAGGCGTTAATGAAACGGGAAGGGCTGAAACCGGCGCGCCGTCCGCTGTTAATGCAACCGCAAAATTTCAGCTGGCAATTCGAACCGACGGGATTGCGGCTGCGGTTTTTCCTGCCTGCCGGCAGCTACGCCACCGCGCTGATTCGCGAATTAGTGCGGATTGCCGATTAAATCTTGATTAAGTGCGGTCAAAAAATTTAACGTTTTTTATGCGTAATCGCCAGTGCGATTACTTATGGCTTCGCCACCGTTGGCAAAGCCAACGTTCAAAAAGCGTTGCTTTTTGTGACCGCACTTTTCCCTTTGCCATTCGTTTCGTTTATCGTTTTCCCTTATCAATTCAATAGATTTTTAAATTAACAAAAACCCTACGATTTATAGGATAATTCATACGGTTTTTATGACATCGGAGTGACGCTATGAAAAAATACTTATTATCCGCGGTGGGCATTGCCGCAGCGGGATATTTTTCGATGGTCGGTTATGCGCACTTTTTCGATAAATCGCAATCGGAAAAGTTGTATGCCGCAACGAACGTGCCGGCGCAGTTTAAACCTGTCGCCAAAGTGATGTTTGACAACGGCTGTCAATATTGCCACGCGCCGAGCGCGGAACTGCCGGGCTACGCCGATTTTCCGGTCGCCAAACAGTTAATGGCGGAAGATATCAGTAAAGGCTTGCGCAGTTTTCGTTTGGATCGGATGTTCGAAGGCATGAATGATCCAAGCAAATTGTCCGAAGCGGATTTAGCCAAGCTGGAACAAGTGCTGCGCAACGATGAAATGCCGGAAGTGAAATTCCTGCACGTTCACTGGGGGAATCGTCCTGACGAAGATGAAAAACAAGTGGTGCTGGATTGGATTAAACAACAACGTGAAGCGCATTTTCTGCCTCAGAACACGAGCGGAACGGATGCGAGCCGTTTGATACAACCTATTCCGGACGCCATTCCGACGGATTCGCGCAAAGTGGCGTTGGGTGAAAAATTGTATTTCGACGGACGTTTATCCGGCGACGGTTCGATTCAATGTCATACCTGTCACCAATTAGAACGTGCCGGCGTGGATAATTTACCGGTTTCCGAAGGAATCGAAGGTAAAAAAGGCGGAATTAACGCCCCGACGGTTTTCAATGCGGCGTTTCATAAATGGCAGTTCTGGGACGGTCGCGCGAAAACCTTAGCGGATCAAGCCGGCGGTCCGCCGACTAATCCGGTGGAAATGGGTTCTAAAAACTGGGATGAGATTATTGCCCGTTTGGATCAAGATGAAGCGTTCAAAAAAGAATTTTTATCGGTATTCCCGGAACTGACCCAAGCGACCGTGACGGAAGCTATCGGCGAATTTGAAAAAACACTGATTACCCCGAACAGCGCTTTCGACCGTTACTTAAAAGGCGAACAAAACGCCTTAAACGATCAACAAAAACGCGGTTACGAATTATTCAAAAATGCAAAATGCGACACCTGCCACACCGGCACCGCAATGGGCGGACAATCCTTTGAATATATGGGCGTTTACGACGATTATTTCAAAGCCCGCGGCACCGAATTGACCGATGCGGACAAAGGACGTTTCGCCGAAACTCAGGATCCTTACGACATGCACCGCTTCAAAGTGCCGACGCTGCGCAACGTGGCCTTAACCGCGCCTTATCTGCATGACGCGACGGCAAAAGACCTGAAAGAAGCGGTTCGCATTATGGGACATTATCAAAGCAATAAAGATTTCTCGGATGCGGAACTCGACGATCTCGTTTCCTTCCTGAATTCGTTAACCGGTGAATTTAAAGGCAAACCGTTAACCAACGAAAAAATGAAGTAATTTTTTCAACATCTTGTGGAAAGCCGCCGCGCTTTCCACAACCTTTTTTCCTTTCGCTTTATTTTTCTCCCCGCTTTTCAGCAAACACCGTTTTCGCCGTAAATACCGCATTTAACGCTTTCGGAAAACCTAAATAAGGCACGCAATGAATGAACGTTTCAATAATCTGCTCTTCCTTGATACCTACGTTCAGCGCCGCATGAATATGCACCTGTAATTGCTTTTCACAACCGCCCTGCGCCGTTAACACGGCTAAAGTAATCAATTCCCGCTGTGATGAATCCAGTTGCGGACGGTTATAAATTTCACCGAAACCAAAGGTAATAATATATTTCCCCAGATCCGGCGCAATATCCGCCAACGCCTGCATGACCTGGTCGCCTTGTCCGCCGTCGATTTCCTGTAATTTCGCTAATCCGCGCTTCATTAACTTTTGATCATTTAGCATAATTTTCTCCTTACTTGTTTATGAAATGACCCAAGCAGGGTAAACTATGGACCTCACTCCAAGGCAAGGATTTTTTTATGCAAATTAAAGCATTTTCGGCGAAAACCGGGCTGTCCAGCGACACCTTACGTTATTACGAAAAAGAAGGGCTGTTAATGCCCGAACGGGATTCAAACGGCTATCGTTGTTACGGCAACCGCGATGCGGAATGGGTGGGATTTATTCTTCGCCTGAAGGAAATGGGCGTGCCTCTGGCGCAAATTAAAGAATACGCCCGATTGCGCCACATGGGCGACGCCACCATTCCCCAACGTTATGAAATTCTGCTCGCCCATCGCGAAAATCTCATCCGAAAGCAGCAAGAATTAGCGGAACATCAAGCGTTTTTAGCGCAAAAGCTGGCGATTTACCGTTCCGCCATGCAAAAGTCCGCGGACGACATTTAACGGAAAAACGTCAACATAAGCGAATAAAACCGCCTCTTACTCGCTTGAACGCCGCCTTTGCGACAGAAAAGTGCGGTCACAAAAAGCAACGCTTTTTGAACGTTGGCTTTGCCAACGGTGGCGAAGCCATAAGTAATCGCACTGGCGATTACGCATAAAAAATGACAAGTTTTTTTACGAAACCGATTTCACGACCGTGCGAGTCTTCAATAACGCCAACGCTATCGTTGAAACTAACAACACCAAGGCAACGGCTTCGTATAGGCTTTGCTTTTCCCAACCGCCATCCAGTAGCGCGCCGGCGGTAATCGGCGCCAGAATGGCACCGATTCGCCCGACGCCGATTGCCCAACCCACGCCCGTGCTGCGAATGTCTGCGGCATAAATGCTCGGATTAAGGGTGTAAAGCCCGCTGATACAACCGTTCATCAACGCGCCCAGCAACACGCCGAACAGCATGGCCAACCATAAAACGGAAGCGGACAGAATAAAAACGACAACCAACAAGGCGGATAACAAAGTAAACAAAATCAACACCTTACGCGCCGACCAACGACTGGCGAGCAAGCCGTAAAATAAAGAACCGCAGGTTCCGCCCAAAGAAATCATCATGCCTACGCTAACGCTTTGTTCTGTAGTCATCCCCGCTTCTTTCAGCAAGGCCGGCGTCCATGAGCTGACAAAATAAAAACTGAACATAACGGCAAAAAACGCTAGCCAAATTAACCCGGTAGAACGGCGATATCGCCCGTTGAATAGTTGGCTTATCGGCAATTTGTGCACCGGCGCAACGGATTTTTCAGGCAATGACCATTCACCCGCCAAGCCGATTTTCTTCGCAATGTTATTTAACCGAACCCTGGCATTCGGCGGTTGCTTCGACATCAGGAAATCGATGGATTCCGGCAACCAAACCATTAATGCCGCCAGACACAACGCCGTGAGCGCAAATCCGGCCAAATAAACCGAACGCCAGCCGTATTCCGCCTGCAATGTCACGGCGAACATGCCGCCCAACACCGCGCCGACGCCAAAACCGGCGGCGTACACGCTGATGGCGAAACTGCGCCATTTACGGGAAGAATATTCACTGGTCAATACATTTGTGCCCACTAAAATCCCGCCAACGCCCAAACCCGTGACCACGCGCCAGAATGATAAGGCATGATGAGACTGAATAAACGCCGATCCCAACATACCCACGGCGGACAACGCAACGGCAATCAGCAACAACGGACGGCGTCCGATTTTATCCGCCACCGGCGCCAAAAACAACGAGCCCGCGGTCATGCCGAATAAGCCCGCACTCAGCAAATATCCGAGCTGTTCGCCGCTTAAACCGAATTCGTTGCGAATATTGGTCGCCGTAAACGCCAGCGCCAGCACATCGAAGCCGTCAAGCAAATTCATAATCGCCGCCATGATTACAATCATCCACTGATAACCGGACATCGGGCTGTCGTCAATTTTCTCTCTTAAATTCATCTTGGTTCCTTGATTGTGATTAGAGTTAAAAGTGCGGTCAAAAAACTCAACATTTTTTGACCGCACTTACGCAATAAACCGACTCGATTGAATCCGCTACAAAATCCTGCGCAAAATAAAATTCAGCACCACGCCGTAAGCCGGTACAAACAGCATAACGCCCACAAATAATTTAAATAAATAATCCACAAAACCCAATTCCATCCAATGTTCCGCCATAAACGGATCGGTACTGGCATAAAACGCCACGGCAAAAAATATAAAGGTATCCGCCATAGAACCGAAAATCATCGAGCTGCCGGGCGCAATCCACCAGGTTTTAAGCCGGCGTAGGCGATTAAATACCAATACGTCCAGTAACTGCCCGAACACATAGGCGCTGAAACTGGCGACGGCGATGCGGAATACAAAACCGTTGAACGTCGATAACGCCTGCAGCCCTTGATACTGGCTGTCCGAAAACAAGGTGGAAACGCCGTAACTGACCGCCAGGGCGGGAAACATCACCGCAAAGATAATGCGTCGCGCCAATGCGGCGCCGAACACCCGCACGGTTAAATCCGTCGCCAGAAAGATAAACGGAAACGTTAAGGTTCCCCAGGTGCTGTGAAAGCTGAAATCCTCAGCCGCGCCCAACGCCGTCAACGGTAAACAGATTTCAAACGGAATCTGCACCAGATAGTTGCTTGCCGCAATAATAAAAATATGAAATAAAGCCAGCAGAATCAATGCATTACGCTTTTGCTGACGAGTAACAATGATAGCATTATGTGTCATGACAAATCCTTTTTGTTAAAACCTGGGGTGAGGGAACCCAAGAATCTCAGTTGCTTCGTTTAAAATGAAACCGGAATAATAGTGAATATAAAGAAGATTTCAAGCGGAAACAAATGAAAGAATTTCGGAATAAAGATGAATAGAATTAATATCGGATGGCGGTGAGAGGGGGATTCGAACCCCCGATACAGTTTCCCGTATACACGCTTTCCAGGCGTGCTCCTTCAACCACTCGGACATCTCACCATCTTGAACACAGAATTCATTCTGTTTATTGTCGCTTTATCGCCGTTTTGCATTAAGTAAAATACTTAACAGCAACAAAGCGGGCGAGATTATAAGAATTTATCGGCTTTCCGTCCAGTCTTTTTTAAAATTTATTGCGCTAACCCATGCATTTTTTAAAAAATTGAGAGTAAAATAACCGCACTTTTTTCTCCTTCAGGAATCACTATGCTAAATAAATGGTTTTTAACCAAAAACGCTTTTCTGGCCGTGAAACCTTTTAGCGCGTTAAAAGACAGCTTTCGCGCGGGTTACACCAAACAACATTTGATTAGAGACGTCATTGCGGGTCTCACCGTCGGCGTGATTGCCATTCCGCTTTCTATGGCGTTGGCCATCGCCAGCGGCGTGCCGCCGCAACACGGGTTATATACCGCCATTGTCGCGGGTATTTTGATCGCCGTCACCGGCGGATCCCGTTTCAACATTTCGGGACCGACCGCCGCATTTGTGGTGATTTTATATCCGATCACCCAACAATTCGGTTTAGGCGGTTTATTGATGGCAACTCTGCTTTCCGGCCTCATTTTGATTATTATGGCGCTATTTCGCTTGGGGCGCTTAATCGAATATATTCCGTTACCCGTCACCCTGGGCTTCACCTGCGGAATTGGGATCACCATCGCCACGTTGCAGATTAAAGATTTTCTCGGTTTGACCATTCCGTCGATGCCTTCTCATTACATTGACAAAGTGCAAACCATTTTCACCGCACTGCCGACAATCAGTTGGTCGGATACCGCCGTAGGGATCGTCACGCTTTTCGTGTTAACTCAATGGCGTCGTTTGCGTTTGCCGATTCCGGGACATTTGCCGGCGGTAATCGTGGGCACGATTTTAGCGTTAATTTTAAGTTATTACGGTATGAACGTCGCCACCATCGGCTCCGCTTTTACTTACACGTTATCGGACGGCACCGTGGGTAACGGCATTCCGAACGTATTACCGCAATTCATGTTGCCGTGGAACATTCCCAATGCGCAAGGCGAAGTGATTAATTGGGATTTCGCCGCTTTACAGGCATTGCTACCGGCGGCGTTTTCCATGGCGGTTCTCGGTGCCATCGAATCCTTATTATGCGCGGTTGTGCTGGATAACATGACGGACACCAAACACCATTCCAATAACGAATTGCTGGCACAGGGAATTGGTAACATCGTATCGCCGTTTTTAGGCGGAATTACGGCAACGGCGGCGATTGCCCGTTCGGCGGCAAACGTTAAAGCCGGCGCAGTTTCGCCTATCGCCAGTATCGTTCACGGTATTTTAGTGCTTTTATCCTTGCTCATCTTCGCCAAAGCCTTATCTTATCTGCCATTAGCCTCGATGGCGGCGTTACTGTTGATGGTCGCATGGAACATGGCGGATATTCACAATATCATTTCGTTGGTACGTCGTTCCGGTAAAAACGAAATTGCCGTGCTAGTGATCTGTATCCTGCTGACTGTGATTTTCGACATGGTTATCGCTATTTCCGTGGGCGTTCTGCTGGCAAGTTTGCTTTTCATCCGGACTATTGCCGAAATGACCAAATCTATCGAAATGTCGCATCCCGACGATCTAACCGATGTGCTGGTTTACCGAATCAGCGGTCCGTTATTCTTCGCTGCAGCGGATAATTTGTTCGCAGAACTGCATGATAAAACCGTGCATACGGATCATGAAATCAAACATATCGTGCTGCAATGCGAAGCGGTAAACGTGTTGGATACCGGGGGAATTCACGCCTTAACGCGATTTGTACAACACATGTTGCCTCATCAACAGCTTTATATGTGTAACATGCAGTTCCAGCCGTTGCGTATGCTGGTGAAATCCAGCGTTGTGCCCGAACTGAAAAAAATCAATTTCAGCCCGGATTTAACCGAAACTTACGGCAAAATTCGTTTGCAGGAAAACGAATCGGAACTACGTCGTTAATTATAAAAAAACCACCTTCTGAAAGGTGGTTTTGTCAGTAACGGCATAGAAAGGAGCGAACGCTCCTTTTTTCTTTTATGTCTTGCGCTTAACTGTGACGACTGCCTTTAAAGCTCTTTCCGCGAAATTCTTTGCGGCCGCTTTCTTTAAAAGTGCGGTCAAATTTTTCACTGAATTTTTTACGGTCACCTTTAAAACCGCGTTCATTAAAACGACGTTCGCCGCGATCATCAAAACGATCATTGCCGCCGCTTCTGCCGTCACGATGTTCGAAACGTTCCGCACGCTCTTCGCTTTGTACCGCGCGAACAAAAGACATCTGCATTTGTTTATTCAGCACCCGCGTTTTTTCGAAATGACGCAGTAATTCTTTCGGCATGCCTTGCGGTAACTCGATTGTCGAATAGTCGTCAAATAATTTGATGTGGCCGATATGGCGGCTGTTAATATCGCCTTCATTGGCAATCGCACCGACGATATGACGCACTTCCACGCCGTCGGAACGACCGACTTCGATGCGGTATAAATCCATGGCTTTCGGCGCGCCGTAACCGCGTCGCTCATCCGAACGTTCGGAACGTTGAGAGCGCTCGCGACGTTCGCTGCGTTTCGGCATCGGTGCATCCGGCGGCAGAATCAGTTTTTGTTTGCCTTGCAGCAGCATTAACATCGCGGCGGCGATATCTTCCTGATCCTGATCCGCAGTAAACAAATCTTCCAACAGACTGCGATATTTTTCCAGATCATGATGTTCAAGCTGTTTAGTGATTTTCGCCACAAATTTAGCACGACGACAAGCCTGCAAACGTTCGTGATTCGGTAATTCCACTTCGTCGATCGGCTTTTTCATTAAACGTTCGATGTTGCCTAACAAACGACGCTCGCGCGGTTCCACAAACAAAATGGCGCTGCCCGAACGACCTGCACGGCCGGTACGTCCGATACGGTGCACATAAGATTCGGCATCCAGCGGAATATCGTAGTTCACCACCAGGCTAATGCGTTCCACATCCAAACCGCGGGCGGCGACATCCGTCGCAACCAAAATATCCAGGCTGCCGTTGCGTAAACGGTCAAGCGTTTGTTCGCGCGCTTGCTGAGTCATATCGCCGTTTAATGCGGCGGCACGAAAACCGTGTTTGTCCAATAATTCCGTTACATCCAATGTTCCCGTTTTAGTACGGGTAAAAATAATAGCGGCATCAAAATCTTCCACTTCAAGGAAACGCAATAAGGCGTCATTTTTACGATAACCGCGCACATACCAGCAACTTTGAGCGATATCCGGATTGGTACGTTGGGTTGACTGAATTCGCACTTCCTGCGGATTGGTCATAAAACGTTTGGTGATACGGCGAATCGGTTCCGGCATAGTAGCGGAGAACAGCGCCGTTTGATGTTGTGCCGGCAATTCCGCCATCACGGTTTCCACATCATCGATAAAACCCATACGTAGCATTTCGTCCGCTTCATCCAACACAATGAATTTCAAGGCGGAAAGATCCAGCGTACCGCGCTTGATATGGTCCAGAATACGCCCCGGCGTTCCCACTACCACTTGTGCGCCCTGGCGTAAAGCACGAAGTTGGATGTCATAACGTTGTCCGCCGTAAAGGGTGACAATATGAATGCCTTTCGCATTTTTGCTGAATTGTTCGCAGGCTTCCGCCACTTGAATGGCAAGTTCCCGCGTCGGTGCCATCACCAGCATTTGAGGATATTTTTCGTTACTATCGATTTGCGCCAGTAAAGGTAAAGAGAAAGCGGCGGTTTTACCGCTGCCGGTTTGTGCCATTCCCAGCACGTCGCGCCCCTCCAAAAGGTGCGGGATACAAGCTTGTTGGATAGGAGACGGAGATTCAAACCCCATTTCAGAAACAGCGGAAAGGATAAAGTCAGGCAGACCTAAGTCGCCAAAGGTAATTTTAGTTTCAGTCATTAAAATACTCAGATTATATGTAAGGAAAGCTCAATCGGCTTTCATGTGTATAAATTTGCGATTACACACCGCAAAAGGTTTCAAAGATACGCCGCGAGATTAAACATCGCGTCATAACTTCATGCACGTTGATTGCGTCAACGCCAAAAATTTTGTTTTTTTCTACCGCACTTTATCGCGAAATATAACGAATGGATTTAATCCGCGATAATATTGGCCGTTTTTCTTCGGTCCAACATCGGTTCCGTTTGTTCACCGGCATCCGCTTTTTTCAGCTTATCCAGCTCAAACAACGCAAAACGATACTCAACAAAATTATACACCTGATTTGCCACCGCCAATTTGAACAAGGTTTCCGCTTCGTCCAAATTGCCCGTATTGAGTTTTTGTTTTGCTAGATAAAAGTAGGTTTCCGTCAGAATTTCCGCATATTCTGGGGATTGCGGATCAACAAAGACTTTTGCTCTGTCTAATAAATCCTGCTCGGAAAGCTTGCCCAAATAATATTGGACGATAAAGGTTCCCCAATATTCAGTCGAAAGGGTTGGCGCCCGTTTTACTAAATTCTGTTTGGCTTCGTTCGGTTTGAATTTCAGTTCGTTCAAATAAATCCATAACGCCCGATAAGGATCCTGGTTATTCGCTTGATAAAAACGATGAAAATCCTGTTCGGCAAGGTTATAACGCCCTGTGTAATAAAAATCCAAACCACGATTCAAATAGCCGTACTCATAATCGGGATCCAATTCCAACACCACATTGAACGCTTCCAATGCGCTGTCATAATCTTCATCCAACAACGAATATAAGCCCAGATAATTGTACACCGCCGCCATTTTCGGTTGCAGTGCGAGGGCTTGGGTGAAATCGTAACGAGCCATGCCCCAAAGCCCCAAACTATCGTAAAGTACGCCGCGCTCAAAATGTAAATCGGCGCGTTCATCCTGCGACATTTGTCCTATAATCAGCATTTGGCTGATACGTGCAATCATCACTTCCTGTTCAAAATGCACGTTAGGATATTGTTCTGCCAACACAATCTTATTTTTAGACACGAAAACTCCGCTGCCGCTTGTACAGCTCGCAAGCAACAAAACGAATAAACCTGGAATAAATAAACCGATGTTTAAAAACCGTTTCAGATGTGCCATTTAAGAAATGCCTTAGGATAAAAAATTCGAAAATACAACCGCACTTTGCCTTAACTTACCAAAGTGCGGTCGAATTTTACAAATTATTCTTCAACGAAGTCGTTTTGCGCGTCTGCTGTTCCCGCTTTTGGCGCTAAATCCTTCATTGTTAAACGGATACGACCCTGACGATCGATTTCCACCACTTTCACGGTGACCTCCTGACCGACAGACAGGTAATCGGTCACTTTCTCAACGCGCTCTTCCGCAATTTGAGAAATATGGACCAAACCTTCTTTGTTACCGAGGATAGCCACGAAAGCGCCGAAATCCGCAAGACGGGTCACTTTTCCTTGGTAAACCGCTCCCGCTTCCACTTCGGCGGTAATATCTTCAATACGCGCCATCACGGTTTTTACTGCGTTACCGTCAACAGCAGCGATTTTCACCGTACCGTCATCGTCAATATCGATAGACGTGCCGGTTTCTTCGGTTAATGCACGAATTGTCGCACCGCCTTTACCAATCACGTCTTTGATTTTCTTCGGATCAATTTTCATGGTGTAAATGCGCGGCGCATATTCGGAAATTTCTGCGCGCGGCGCCGGAATCGCTTGTTCCATCACGCCTAAAATATGCATACGCGCACTTTTCGCCTGGTTCAAGGCGATTTGCATAATTTCCGGGGTAATCCCTTCAATTTTGATATCCATTTGCAATGCGGTCACACCGGTGCGAGTCCCCGCCACTTTAAAGTCCATATCGCCTAAGTGATCTTCATCACCTAAGATATCCGAAAGTACGACGAATTTGTCTTCTTCTTTCACTAAGCCCATAGCGATACCCGCCACTGCGGATTTAATCGGCACGCCGGCATCCATTAAGGCAAGCGAAGCGCCGCATACGGAAGCCATGGAAGAAGAACCGTTAGATTCGGTGATTTCGGAAACGACGCGCACCACATACGGGAATTCGGTAATACCTGGCATAACGGCCGCCACACCGCGCTTCGCTAAACGACCGTGACCGATTTCACGACGTTTCGGTGAGCCGATCATACCGGTTTCACCCACGGAATACGGAGGGAAGTTATAGTGGAATAAGAAATGATCCGCACGTTCGCCGGTTAATTCATCGATAATTTGTGCGTCACGTTCGGTACCCAATGTTGCCACAGCCAGAGCCTGAGTTTCACCGCGGGTGAAAATGGCGGAACCGTGAGTCCGCGGTAACACGCCGGTGCAAATGTCCAAAGCGCGCACGGTATCAACGGTACGACCGTCAATACGCGGTTCGCCGGCAATAATACGTCCGCGCACGATTTGGCTTTCAAGTGCGGTGAAAATATCAACGATTTTTCCTTCGCTTACTTCTTCGTTTTCCGCAGTAATTTGCGCAATCACGTCCGCTTTGATGGCGTCGATTTGTTCGTAACGCACTTGTTTTTCCGTGATGCGGTAAGCATCACCCAAACGGCTTTCGGCAATTTCTTTCACTTTGTTGATTAATGCCGTGTCCGGTTCAGGCGCAACCCAATCCCAACGCGGTTTACCCGCTTCTTTCGCGAACTCTTTAATGGCTTCAACCACAACCTGTTGCTGTTGATGACCGAACACCACCGCCGCCAGCATTTGTTCTTCGGTTAAAATATCCGCTTCGGATTCCACCATTAACACGGCTTTATCCGTACCGGCAACCACTAAATCCAAACGGCTTTGTTTTTGTTCCGCCATGGTCGGGTTTAATACGAACTGATCGTTGATAAAACCGACGCGCGCCGCACCGATAGGACCGTTAAACGGTACGCCGGATAATGAAAGCGCGGCGGAAGCACCGATCATCGCCACTAAATCCGGCGTGATTTGCGGATTCACGGAAACCACGGTCGCGACGATTTGAATTTCGTTCAGGAAACCTTCCGGGAACAACGGACGAATCGGACGATCGATTAAACGCGCAATTAAGGTTTCGCCTTCGGAAGGACGGCCTTCACGTTTGAAGAAACCGCCGGGGATTTTACCCGCCGCATAAGTACGTTCCTGGTAATTCACGGTTAACGGGAAGAAATCCTGCCCTTCTTTCACGTCTTTTTTAGCCACGACGGTAACAAAGACCGTTGTGTCGTCCATGCTTGCCATTACTGCGGCAGTAGCCTGACGCGCAATGGCGCCCGTTTCCAACGTTACGGTATGTTGACCGTATTTAAATTGTTTTACAATCGGATTCACACTTTTTTCCTTTTAAAATAAATAAGTTAAGCGTTTCATCTTCCAAATTGCGACTATTAAAAACACGCTCAAAATCGACCGCACTTGAATGCGAATCCGAACGCCTTTTTAGTAGCCGCACGCTAATACGGAAAACAAAACTGGCATATTATACTCGCCTTTTAGCGCGATTGGTAATTTTATTTGCAAATACTTGTTCTTTCCTCTTTTGCGTATTACACTCGCCCTCTAACCGCCGCAAAGTGCGGTCAAAAACGGAGGAGTTTTTTATGTTATTCGGCGACTTAACCCGAGCGGATTTCAAACGCGGTTTACCGCAAGTGATTGCGCAAACCTGCGATTATCTGAACACCCTGGATTTAGCCGCGCTGGAAAGCGGCCGTCATGATATTACCGACAATATTTTCATGAACGTAATGGAAGTGGAAAGCGAACCCGCCGAAGCTCGCAAATCGGAAATTCACCGCAAATATCTCGATATTCAGGTGTTGATTTCCGGCGAAGAAAAAATGGAATTCGGCGTTACCGTTCCCGATTTGGCGGATTACGAGCCCTACAACGAAGAAAGCGATTATCAACTGACTTTGCCGGGCAAAGACATCGAATGCAAAAGCGCGGTGATTTTACGCCCTAAAATGTTTGCGGTGTTTCTGCCTTACGAACCGCACAAACCCTGCTGCAACGTCGGCACAAAAAGCGGCGCCATCAAAAAGCTGGTGGTGAAAATTCCGGTAGAATTGCTGTAACCTTCTCAATCCCGGCATCCGCTGGGATTTTTCTTGCTTTAACCCGCTCAAGCTGTCAAACTTACTTCATTCATTTCCAACGAGGAAAATCTCATGCCACGCAAAAAAACGGCAAAAAAACCGACCGCACTTATGGATTCGATTCATCTTGATCCGAATTATCAAAAAGAACAGGCGAAATACGACAATCCGATTCCGAGTCGCGAATTTATTCTGCAAATTATCCGCGAACAAAACCGCCCCGTAAGCCGCGAGGAATTGCTGACCATTTTCGGCATTAAAGACGACGAACGCACGGAAGCGGTGCGCCGCCGTTTACGCGCCATGGAAAACGACGGCCAGTTGGTATTTACCAAACGAAAATGTTATGCGTTGCCGGAAAAAATGGATTTACTCAAAGGTACGGTGATCGGACATCGAGACGGTTACGGTTTTCTGCAGGTTGAAGGCCGGACGGATAAAAAAGATTTATTCATTCCCAACGCTCAAATGCAACGTGTGATGCACGGCGATTTTGTGCTTGCTCAACCCACCGTGCTGGACCGTAAAGGGCGCCAGGAAGTGCGTATCGTACGTGTGCTGGAAAATCGCAAAAAACAAATTGTCGGTCGTTTTTTCCTGGAGGACGGAATCGGTTATGTCGTGCCGGACGATAGCCGCATTGCGCGGGATATTCTGGTGCCGAACGAAGATCGCAAAGGCGCGCGTATGGGGCAGGTGGTCGTGGTGGAATTGAAACCGCGCACTGCGAATTTCAGCCAGCCCGTAGGCGCTGTCACCGAAATTTTAGGCGATAACATGGCAAAAGGCATGGAGGTGGAAATCGCTCTGCGTAACCATGATATTCCTCATGTGTTCCCGCCTGCGGTAGAAAAATACATCAAAAAATTTACCGAAGAAGTGCCGCCGGAAGCGAAAGCGGGGCGCATTAATTTATGCGATCTGCCGTTAGTGACCATTGACGGCGAAGACGCCCGCGATTTCGACGACGCCGTCTACTGCCGCAAAGAAAAAAAAGGCTGGCGTTTATGGGTTGCCATTGCCGACGTCAGTTATTACGTACGCTTACGCACGGCGTTAGACGGCGAAGCGCGCAACCGCGGCAATTCGGTTTATTTTCCGAACCGCGTCGTGCCGATGTTGCCGGAAATTTTATCTAACGGCTTGTGTTCCCTTAATCCGCAGGTGGATCGTTTGTGTATGGTATGCGAAATGCAAATCAACGAAAAAGGTCTGCTGAAAGGTTATCAATTCTACGAAGCGGTGATGAATTCCCACGCCCGCTTAACCTACACCAAAGTAGCGAAAATTCTGGAAGGCGACGAAGAATTACGCCATCGTTATGCCGCCTTAGTCCCGCATATCGAAGAGTTGCACGCCATGTACAAAGCGCTGCTCGCCGCCCGTCATAAACGGGGTGCCATTGATTTCGAAACCGTCGAAAGCAAATTTATTTTCAACGAAATGGGACGAATCGATCGCATTGAAGCGGTGGAACGCAACGACGCGCATAAAATCATCGAAGAATGTATGATTTTAGCCAACATTTCGGCGGCAAATTTTATGGAACGCCACGAAGAACCGGCCTTGTACCGGATTCACGCCGGGCCGAGCGAAGAAAAACTCACGGCTTTTCGCGCCTTTTTGGCAGAATTGGGCTTGTCTTTAGGCGGCGGCGCCAAGCCGAGCACCAACGATTACGCGCAATTGCTGAATCAAGTGAAAGAACGCCCCGACGCCGAACTGATTCAAACCATGCTGTTACGCTCGCTCAGTCAAGCTATGTACGAACCGGATAACATCGGGCACTTCGGATTGGCGTTGGACGAATACGCCCATTTCACTTCGCCGATCCGTCGTTATCCGGATTTAACCCTGCACCGCGGTATCAAATATTTACTTGCCAAAGCGAAAGGCGGCACTCGCCGCAACACAGAAACCGGCGGTTATCATTACAACGCGGACGAAATGGCGGAACTGGGCGAACATTGTTCCATGACGGAACGCCGCGCCGACGACGCCACGCGGGAAGTCTCCGACTGGCTGAAATGCGAATACATGCAGGATCATATCGGCGAAGAATTCGACGGCATTATTTCTTCCGTCACCAGTTTCGGGCTGTTCGTGCGGCTGGACGATTTGTTCATCGACGGCTTAGTGCACGTTTCCACGCTGGACAACGATTACTACCAATATGACGGCGCCGGACAGCGTTTAATCGGCGAGAACAGCGGCATGCTGTATCGTTTGGGCGATAAAGTGCGCGTGCGGGTGGAAGCGGCGAATCTGGAAAACCGTCAGGTGGATTTCTCGTTAGTCTCCAGCGAACGTCAACCGCGCCGTCCGGGCAAAACCGCAAAAACTCGGGCAAAATTGACCGCACTTTCCGAGCCTAAAAGCAAAGGCAAGCTGAAAAAAGAAAAAAGTGCGGGAAAAAATTCCAAGGTTTTCGGTAAAAAAGCCTCCGGCGCAAAGACGAAGAAAAAATAATATGTTCGCTTGCAGACGGCAGGCTATAACAAAAAGGAAATGACATGTCCGACAATATCTACGGCATTCACGCCGTAAAATCTTTTCTCGAACGCACGCCGGAGCGGGTGATCGAGGTTTATGCCCTTAAAGGCCGCGATGACAAACGACTTCAGCCGTTATTAAACGAACTGCACGAATTGGGCGTTTCGGTACAATTTTTAAACCGTCAAACCATGGATAACAAGGCGCAGGGCGAAGTCCATCAGGGCATTATTGCACGGGTGCAACCGGCAAAAGAGCTGAATGAAGCCGATCTCGAGAAGATCCTAAACGGCAAGCCGAATCCGTTATTGCTGGTGCTGGACGGTGTTACCGATCCTCACAATTTAGGCGCCTGTCTGCGCACAGCGGATGCGGCGGGAGTGGACGCCGTGATTGTTCCTAAAGACAAATCGGCACAGCTCACGTCAATCGCCCGTAAAGTGGCTTGCGGTGCGGCGGAAGTTTTACCGTTAATCCGCGTCACCAATCTGGCGCGAACGCTGCGCGATATTCAGCAATCTCATAACGTCTGGGTGGTCGGCACGGCGGGTGAAGCCACAGAAACCCTTTACCAAACCCGGCTGACCGGTTCGCTGGCCTTAGTGATGGGCGCGGAAGGCGACGGAATGCGCCGTCTAACCCGCGAATGCTGCGACCAGCTCATCAGCATTCCGATGGCGGGCAGCGTCTCTTCGTTGAACGTTTCCGTCGCCGCCGGCGTCTGCCTGTTTGAAATCGTACGCCAACGTCTGGCTTAGTTGAAATATCGTCCGTTCATCAATAGCGTAAAAATGGCAAAACTTTATTTTTATTATTCCACCATGAATGCCGGCAAATCCACCACTTTGCTGCAGTCCGCCTATAACTACCGCGAACGCGCCATGAACGTCATGCTTTACACCGCCGCCATTGACGATCGTTTCGGCGCGGGGAAAATCACATCCCGCATCGGGATCAGCGCGCAGGCGCATTTGTTTAATGCCGAAACCGATTTCCGCCGGGAAATTGAGGCTCACCACCGCGCGGAAAAACTAAGTTGCGTGTTGTTGGACGAAGCGCAATTTCTAACCAAAGAACAGGTGTATCAACTTTCCGACGTGGTGGACGAGCTGAATATTCCCGTACTTTGTTACGGTATTCGCACGGATTTCCAAGGTAATTTATTCGAAGGCAGCCAATATTTGCTGGCCTGGGCGGATCAGCTGGAAGAGCTTAAAACCATTTGCGAATGCGGACGTAAGGCAAATTTTGTGGTGCGACTCAACGAACGCGGCGAAGTGGTTAAAGACGGCGAACAGATTCAAATCGGCGGCAACGATCGCTATTTATCCTTGTGTCGTCGCCATTTCAAACAGAAAATGGGAAAACTGCATAAGCGGCAATCCGAGGATTAAAATAAAATCCTTTTAGCTTCCGGCGATATTGAGTAAAATAGCGCCGTTAATCTAACATAAAATAAGGGGTATAAACCATGAAAAAATTGATTTCATTATTCGTTGCGGGCGCATTTCTTTTCACCTTAACGGCATGCGAAACCACCAAAGGCGTGGGCAAAGACATTCAAAGCGCCGGTGAAAAAATGGAACAAATCGTCAATTAATCGTTCATACGAAAAGTGCGGTAAAAAAATTAAACGTTTTTTTACCGCACTTTTGTTTTATCCGCTTTCAATCCGATCAGGAAAAATTATTCGCTATCGCCAGAAATTCTTCTTCGCTCATCACCGCCACGCCCAGTTCCTGCGCCTTGGTTAACTTGGAACCGGCGGACTCTCCCGCAATCACAATATGGGTTTTAGCGGATACGCTGCCCGCCACTTTGGCGCCCATTTGCTGGAGCAAAGCCTTGGCTTCGTTACGCCCCATTCGGCTTAAAGTGCCCGTTAGCACTACGGTTTTCTGTTTAAACGGATTTTCATCCGCTTCTTTTTCTTCCACGTCGTCCCAATGTACGCCTTGTGCAATCAGGTCATTCACCACATCGATATTATGCTGTTCGCGCCAGAACACATAAATGCGGTTAGCCACCACTTCGCCCACATCGGACACCGTTTGCAACCGCTCTAAATCGGCGGTCTGAAGTGCGGTCAGATTTTTGAAGAAATTTGCCAGATTTAATGCCGTCGCTTCGCCGACTTCACGAATGCCAAGGGCAAAAATAAAGCGGGCAAGGGTGGTTTTCTTGGCTTTTTCCAGACTGTCCAACGCTTTTTGTGCGGATTTTTCGCCCATGCGATCAAGTCGCATTAAAGTGGTTAAATCCAGTTTGAACAGATCCGCCGGCGTATGAATCAATTCTCGATCCACCAATTGTTCGATTAACTTCGCGCCCACGCCGTCAATGTCCATCGCCCGACGGGAAACAAAATGCTTCAACGATTCCTTCCGTTGTGCATCACAGAACAGACCTCCGGTACAACGCGCCACCGCTTCGCCTTCAATACGCACAATGGCGGAATGACACACCGGGCAATGGGTGGGAAATATGATCGGTTTGGCGTTTGCCGGACGGCGATCATGTACTACGCCGATAATTTGCGGAATCACATCGCCGGCTCGACGGATCACGACCGTATCGCCAATGGCGATATCTAAGCGCGCAATTTCATCGCCGTTATGTAATGTGGCATTACTGACCGTCACGCCCGCTACAAAAACCGGTTCCAGTTTCGCTACCGGCGTGATGGCGCCGGTACGCCCGACCTGAAATTCCACATCGTTCAGCACCGTCATTTCTTCCTGCGCCGGAAATTTATAGGCTATCGCCCAACGCGGCGCCTTGGAAATAAAACCGAGGCGTTCCTGCAATGAGATTGCATTCACTTTCACCACGGTGCCGTCAATGTCATAACCCAAATTCGGGCGTTTTGCCTGAATAGCACGATAAAACTTCAGCACTTCTTCCGTTCCGTTGCACAAACGAATCTCAGAATTAACCGGAATGCCGACGGATTTCAGCCATTGCAGGCGTTCATAATGGGTCGGCGGTAAATCCGCGCCTTGCGTAATACCGATACTGTACGCATTGAATACCAACGGACGTTGACTGGTAATTTTCGGATCGAGCTGACGCAACGAGCCCGCCGCCGCATTGCGCGGATTAGCAAAGGTTTTCTCGCCTTTTGCCAATGCCTCCTCATTCAGTTTGTCGAATCCCGCCTGCGGCATAAACACTTCGCCCCGCACTTCAAGACGAGCGGGCGGATTGTCCGTCAGCAACTGCAGCGGAATATTACGAACGGTCCGAATGTTCAGCGTAATATCTTCGCCTGTCATGCCGTCACCACGGGTTGCCGCCTGCACCAACACGCCGTTTTCATACAAAATACTGACGGCTAAACCGTCCAGCTTCGGTTCGCAACAAAACTCCAGATTATCCGGTAAACTCATCAGGCGATCCTGAATTCGCTTCATAAATGCATAAATTTCCTCATCGGAAAACGCATTATCCAGCGATAACATCGGCAATTCATGAGTAATCTGGGCAAATCCCGCCGACGGCTTGGCTCCGACCCGCTGTGTCGGCGAATCGGCGGTGATAAGTTCGGGATGTTGCTGTTCCAGCGCTTTCAACTGATGGAATAAGCGATCATATTCACTGTCCGGAATTTCAGGGTTATCCAACACATGATATTGGTATTCATGATGTCGTAAAGTTTTACGTAACTGATTGATTTGGTTTTGAATATCGGTCATTTTAAAATCTCTGGCAAAATAAACCGCACTTTCAACCCGAACGGTCGCAAAGTGCGGTCGTTTTTTGATTCGTTTTTTGCCGCTATACGCGGGCTAAATATGCGGCTTCCGCCATTACGTCAAATTCTTCCTGCTGTTCGGTTAACACGAATCCGCCCAGCTGTGCGGCAAGATTTTTTGCCGATTGGATCATCATTTTCAGATTGGCGCGCGGATTTCCGGCAACCGGCAACTGCATGAATAATGCCACACCCACAGTAGCGAAATCCTGCATTTCATGCGGATTAAACGTGCCCGGCTGGTTAATGTTCGCCACACTGAAAATCACAGGGCTAGCGACGGTTAAATCCAGATGACGATGATAAATATTACCTTGTCCGAAAATGAAACCTAAATTATCCAGCGCCTGCGCCAGCGAAGTACCGTGGAACCGGCGGTTTTCCGGCGCCACCACGTAAAGCATGATGAAATCCGTCGGTTCGGCGGCGACGGGTTGTGAATGTTGATAAGTCTGGCCGTCGCTCACCGGCTGTTGCAAAGTCGGCTGCGAAATCGGACTCACGGCCGATGGTTGTTGCAACGAAACCTGCATATCCGGCACCGCGGCATGTTCCGGATAAACCGCCTCCTGCGCCGCTGTTTGAGGAGCCTGACGGTTAACCGCCGAAGAAGGCTCCGCATGATATTCGTAATGCACGGGTTGTGCGGCGCCCGCTGTGGTATCCGTATTCGGCAAGGTAATTTTAATTTTTTCTGCGGTGTCAAAATTGAGAGTTTGCTGTTCCGATTGAACGGAAGCAATGTCGGGTTCCGTATGATTTTCCGGTATCGCTTGCGTTGTCGTTTGCGGCTGTTGAACGGACGGAGACGACGTTTGACGAACCTGCGGTTCCTGATAAGTCTGGCGAATTTGTTCCGTTTCTTTCGCCGGCTGGGCAAAATTCGGCGTCATAGGCTGTGAAGTTTGCGCACTCGGTCGTCCGCTAGATTGAGGATTGCGATGAAAGGCATTCTCGTTATCAAAATATTGCGATCTTTCGCGACGGTTCGACCAAATACCGTGAGCCACTAAGCCTATCAGGGCAAGAATACCTAAAATAATTAAGATGGTATTTAAATCCATTGCAACTTTTCCTTTTTTTGACAGCCTAACCATTCACCCCGAGGGATGTAAGAACAGTTTCAAAATTGCTGTTAGCTTACCATATTTAACGGATTTGTGGATCTTGAAATTTGCATTTTTTAACCGTACCTTAATAGCGGTTTCACTGAAGAAAAAAGGATAAAAATGATTGCAGAAAATGAAGTAAAGTCGGGTTTTCATTACTTTGTTACCGGCTGGCATTTAATCACTCAGCCCGGATTACGCCGTTTCGTGGTTATGCCGATCTTGCTCAATATTGTGTTAATGATTGGGCTGCTGTGGATTTTCGTCACTCAAATCCGTGGCATGATTGACTGGATTATGAGCTTTTTACCGAACTGGCTGGATTGGTTAAGTTCCGTTATGTTCGTCACTTCCCTCGCCATGATTCTCATTTTGTTCTACTTCTCTTTCGCCATGTTATCCGGCTTTATCGCCGCGCCGTTTAACGGTTTACTGGCTGAAAAAGTCGAAAAAATGCTGACGGGCGAAGTGTTGCTGGACACAAACATCGCGGATTTCATAAAAGATATTCCGCGCATGCTGGCGCGAGAATGGCAGAAACTGGTGTATAGCGTTCCCATTTATATCGCTTTGTTTTTATTAGGTTTTATGCCCATTCTCGGGCAAACCGCCGTGCCGATTGCGGCCTTCCTGTTCGGGGCATGGATGATGGCGATTCAATATTGCGATTATCCTTTCGATAACCATAAAATTTCTTTTCTAACCATGCGCGTCAAGTTGAAGGAAAACCGCACGCAAAGTCTGATTTTCGGTTCGTTGATCACGCTTTGCACCTTCACCCCGGTGATTAATTTGGTGGTCATTCCGGTGGCGGTATGCGGCGCAACCGCAATGTGGGTGGATACTTATCGGCGCGAACTGTATAACCCGAAACAATATAAAACAACGCAAAATTCTACCGCACTTTCACCCGAACAACGGAACGCCGCGGGAACGGACATCAAACCGAGTGCCGGCAACGACGTGATTTCCAAATAACGCATCCACAAACGGAAAAAAGCCCGCCTGAACGCGGGCTTTTTTTATTGTTGAAACCGGATACGCTGCGGAGTTACTTCCAAAATGGAGGCCTTGTCTCCCCAATCGCCCAAGACAATGCGTTCAAAGTGCGGTGGAATTTGGTGAATATTTTGCCGGTGCGTATGCCCGTGAATCAAACGTTTCACCTGAAACCGATCAAACATCCGTCGGGTGAATTCAGCATTCACATCCATCATCGCCCGGCTTTTGCTTTGCTTATCCTGAAGGCTTTTCGCCCGAATATTCCGTGCGATTTTTAACCGCACTTTTAACGGCAAACGGCGGAACAACCATTGCAGCCAGGGCTGATGCACTTTGCGACGAAACGCCTGATAGTCAAGATCATCGGTACAAAGCGTATCGCCGTGACAAAGCAAAGTCGGCTCGCCGTATAAATCAATCACCTGATACTCCGGCAACAATTGCAAACCGCAATCGGCGGCAAAGCGTTCGCCCAATAAAAAATCGCGATTACCGTGAATAAAATAACAAGGTACGCCCTGTTTCACCACCTCGCGAATTTCGTGTTTCACCGTATCAATCAACGGCGAACGTTCATCGTCGCCAATCCAGAAATCGAATAAATCGCCCAGAATATACACCGCATCCGCTTCGGGCGCGCGATGCCGCATAAAATCCACGAAAAGTGCGGTCAAATTCGGACGAGTTTCCGAGAGATGTAAATCGGCGATAAAATAGGTTTTATGCATGAAAAATCCTGATTGAATAACGCGGAAAAACAACGGGAAAAACCGATTAAAAATAGAAAATACCCGCTAATTTCGCTATACTTTACCAAATTTCCAAAAGGACGCCAATTTATGTTAAAAATCTGTCGTATCATCCTCGTTGTTATCTGTTGTATTCTGATTTGCCTGATCGGCACCGTTTATTCTCTCATTCGCTTTAAAAACCCGAATAACGTCGGCGTCATGGCGCGCTGGTTCGGGCGTTTGTCGCCTTTGTTCGGATTAAAAGTGGAACACCGTTTTCCCAAAGATGCGGATAAAGTGGGACGTTGTATTTATATCGGTAATCACCAAAACAATTACGATATGGTGACGATTTCTTATATGGTGATGCCGCGTACGGTTTCGGTGGGCAAAAAAAGCCTGATTTGGGTGCCTTTTTTCGGCATTTTGTATTGGGCGACGGGCAACATTTTTATTGACCGTGAAAATCGCAGCAAAGCACACAGCACAATGACGCGTGTCGCGCAACACATCAATGAAGACGATTTGAGTATTTTTATGTTTCCGGAAGGCACGCGCAGCCGCGGCCGCGGATTGCTGCCGTTTAAAACCGGTGCGTTTTATACCGCGTTAATCGCCGGCGTGCCGGTGGTGCCGGTTATTTGTTCCACCACTCACAACAAAATAGATTTAAACCGCTGGGACAACGGCAAAGTGATTTGCGAAATTATGGATCCCATCGATTCCAGCCGATTCAGTAAAGAAAACGTGCGTGAATTTGCCGAGTACTGCCATGATGTGATGAAAAAACGCATTGCCGAATTAGATGCGGAAATTGCGCAAGCAAAGGAATAAATTATGGATTATTCTCGCCGATTTTTGTTCAAAAAAACGCTGATTGCCACCGCATTTTCGGCCCTGCCCGCCCCTTTACTGGCGGCAACAAACCAACCGCTGGTTATTCCGCCGCTGCTCGAAAGCCGCCGCGGTAAACCCGTCTTTCTGGGCTTTGAAAGTACACAAATCAGACTGGTCGATAACCAATTGGTCGAGGTCTGGGGGTTCAACGGACAATATCTCGGCCCGACCGTGCGGGTGCGTAAAGGCGACTTTGTCAAATTAAATTACCGCAATAACCTGCCCCAGGCCGTCGCGATGAATATTCAGGGGCTGCAAACCAACAGCGATATTCTGGGCGGGATCGGACACAGTCTGAAACCGCAACAAAGCTGGTCGCCGATCGTGCCGATTAGCCAAACCGCCGCCACCTGTTATTATCATTCCTGTTCGCTGGCAAGTTCCGCTTATCAGAACTATCGCGGCTTAGTGGGCATGTGGATTATTGAAGACGACGAAAGCCGTCAGGCGCAATTACCGAATAAATACGGCGTTAACGATATTCCGCTGATTCTGCAGGATTTACACCTGAACCAAGAAGGCGCCCAATTATTTCAGCAAAACGAACCGCACTTTTACGGTGATCGCCTGTTTGTCAACGGACAAGAGGCGCCATTCATCAATGTGGGACGCGGCTGGATTCGCCTGCGTATTCTGAACGCCTCCGTGTCGCGCGGTTATTCTTTGCAGTTTGACGATGAACGGGAATTTTTGCTGATTGCCAAAGATCAGGGTTTCCTGCCCGAAGCCAAAACCGTTAAATCCGTATTTGTCGGCACGGGCGAACGGATTGAAATTCTGGTGGATTTAAACGAAGGCGGCAACGTGTCGCTGCTTGCGGGCAAAAAACGATCTTTTATCGACAAAGTCGAGCTGTTTTTCAATGATAACGGCGAATTGGCGGATAACAGAGTATTGGAACTGCGTCCGGAAGGGTTACTGTCCGTATTCAACGGAAAACCGAGTTATCGCCCTAGCGTGACGGCCGCCATGCCGAGTCAAATCGCACAAGAGCGCACGTTCCATTTCGATACGGAAAACGCCATGATCAACAGTAAACGCTTCGATCCGCGCCGAATTGATGTCAACGCCAAACAGGGTTCGGTAGAACGCTGGACGCTAAGCGCCGCTAACGCCATGGGATTCCGCATTCAAGGGGCAAAATTTGTAGTGGAAAGCCGAGATGACGTTGCAACGCCGGGCAACGAACTGGTATGGCAGGATACCTTATGGTTCGACAAAACCGCGAAAATCCTGGTTAAATTCGATAATTCGGCCTCTAATTCCCAACCGTTTATTTTCGGTTCGGCGGATTTAATGCAGGCGGACAAAGGTGCGCTGGGATTGATTGTGGTGCAATAATCGTGCCACCGTCGAATGAAAAAAGGAGCTTAAAGCTCCTTTTTTACAGGTTTTCAACTTTCTCTATAAATTAAAAAAACTCTCGTTTTTTTGACCGCACTTTTATCGGTAAAACGGGCTTACTGCGCCACACAAACATCCGCCAAAACCACACCGACGCTGTTTGTCAGCGTATTCGCGCCGCCCACTCGCTCTATCCAGCGCAAATGAATATTGGTATACACTTTTCCGCTTTCAGACACGGTAGATTTTAATTTTTCCGTCGATTGCCCGAAAGTCAGATAAATGGCTTCCATGTTTTTCGCCGATTTTCTGTTCAAAACCTTCTCGCGCACGACCCGCACTTCTTTATCGTCTTTGCAAACATAACGAATGGCGGCTCCGGTTTGCTTGGTTTTGTCTAATACCGCGGTTGGCGGTTTCGGTTTTGACTCAACGGGCAGAGGGAGAATATTATGGGAACATCCCGCCAGAAGTAATGTGAACAGAAAAAGTGCGGTCGTTTTCACGGTCGTTTTCCTTATTTGCTGTATTTATAAGTACCGTCTGACTGACGAGTGAAGACCGAACCGTCAGATAAACGCATGGTACTTACCCGACCTTCACTATTGGTCGCAACCTGGACTTTATCATTCGCTTTAAAGCTACTTAATACGTTACTTGCGCCGGCTGCTTTAGTCATCGCATTCGCATCACGAATATCCAATCCGTTGGTACGGAAAACCTGGAACAGTGATGTGCCTGACGGAACAGTCAAGGTTTTTGACGAACCGCCTGCAGATTTAGATTGCGCCGCTTCCGTTTTAGTTCCCGCCGGTTTTGCATCGACGACAGGTGTTTTGTCTTTTGCCGCAGTCTGGGCTTTTGCCTGCGCCTGTTGCTGTGCCAAGCGGGCTTTCTCTTTTGCTTGTTGCTCGGCTTTTAATTTCGCCGCTTGCGCTTGTTGTTCCGCTTTACGCTGTGCTTCGCGGGCTTTTTCTAAACGCGCCTGTTCCGCCGCTTTCAATTGAGCCTGATTATCCGGAGTTGCCGGTGGATTGGCTGCCGACGTCGTATTTGCCGTTGTCGCCGTATTTCCGGCGGCGGCCGGCATATTCGCGGCGGTTCCCGATTCGGCTGACTGATTTGCCATATTTTGCGCGCGAGATTCCGCCGCACCCGCCGCGGCGGATACCGCTCCGGTTACACCGGAAGCCGCTTGTTCGTTCGGTAGAACATCACCGGTTTGCCCGTTTACGTCCTGAGACGGAGACGGTTCAACATTATTGGCACTCGCCGCTTCCGCATTTTCCAACGGTTTGTTCGGATCTAACGATTGGAATTCAATCGGCATCGCATTGCCGTTATTGTTCGCCTGGAAATCTTCCACCGTTTCGGAAGAACGCGGCTTTAACAGCAATAACGCCGCTAAAATAATCACCGCAGCCGCAATGGCGATAAACAAACGACGGTGTTTGTGCGGTAATTTTTGCATCACTTTCCAATCTTCCGGATTTTTAATGGAACGCTTCGCCGTTGCCGGTTTTTCGCTTTCAGCGGGCGCTTCGGCATAATTTGCGGTTTCCGTTTGAAGAGAATCGTTGTTTTGCGCCGGCGCCGCTTCTTGTTGACGATTTTCGAACGCGGAATAAGTTGCTGCCGTATGATGATCTTGCGCCGGATTATTCGGCGCAGCCGTCGGTTGTTGCGGGTTAATGTTGTTTGCACCGTAATTCGTCGGATTGTTATTCATGGAGGCCGCAACGGATTTCACCACATCTCCGGAACTGATCGTCGTATTAGTATTACCCATCCCAAAAGTCGGCTCGCGACGCTCGGCAAACGGATTGGTCGCCGTTTCTTTTTTCTTGAAAAATTTATTCAAAAAAGACGTCTCGTTTGTCGTCGTTCTTCTCGGCGTAACCGGTTCATTTGAATTGAGACCTAAATCCAATTCGTTCTGATTGCTCGAATCATTTTTGGGCGTATTTTCCACGATATACCTCGGCATTAAAGACTGAAATCATGCACCTGAAAAGTGCGGTCAAAATTAGGGCTATTTTATCGGATCCCTAACCCGAATACAAAGTTTTATTCGGTTCATTTGCAATTTCCCGCGCCAATTTCGGCACCAGATAACCGGAGGTCAGCGCCTGAAAATCTCGATAAATTTCGACCGCACTTTCATCCGGTACGTAAAAATGAGCGGCGCCTTCCACTTTATCCAAAAGGTGCAGATAATAAGGCAAGATCCCGGTTTCAAATAATTTGTCGCTCAGCGTTTTCAAAATCATGGCGTCGTCATTCACATTTTTCAGGAGCACGGACTGATTCAATAATACGACCTGCGCTTGTTTTAATTTCGCCATCGCCCGGGCCAGCGCGTCGTCAATTTCGTTGGGATGATTGATATGCGTCACCAGCACGGTTTTCAGCCGCGTATTTTTCAGCGTTTCGCACAACGCCGGCGTCACCCGTTGCGGAATCACCACCGGCAAACGGGAATGAATCCGCAAACGCTGCAAATGCGGAATATTTTCCAGTTGTTTAATCAGCCAATCCAGCTCGTGATCTTTCGCCATTAACGGATCACCGCCGGAAAAAATCACTTCTTCGATTTGCGGATTTGCCGCAATATATTCCGTTGCTTTACGCCAGTTGGCTTTATTTCCCGCACTCCGATTATAAGGAAAGTGCCTTCTGAAACAATAACGGCAGTTCACTGCGCAAGAATTTTTTACCATAAATAACAATCGGTTACGATATTTATGCAGAATATTGGGCGCCGCCATTTTTTGTTCTTCCAACGGATCTTTACTGAATCCTTCCGCATATAAAAATTCCTGATGAGATGCCATGACTTGCAACAATAACGGATCCCGCGGGTTGCCTTTTTCCATTTTTGCAATAAACGGCATGGGCACGCGCACGCCAAAAAGTTTACGGGCGGCGAAATCCCGTTCGTGAAATTGTCCGGATAAATTCAATATTTTTAACAGTTCGGTGGGATCAGAAACCGCGTTTGCCAGAATTTCCAGCCAATTTTCTTGTTTTGGTTCTTCTCTAACGAGGATATTTTGGGTTAAAATATGCACTTTCTAAATAAGCTCTAAAATTGAGGATAATATGGCTTCATATACTACCACTGACTTCAAACCAGGTCTAAAATTTATGCACGACGGTGAACCTTGCGTCATCGTTGAAAACGAATTCGTTAAACCGGGGAAAGGTCAAGCGTTCACCCGTACCCGTATTCGTAAATTAATTTCCGGAAAAGTGTTAGACGTAAACTTCAAATCCGGAACTTCGGTTGAAGCGGCGGACGTTATGGATTTAAACCTGAACTACTCCTACAAAGACGAAGCGTTCTGGTATTTCATGCATCCTGAAACTTTCGAACAATATTCGGCGGACGCCAAAGCGATCGGCGATGCGGAAAAATGGTTGTTAGACCAGGCGGAATGTATCGTAACCTTATGGAACGGTTCTCCGATTTCCATTACTCCGCCGAACTTTGTCGAATTAGAAGTGGTCGACACCGATCCGGGCCTTAAAGGCGACACCGCCGGCACCGGCGGCAAACCGGCTACATTAAGCACCGGCGCCGTTGTCCGCGTACCGCTTTTCATCCAAATCGGCGAAGTCATCAAAGTGGACACCCGCTCAGGCGAATACGTATCCCGCGTAAAATAATCAAAATATTCCCGTTTAATGCCCGCTTTTAAGCGGGTATTTTTACATCAAAAACATGTAAAAAATCGCCCGCACTTTTATTGTAATCTCCCTTCTTTTTTGCCTGTTTTTCTTTGACGACACACAGAAAAGCGGGTAAATATTAATAGCGTTTCGTTATAAAATAGATCAAATAAATCTTTTTTTTCTATAAGTAGCTGTGCTAAAAATATCGTCAATATCAGCCAGAACACCTTTAAGGAGATTTCACATGACAATTTATGCGGACAATTCATATTCCATCGGTCACACCCCGCTCGTGCGCTTACAACATTTCGGTCAAAACGGCAACGTGGTCGTTAAAATCGAGGGGCGCAATCCGAGTTTCAGCGTAAAATGCCGTATCGGTGCGAATATGGTTTGGCAGGCAGAAAAAGACGGCACCTTAACCAAAGGCAAAGAAATTGTTGACGCCACCAGCGGTAATACGGGGATTGCTCTGGCTTACGTAGCGGCGGCGCGCGGTTACAAAATTACTTTAACCATGCCGGAAACCATGAGCACCGAACGTAAACGTTTATTACGCGGCTTGGGCGTAAATCTTGTGCTCACCGAAGGCGCAAAAGGCATGAAAGGCGCGATTGCCAAAGCGGAAGAAATCGTGGCAAGCGATCCGAACCGTTATATCATGTTAAAACAATTTGAAAACCCGGCTAATCCGGCAATCCACCAACAAACCACCGGCCCTGAAATTTGGGAAGATACGGAAGGAAAAGTGGATGTTGTGGTGGCCGGCGTCGGTACCGGCGGCACAATTACCGGTATCAGTCGCGCTATTAAACTGGACAAAGGCAAACAAATCACTGCGGTTGCGGTGGAACCGGCGGAAAGTCCGGTGATTACGCAAACCCTGAAAGGCGAAGAACCGAAACCGGGTCCGCACAAAATTCAGGGTATCGGCGCCGGCTTTATTCCTAAAAACCTGGATTTAAGCTTAATCGATCGGGTGGAAACCGTAACCAGCGACGAAGCTATCGCGACGGCCCGTCGTTTAATGGCGGAAGAAGGAATTCTGGCGGGCATTTCGTCCGGCGCAGCGGTCGCCGCCGCGGATCGTTTGGCGAAACTGCCGGAATTTGCCGATAAACTTATCGTGGTCATTTTACCTTCCGCTTCGGAGCGTTACTTAAGTACGGCGCTGTTTGAAGGTATCGCCGCTTAATCCGTGTCTGATTCTACCAATTAAAAAGTGCGGTCAAATTTAAAAAATCTTTTTAAAATTTGACCGCACTTTTTCGCATTATTGCGCTTAACCGCGCACCAGTAAATGATGTTTCCGCACGCCGAACAACAACAGCCCGACCGCATAACTGACGGCAGCCAAACCAAGCAACCATGCCAGCCAATGCACGCGAGTCAAAAATTTCATGGCATGCCATTCTTCAAGATTCGGGCTGAAATGCCAAATCAGAGCGCCCATTAACCCCGCCGCCAATAAAACTTTCAAAAAAAAGACCGCACTTTGCCGACTGAAACGATAAACGTCGCGCTTTGCCAATCCGCGATAAAGCAAATAAGCGTTCAAGGTCGCCGACATGGCGGACGCTATGGCCAATCCCACATAACTGAACGGAATAGCCAGAAGATTAAACGCCATGTTGCTCACCATGGCAATAATCCCGATTTTCACCGGCGTTTTCGTATCCTGCCGGGCATAATAGCCGTTCGCCAGAATTTTAATCAGCATAAAACTCAACAAACCGGCATTAATCGCCCATAGCGCGTATGAAGTCGCCTGCACATCGGTCAGCGTAAACTGTCCGCGCATAAACAGCGTTAACAGCATGGGTTGCGCCAATACGGCAATACCGACGGTCGCGGGCACGCCCAACAACAAAATCATACGAACGCCCCAATCCATGGTTTGACGAAAATCCGTCGTACTCTGCGTCACATTATCCGTGCGATTGGCGTGCTGGCGCGCCAATGTCGGCAAAATTACGGTGGAAATGGCGATACCGAACAAGCCGAGAGGAAACTCCAGCAAACGATCGGAATAATACAGCCAGCTGATAGAACCCGTCATCAAAAAACTGGCGATAAAAGTATCCAATAATAAATTAATTTGACTGACGGACACGCCGAATAATGCGGGAATCATCAGAGTACGGATTTTCTTCACGCCTTCGTCGTTCCAAGCCCATTTCGGCTTAACCAACAACTTTGCCTGTTTCAGAAACGGCAGTTGGAATAAAAACTGTAGTAAACCGCCGATAAAAATCCCGATGGCAAGCGCCAAATCCGGATTATCCATGCGCGGCGCCAATAAAAGTGCGGTGGCAATCATGGCAATATTCAGCAACACCGGCGAAAAAGACATCACGCCGAACTTGCCCAGCGTGTTCAGCACCGCGCCGGATAACGCCACAAACGTGATAAACCATAAATAAGGAAAAGTAATTTTCAGCAACAACGAAGCCTGAGTGAATTTCGCCGCATTAGGGCCGTCGTTCAGCCAGTCCACAAACCAACCCGTCCCGAACACGGCGGCGACCACCGGCGATCCGATCATGGCGAATAATGTAACGACGGAAACCAGCCCGCCCAAGGTCCCCGACACTTTGGCGATAAATTCCCGGGTTTTGTTTAAATCGCCGGCTTTCTGATATTCCGCCAAAACCGGAACGAACGCCTGGGAAAACGCCCCTTCCGCAAACAGTCGGCGTAAAAAATTGGGAATGCGATTGGCAAATAAAAACACATCCGCCGCCACTCCGGCTCCGATAATGTTGGCGATCACCACATCCCGTATTAACCCCAATACGCGGGAAAGCAATGTCATAATGCTCACCAGCAGGCTCGATTTTAAAAGTCGTTTACTCAAAATAGCATTCCGTTAACAATAAAAATTGCGTTAATTTTATAGAAATTTAATTTTTAAGCTATATTCCAATGAAAAAAACTGCTAAAATCTCGCCCACATCGTTGATCTCGTCGCGAATGGCTTAATGCGACACCCTAAAACGGTGGAAACATTCGGTTGTGTCTCACCGAAAATCAACAAATTTTTAAATCATATTTAACAGAAATTCGTAGGAGTTTGACCTTGGCTAATATCAAGTCAGCAAAAAAACGTGCGGTTCAATCTGAAAAACGCCGTCAACACAACGCAAGTCAACGTTCAATGATGCGTACATACATCAAAAAAGTATATGCAGCAGTCGCGACAGGTGAAAAATCAGCAGCGCAAGCCGCCTTCGTAGAAATGCAAAAAGTGGTAGACCGTATGGCGTCTAAAGGCTTAATTCACGCAAATAAAGCGGCGAATCACAAATCTAAATTATCCGCTCAGATTAAAAAATTAGCATAATTTAGAAACAGCTAAAAAATTGACCGCACTTTTGTGCGGTTTTTTATTATCGGCGCCATGAGCGACGGCGACGATGATAACTGTTTACCGTCGATTTGACCGGTTTTACGATTCCTTCCGCCGGGTCATGGTTGCGGCGATGAATACGCCGGTAATGCCCCAGGAAATAATGTACCGAACTTGCCAATAATACGCCGACCAAAAAAACGATAATCAATTCACCGTAAAGATGGTGGAACAGCTGGCTCACTTTACTTTTCGTCGCCTGCCCGTATTTAGCGTCGAAGCTGACGCGTAAAAAACCGATTACCGAATTTTCCGCATAAATCGGTTCTACGATCTGCTGCACGCGATCATTTTCATCCTGCCCCAAACCCAAGCGCCGGCGAAGATTCTGCGACGCCGTACTTTGCGCCAGCAATTCGCCGTTATTGGCGTACAGCGAAGCGTCCAGCACTACATCATCATTGATCAGTTTATCCAGGCTTTCCGTTAACTTTTCGCTGTTCGCATTACTTTGCAGCAACATCGAAAACAAATTGGTTTGCTGACGAACCAACAAATGCGACAGATTCGCCACTTGATTCACACCCGCCAGCTGAGAGCCCGTCTGAAATTGTTTAACGCCGAATAAAATCAGCGCCATCACCGCTGCGCATAACAGGATAATCGCCGTAAGCAGCGCCGATTTCAGGATTTTTTCTTTAATAAGCTGCAAATTCTTTACCTAAAATTTGAGAATATGTATGATTGTACCACTTCTAAAATTACAGGATCAAATCTACAGGAATCCCATGCAAAGCATTACGCAAAAATATTCGCCGTTTCCGACCGCACTTTTACCCGGGCAAACCGACAACGGAAAAGATTATTTCATTTTATTCGGCACCGCATTAAATTTACCCGAACTGGCGGATTTTCAGGAAAAGTGCGGGCGAAATTTTGTGATTTTTGATTGCTGGCGCATCGGCGAAAATACGGTCGTTCTGCTACAGGGGCGGTTCGAACGCCGTTATGTGGAATATGCCCACGCATTACGGTTAGACGCCGCCTTAATTGATTTTAACGTACGGTTAAGTCAACCCGGCTTGTTAGTCATGGATATGGATAGCACGGCAATTAAAATTGAATGCATTGACGAAATCGCCAAACTGGCGGGCACCGGCAATGAAGTATCCGCCATTACCGCCGCGGCCATGCGCGGCGAATTGGATTTTGAACAAAGTTTACGCCGCCGGGTCGCCACGCTAAAAGGCGCGTCGGAACAGATTTTGAGCCGGGTTCGCGAACGGCTGCCGTTAATGGAAGGA
This sequence comes from Exercitatus varius, assembly GCF_029577735.1. Classification (NCBI taxonomy): domain Bacteria; kingdom Pseudomonadati; phylum Pseudomonadota; class Gammaproteobacteria; order Pasteurellales; family Pasteurellaceae; genus Exercitatus; species Exercitatus varius. The sequence continues at coordinate 34,795 of NZ_JARQTO010000002.1, read as the reverse complement.
TTACGGGAAACCGTTGCCGCGCTGAAACAACAAAACTGGAAAGTAGCGATTGCATCCGGCGGTTTTACTTATTTCGCCGATTATCTGAAAGAAATGCTGGCGCTCGATGCCGCGGTGTCCAATCAGTTTGAAATTATCGACGGCAAATTGACCGGCCGTCTCAAGGGCGACATTGTGCATGCTCAATACAAAGCGAATACCTTGAAATTGTTGGCGCAGGAATTCGGCGTCGATTTACAAAATACCGTCGCCATCGGTGACGGCGCCAACGATTTAGTCATGATGTCGGCGGCGGATTTAGGCGCCGCATTCCATGCCAAGCCGAAAGTTCAACAACAAGCGCAGGTTATGGTAAACTTTGCGGACTTAACCGGGCTGCTCTGCTTGCTCAGCGCCAATGATAAAGTCCAACGGCTTAAAAATTAAAGATAAGGAGAAAGATCATGCCATCATTTGACATCGTATCGGAAATCGCCATGCACGAAGTGAATAACGCCGTCGAAAACGCCAATCGCGTTTTAACTTCGCGTTATGATTTTCGCGGCGTGGAAGCGGTCATCGAATTAAATGAAAAAAACGAAACCGTAAAACTCACCACCGAATCGGATTTCCAATTGGAACAGTTAATCGAAATCTTAATCGGCGCCTGCGTGAAACGCGGTATCGACAGCACCTCGCTGGATATTCCGGGCGAAAGCGAGCATCACGGTAAACTCTATTCAAAAGAAGTGAAGCTAAAACAAGGCATCGAAACCGAAACGGCGAAAAAAATCACCAAGCTCATTAAAGACAGCAAATTAAAAGTGCAAACTCAGATTCAGGGCGATCAAGTGCGTGTAACGGGCAAATCCCGTGACGATTTACAAGCCGTAATTCAATTAGTAAAAGGCGCGGAACTCGGTCAACCGTTCCAGTTCAATAATTTCCGCGACTGATTTCAGCCTAAAAGTGCGGGCAAAAAATGCAAAGTTTTTTGATTTACAACCGCTGCAAAATTTACAACAAAAAAGGCATCTTTCGATGCCTTTTATTTTATCGGTTATTTGGATTTACGGGAATGCAGCCCTTTTTTCTCTAATCCGCGATAGATTAATTGTTGTTGAATGATAGTGATGACGTTTGACACCAACCAATACAACACCAGGCCCGCCGGGAACCAGAGAAAGAACACGGTAAAGATCACCGGCATAAAATTCATCACTTTTTGCTGCATCGGATCCGCCACCGGAGTCGGGGATAATTTTTGCAACAGGAACATGGAAGCGCCCATGAGCAACGGCAGAATGTAGTACGGATCCTGAGCCGATAAATCCTGAATCCAGCCGAAGAACGGCGCATGACGCAATTCCACCGCTTCCATAAACGTCCAATATAATGCGATGAAAATCGGCATTTGGATTAATAACGGCAAACAACCGCCTAACGGATTGACTTTTTCTTCTTTATAAAGCTTCATCATTTCCTGGCTCATCCGCTGACGATCATCGCCGAAACGTTCGCGCATTTCCTGCAATTTAGGCTGCAACATACGCATTTTAGCCATGGAAGTGTATTGTGCTTTGGTTAACGGATACAAAATGGCTTTCACCACCAAGGTTACCCCGATAATCGCCAAGCCCCAGTTGCTGACTATGCTTTGAATAAAGGTTAATAAGGCAAACAACGGTTTGGCTATGAACCACGCCCAACCGTAATCCACGGTTAAGTCTAAATGTTCGGCCACTTTACCCATTTGGTTTTGCAGTTTCGGACCGGTCCAAAGGGAAGTTTTCAACGTTTCCGTCGCGCCTGCCGGAACCGTTACCGCCGGACCGCGAAAACCGATGAAACCCATGCCGTTATTGGTACTGGTATAAAGCTGATTATCCGCATCCTGGTTCGGAATCCAGGCGGACACGAAATAGTGCTGCAATACGGCGACCCAACCGGCTTTAGTGTCAATCGAAAGATTGGCGCTCTTCATATCATCAAAACTATATTTTTTGTAATTGGTTTCCGAAGAGGAATAAGCGCCGCCGGTATAAGTCGGCATGGCCATGCTGCCGGAACTTTCCACCAACGTATGTTTTAACTGACCGTAAGGCTGAACTTCAATCGCTTCACCGCTTTGGTTGCGAATTTCATAATTCACCCCGATATCGTAAGAACCGCGTTTTAATACGAAGATTTTGCGATAAGTCACGCCGTCTTTTTCAAAGGTAAAGGGTACGCTTAATTCGTCCTGACCGTCGGCTAACACGAAATTGTCGCCGTCAACCTGATAATCCGCACGTCCTGCCGCGCTGTCGATACCGTTCTTACCCACTAAACCGCTTTGTGCGATATAAGTGGTGCCGTTTTGGTTTTCCAATAAGGTGAAACGTTTTTCACTGTTTAATTCTTGCGCATAATTTAACAATTCGCTTTCGATCACGTCACCACCGAGCGTATCCACTTTCAGACGGAATACATCATTCTGCAAAGTAATCACACGGCCTTTTGCCTGGCTGTCCACCGCAGAAGTTGAAGTTGACGAACTGTTCGGCGTATCGGATTGCGAAACCCTTGTTTCCTGAACAACGGGTTTTGGCGCTTTGTCCATTTCCCATTGCTGATAAACCAGGAACGAAATAAAAAGTAAAGCGAGCGCTAATAAGCTACGGCTGGAATTCATTTTTTGTTCTCTTTGGAGTGATTGTCAGATTTAGGCGGCACTGGATCGTAACCACCCGCATTCAAAGGGTGACATTTTAATATACGTTTAAGCGTAAGCCAAGCACCTCTTGCTGCTCCGTGAGTTTTTATCGCTTCTAAACCGTAACAGGAACAGGTCGGTACAAACCGACAACGCGGTCCGATCAGCGGACTGATAACGATCTGATAAAAACGGATCAGCTTGATGAGGACTTTTTCGCCAAGCGAATGTGACGTTGCCATAATTTAGCCAAATTTGCCGTAAATTCCGGATTGTCTAATTTACCGATCCCCGCTTTCGCCACAATTACAAAATCATAATTCGGCAATTCATGCTGCAAAAGCCGAAAGCTTTCGCGACACAATCGTTTGATACGATTACGATCATGAGCGCGTTTTAAATGTTTTTTAGCGACGGTTAATCCTAAACGAGGATTTCCGACCGAATTGGGGCGAGCAAGAATAGTGACTTCGGGAGTCGAAGCGCGTTGAGGATTCTGAAAGACGTGCTTAAAATGCTCAGGGGCTAACAAACGTAGCCCCCGATGAAAGTTCAGACTTTGCTTAATCACGCGAGATTAATAATTAAGCCGATAAAACTTTACGACCTTTAGCGCGACGACGGGCTAAAACCTGACGACCGCTTTTAGTCGCCATACGAGCACGGAAACCGTGAGTACGGCTACGTTTTAATACAGATGGTTGAAATGTACGTTTCATATTAAATCTACCTAAATCAAAAGTTATTGCATTGATCGCTTTATTCGCACTGAAAGCCAAAGCGAACAAAACTATTACTTGAAAACAAGGTTATTCAAAAAATAGGAACGGAATTCTACTGATAAATTCGGCGTTCGTCAAATATGAATAGGCGAAATCCGGCGGATATTTGCATTTTTACCGGTCTCACGCATAAAAAGCGTGGTCGAATTATACGTTTTCCGGGAAAAATCTCAAGTCATTTTTTTGATCCTTTTCACAAGATCTTTTGTCGGTTTTAAGGTAAAATCGTAAACAATTTCGACCGCGCTTTTGGGTCTGTTTCGTTAATCCTATGATAATAAAGATAAAATGAACCGTAATATTTCTTCATTATGGGCCGACTGCCTGCTCCAACTGCAAGATCAAGTGCCTGCGGACAAATTCCAAATGTGGCTGCGTCCGTTACAGGCGGATATTTCGTCTCCCAATCAACTGACCATTTACGTACAAAATTTTTTCAGCCGCCAGTGGGTCGAAAACAATTATTTGTCGGACATCACCAAACTTGCCCGTCAATTAACGGGAAATCCCGATTTCGTCGTGAAACTGGTGGAAGGTGTTAAGCCCGCGCCTAAAGAAAACGTAACCTCTGCCGGCGCCAAGCAAAATTCGGAAAGTGCGGTCAATTCCGAGCAAGATTTTCAGCCCGTTGAATTTAAAACCGGCTTGAACGGCAATCATCTGTTTGAAAATTTTGTGGAAGGAAAATCCAACCAACTGGCCCGCGCAGTGGGTATTAAAGTCGCCAACAATCCGGGTGACAAAACCGCGAATCCGCTGTTTTTATACGGTGGCACGGGATTAGGCAAAACGCATTTGTTACACGCCGTAGGTAACGGCATTCTGGCCAACAATCCGAGCGCTCGCGTACTTTACATTCATGCGGAACGTTTTGTACAAGAATATGTAAAAGCCACAAAATTAGGCGCCGCGGAAAATTTTAAGAAATTTTATCGCAATCTGGACGCATTGCTTATCGACGATATCCAGTTCTTTGCGGGGAAAGAACTCACTCAAGAAGAATTCTTTAATACTTTCAACAACTTATTCGAAGGCGAAAAACAAATCATTTTGACCTCGGATCGCTACCCGCGGGAAATCGAAAAAATCGAAGATCGTTTAAAATCCCGTTTCAGCTGGGGACTTAGCGTCGCCATCGAACCGCCCGAATTAGAGACGCGCGTCGCGATTTTGATGAAAAAAGCCGAAGAACGCGGCGTAAATTTAACGGAAGAAGTGGCATTTTTCATCGGCCAGAAATTACGCACCCACGTACGGGAACTGGAAGGCGCCCTGAATCGAGTTATCGCCAACGCCGAATTTACCGGTAAAACCATTACCATTGATTTTGTGCGCGACACTTTAAAAGATATGCTGGCGTTACAAGACAAGTTAGTGACCATTGATAACATTCAGAAAGTCGTGGCGGAATATTATCGCATCAAAGTTTCCGATTTGAACTCGAAAAACCGTTCCCGTTCCGTAGCCCGTCCGCGTCAACTGGCAATGGCGCTGGCAAAAGAGCTGACCAACCGCAGTTTCCCTGAAATCGGTAAAAATTTCGGCGGCAAAGACCATACCACCGTTATTTACGCTTGTGATAAAATTCAGGAGTTACGGGAAACCGACAGCAGTATTCAAGAAGACTGGTCAAATTTAATCCGTACGTTATCCGCATAAGAATCAGGGAGAAAACCATGCAGTTTATCGTTTCAAGAGAAAATCTGTTAAAACCGTTACAACAGGTCTGCGGCGTATTAAGCTCTCGCCCTAATGTTCCTGTGCTGAACAATGTTTTGTTACAAATTGAAGGCAACCGCTTAACCATCACCGGCACGGATCTGGAAGTGGAATTATCCGCCCAAGCGCAATTGGACAGCGCAGGCGAAGGCACCTTTACCATTCCGGCCAGAAAATTCCTGGATATTTGTCGCAGTTTACCCGAAAATGCCGTCATTACGGTGGATTTCGAAGAAGATCGCGCAATTGTTCGTTCCGGTCGCACCACATTTAATCTGGCGACATTTCCCGCCGAGGAATACCCGAATCTCGCCGACTGGCAATCGGAAGTGGATTTCACCGTCAGTCAGGCGACGATACGCCGTTTAATTGAAGCCACCCAATTTTCCATGGCAAACAACGATGCCCGTTATTTCTTAAACGGCATGAAATTTGAAACGGAAGATAATTTGCTGCGTACTGTGGCGACAGACGGACACCGCCTTGCGGTTTGTACCATCGAGTTAGATCAGGATTTGCAAAATCACTCCGTTATTCTGCCGCGCAAAGGCGTGCTGGAATTGGCGCGGTTACTGGACGCCGCCAGCGAACAGCCCGCCCGTTTACAAATCGGCACCAATAATTTCCGCGTCGAATTAGGTTCCGTGGTATTCACCTCAAAACTTATCGACGGGCGTTTCCCGGATTATCGACGCGTCTTGCCGCGCAATGCCGATCGTATTTTAGAATCGGATTGGGAAAGTTTAAAACAATCTTTTGTTCGCGCCTCCATTCTTTCCAGCGAGAAAGTGCGCACCGTGCGTTTGGAGCTCAATCAAAACCAATTAACCATTACGGCAAAAAATCCGGAACAAGAGGAAGTGGAGGAAATCCTCGATGTCTCCTATCAAAGCGAACCGATCGAGATTGGTTTCAACGTCAGTTATGTGTTGGACGTGTTGAATGCGTTGAAATGCCGTCGTGTTCGCGTGCGTTTTACGGATGCTTCGTCAAGCTGTTTAATCGAAGATTGCGAAGATAATACGGCCGAATACGTCATTATGCCGATGAAACTTTAAAAAAACGTTCAAATTTTTGACCGCACTTTAATGGCTATTTCACGTTTAATTATTGAGAACTTCCGTAATTTAGCTGCCGTGGATCTGGAATTCGACCACGGCTTTAACTTTCTGGTGGGCAATAACGGCAGCGGAAAAACCAGTTTACTGGAAAGTATTTTCTATCTCGGGCACGGGCGTTCCTTTAAGAGTTCGGTCACCACGCGGATTATCACCTACGACAAACCTTATTTTACTCTGCACGGACGCATTCGGGAGCAACAACACGAATGGTCGGTGGGGCTGCAAAAACAACGCAAAGAAGGGCTGACCATCGTAAAAATCAACGGTGAAGACGGTAATAAAATTTCCGATTTGGCGCATTTGCTGCCCATGCAAATCATTACGCCGGAAGGGCTCACTTTGCTTAACGGCGGGCCGGCTTACCGCCGGGCATTTCTGGACTGGGGTTTGTTTCACCACCAACCGAGTTTCCATTCCGCCTGGTCGGCGTTAAACCGCTTGCTCAGGCAGCGAAACGCAGCATTGCAACAAACCAACGATTACGCGGATTTACATATTTGGGATGTGGAGCTCGCTAAATTAGCCCATCAGGTTAGCCTTTGGCGTGCTCATTATGCGGAAGCTTTACGTCCGGAAATCGAGCAAACCTGTCGTTCATTTCTGCCCGAATTGGACATTCAGGTGAGCTTTCACCAAGGTTGGGATAAAAATACGGACTACGGCGATTTATTGCGTGAAAATTTTGCCCGAGACAAGCATATCGGCTATACGGTTTCCGGTCCGCAGAAAGCCGATTTCCGTTTTAAAGCCAACGGATTGCCTGTCGAAGACGTGCTTTCCCGCGGCCAGCTAAAATTGCTGATGTGTGCGTTACGCCTGGCGCAAGGCGAACATTTGATGGCGCAAAAAAAACGCGCCTGTATTTTTTTAATCGACGATTTTGCCTCCGAACTGGACGAAACCAGACGCGCGCTGTTAGCCGAACGTTTACAAAAAAGTCATTCTCAAGTTTTCATTACGGCAATTACCGCGGAGCAGCTTAAACAAATGCAGCCGGAAAAGCACCGCACTTTTTCCGTAAATAACGGTATAATTTCATTGTAACAACCGTTTAATTGACCGAACCTTAGTCTTATGCCAAAAATACAAGCTCGATTATTTTGTCAAAGTTTATACGTCACCCTATATTTTTTAGCCGCTTCGGTTATTCCTTTCGCGGCATTACTGGTCGACACCGTTTATCTTCAAAATTCCGTCGGTGAAGAATCCGTCGTGGAATATTGTCAGGATATTTTCCTTATCATACTCAGCGTTTTATTTTTTCGGCAGGCTCACCGACATAAGGAAGCGCGCAGCGGGTTCTTATTAATGGGATTTTTCTTTCTTACCATGCTGATCCGCGAGACGGATAACATATTCGACATGCTTATTTATCACGGTAGCTGGAGCCTTTTTGCCGCCCCGATTGCCACTTTTGCCGTAGTTTACGCCTTACTAAATGAAACCGAAACCTTAAACGCCTTAACGGATTTTACTCAATCCAAAGAATTTTACAGTTTCATCATCGGTTTATTGCTGGTATTGGTGATCTCCCGTCTTATCGGCATGAGTTGGCTTTGGCGTTCAATTTTCTATTACGCGTATCCTCGCATCGTAAAAAATATTGCGGAAGAATACACGGAGTTATTAGGCTACTCCATTATGTGCTTCTCCTGCATAAAATATATTAGAAGCAAGGCTTGATGAATAAAATGTGAAAATCGCCATTGCCGTTTCAGCGGTCAATGGCGATTTTTATTCGTTATTCATTAAAAAGCATTATTCCTGCCAGAATTTTTTCTTCGAGGTTTTACCTATTCCCGGATTAAAACTGTTAGTCGGATCCAGCGCTTTATAAAATTTCCGTAGCGCCGGTTTCGCTTCATATAAGTGTCCGACGTTATGCTCGGCGGGATATTGCGCTCCGCGCCGATCCAGCAACTGCAACATATCATGTTCCACTTTTTCATAATCACAACCTTTCTTGATAATGTAATCCTGATGAAAAACATGGCACATAAAATGCCCGTAATACAGTTTATGCATAATTTGCGCGTCAATTTCCGGCGGTAGAGTCTCAAACCAATCGGGATCATTACGGCGCAAGGCAATATCCAACGCTACGATTTCTTCGACTTCTTCCGAATGAATCGCACGATAACGAATCGCCGCGGAAGCCACGGCAAAACGATGCAGCATCGCCGCCTGAGTTTCCGCCGCATTGCATTCGAAATAAGCACCTTTGTCGCCGTCCTTAAAATAATCCGCCAGATAAGCGCGCGCTTCCTCAACACCTTTACCGCCCATTTTTAAAATTAAATGGTGTTGATAACGCTCCCGATACTGCCATAAGCTTTGCGGCAGATGTTCGGGGATGAATTTGGAACACCATTGCATAAATTTATCGCTAAAATGAGCAGACACAAAAGGCAGCTTTTTACTCAGGCGATCCACATTGGCTTTTAAAGCGAACAGTTTCGGCAACCAATCCGTGCCGAATTTCTTAATCACCCAGAACGTATCCTTGCCGTAACGGGCGGCAATATCGAAGGCATCGCGATGAATATACTCGCCGGAGATCGGCAACTCTTCAAAATCGGAAAGCATATGGCGACGTAATTCGGTGAGCACTGACGTTTGATTGGTGCCGATATAAAACACGGCGGTATTTTTTTCCAGCGGAAAAGTATCCAAACGCACCGCAAAAATCGCCAACTTACCCGCGCTGCCGGAAGCTTCGTAATGGCGGGCGGGATCCGCATTAAACCGCGCCGGCGAATCTTCGTTCACCTGGCGGACATGATGACAATAGTTGTGGTCATGTCCGTTCCCGCAATTTTGCTCAATATCTTTTTGCTGATAACGGTGATTTTGCAAATTCGTCAGTATTTCTTCCGGCGTCGTGCCTAAATCTATGCCTAAATGGTTTTTCAGCTCCAGTTCGCCGTTTTCATTCAACTGAGCAAACAATGCCATTTCTGTATATGCCGGACCGCGTTGTACCAAGGCGCCACCCGAATTATTGCACACCCCGCCGATCACGGAAGCGCCGATGCAGGACGAACCAATCACCGAATGCGGTTCCCGTCCGTGCGGTTTCAGCACATTCTCCAATTTATTGAGCGTAGAACCGGGAAAACACACTACTTGCCGCGCATCATTGATCACCTGAATATTGTCCATGCGCATGGTATTGATGATCACAATAGGTCGGTCGTAATCGTTACCGCTCGGCGTCGAACCGCCCGTCAGCCCCGTATTCGCGGCTTGATTAATCACAATAACGTCCTCTTCTACGCAGGCTTTTAACACGCGCCAGAATTCCAGTAAATCGGCGGGACGGACCACCGCCAGCGCATTTCCCGAACCGAAACGGTAACCGCTGCGATACGCCTCCGTTTTGCTCGGCTCGGTGATAATATGGGAAGGCGTGACGATTTGAGTTAAGGTTGAAAGCAATTGTTGTATCGACATATTGTTGTCCTTTTGTGAAAACATAACAATATGATAACAAATTTAATCGGTTATGATTGAAGCAAATCTGTGATGTTCGTCACAAAATATAAAAGTGCGGGCAAAAAAACTTTCATTTTTTTGCCCGCACTTTTCATTCTATCCGTTTAATCTTCCCGTTGCAGAATTTGCTGGATTTTCGCCATGGTTTGTTGATCGTGTTCCAGCGCAACCTTAATCATTTCTTTATTCTGGAATTTCCGCTTATAACTCGGATCATGCACCATCGCCATCAAACGGACGCGATGACGGTTTTCTTCATAATACACCCGAGTGATTTCCTCAATGCGTTCGTTGTCGATATCGCCCAAATCTTCCAACGCATAACGGGCGGTGCGCAAAGCGGAATCAAAGGTTTCGCGAACCTGACGATCGGCGCCTCTTTCATATAATTCAAAAACATGGAATAAATCATAAGCGCGCGACAGAATACGCAGATTCGGATTCATTTTCCGCGCCATCGTCACGATATGCGTGGCTTTCGCCTTATTCCCCGAAGTCACAATCAGCATTTTGGCGGATTCAATGCCCGCATGATGCAGAATTTCCGGACGCTCCGCGTTACCGTAATAGGCTTTTATCCCCAACTTGCGCATGCCCGTAATGATTTCTTCGTCACGGTCAATAATGGTGACTTTATGATTGGTCATGGTCAGCACTTCATTGATAACCTGCCCGAAACGACCGAATCCCACCATAATAATCGGCCGGACTTCATCGATATGATCCGCCTCCCGCTCCTCATCCGGCTTACGTAAACGCGGCTCCAGATATTTTTTATGAAGTAAAATGAAAAGCGGACTGAAGACCATAGACAACACGATAATCGCGATACCGTTGGCTTGCTGTTGCGGTGTAATGACGCGCTGACCGGCTGCGGCGGCAAAAATAACGAAAGCGAACTCGCCCCCCAAGGCCATCACGAAAGCGCGATCCAACGCTTCGGCAAAGCCGGAACGGGTTAATAATGCCGCCAAGAATACACCCAAACCGTTCACCATCATCAAGGCTATCACGCCGAATAAAATAAACCAGAAATGGGCGAACACCAGATCGAGATCCAAAGACATGCCGACACCGAGGAAAAACAGACCGAGCAACAGCCCGCGGAACGGTTCAATATCCGCTTCCAACTGATGGCGGAAACTGGAATTGGACAACAACACGCCCGCCACAAAAGCGCCCATCGCAGAAGAAAGTCCCGCATGTTCCATTAATAACGCGGAACCGAGCACCACCAACAAAGCCGCCGCCGTCATCATTTCCCGCAATTTGGTCCAGGCCAAAGCTTTAAATAACGGATTCAGCAACCAAATTCCCGACACGATTAAGATGGTTAAGGAACCCGTTCCGACGGCAAATTTCTGCCACAAAGGTTCGTGAGCGGCGTTATCGGTCACGGGAGAAAGAAAAGCCACTATGGCAAGCAACGGAACAATCAGCAAATCTTCAAACAGCAAAATGGAAATCATTTTCTGTCCTCGCGGTGTCCCCATGTCATTGCGTTCGCTCAGTATTTGCATCACGATAGCCGTGGAATTCAGCACAAAACCCGAAGCGATAATAAATGCCATTTGCCAGGAAAAACCCAAACAGATTTTGCCCGCCAGCATAACCAGCGAACCGCTCAGCAGCACCTGTAACAGCCCCAACCCGAAAATCTGTTTACGCAATCCCCATAGATGAGAAGGTTTCATTTCCAGACCGATCAGAAACAAAAACATCACCACGCCCAGTTCCGCTACATGAATAATGGATTGCGGTTCGGTAAACAAGCGTAATCCGAAAGGCCCGATAATCAAACCGGCGGCGAGATAACCCAGTACGGAACCTAAGCCCAAGCGCTTAAACAAAGGCACGGCAATAATTGCCGCACCTAATAACGTCACCACATGTACTAATTGGTTTGCACCTTCTACCGCCGCCATCAGACTCGATTCCCCACGAAAAAAATGAAATTAAAAATTTTTCATTATTCTAGCAAAAATTTTACAAATTTTAACCGCACTTTTACCTGAAAAATAAAAAATCCCCCGAACAAATGCAGGAGATTTTCCAATTACGCTTTACGACAGCAAACGGCAATAAAATTCAGCTTTCGCTCGGGATCATTAAACACTTTGAACATATTCTTAAAAGTGACGCGATTTTCCGCTTTCAACGCGTTTTTCATAATTCTCAATGTTCCCAATACGCCTTCGTCGTAAATCATTCCCAACGGCGAAAGTAAAGTCATATTACCGTTTAAAGTCTCCACTCTAACAAAACCAATTTTCTCAAACAACGATTTCCAACCGTCTCGGGTTAGCGGCGTTACGGTAACGTTAATCGCTTGCCGTAGCTGTTGTAACACTGTTTCGCTGTCTTCCGTCGTCAACATCACATCATGAGTTAACAGCACACCGCCCGGCTTAAGTACGCGAAAATATTCCGTCACCGCTTTTTGTTTCGCCGGTAACGGCAACATTGTCAACATGGCTTCATTAATCACAACATCAAAGGTTTCATCAGCAAAAGGCAACTTCATCGCATTGGCTCGCTGGACATGAATCAAATTCCGTACCCCTTGCGCAACAATATTGCGCTCGGCTTTGGATAACGCCGTTTCATCCAAATCCACGCCTTCAATATGACAACCGAACCGTTTCGCCAGTCCGATAGCGGTGGTTCCCATATTACACGCCACTTCCAATACCTTTTTATCCGGTGTAAAACGTCCCTGTTCAATCAGCCATTCCGTGGCTTTACGGCCGCCGGGGCGTAAGCGGGTTTTACCTAACCGAGCCAAAAAATTATGTCCGACTTCATCTTTTTTCATTGCGCACTCCTCTCTTCTTATACCTGACTAAATATATCGGATTAAAAAGATGAAATCTATTCTTATTTGCAATAAAAAGTGCGGTCAATTTTCGACATATTTTTTCGAGTGAAAAACACGTGAAATTTTGCCCGCACTTTGCGTTTTTATCAAATATTAACGGGTGCCGAACACCACAATGGTTTTGCCGTGCGCCGCAATCAGGTTGTCATCTTCCAGCAATTTCAGCACGCGCCCGACGGTTTCCCGCGAACATCCCACCATTTGCCCGATTTCCTGGCGAGTAATTTTAATCTGCATGCCGTCCGGATGTGTCATGGCGTCCGGCAGTTTTGCCAAGTTCATCAGAGTTTGCGCAATACGTCCCGTGACATCAAGAAACGCCAAATTGGTTACTTGACGCGAGGTATTTTGCAGACGATGAGAAAGCTGTCCCGCCAAATTCATCAGAATTTCGGGATTCACTTGCAATAGCTGACGAAATTTTTTATATGACACTTCCGCCACTTCGCAGGACGTCCGCGCTTTCACCCAAGCCGTGCGCACTTGATTTTCCTCAAACAAACCGACTTCGCCAAAAAATTCGCCTTCACTGAGATACGACAAAATCATTTCTTTGCCGTCTTCATCCTTCGCCATGACAATCGCCGAGCCCTTCACTAAATAATAGAGCGTATCGGCTTTTTCGCCCGCATGGATTAACGTTGTTTTGGTCGGATATTTATGGATATGACAATGGGACACGAACCAATCTATCGTCGGGTCAAGCGACACCGATTGTTGCTCAGCCGGTTCGGCCGCCAATTCCTGTTCTTTCTTTAGCATAAAATCACTCCATACTTATGCTTTGACTTAACGGGTCAAAAACGAATCTTTATCTTTAATATCAATCGTTTCATGCAATTCTGACCAAACAATCACCGCACTTCCCGAACGAATTAAGCTTAATAAATTGTTAACTTTTTGCTCTAAGGAAAGTTCTTCAAATCCGTAATCCGTCCCCTCGCGCAAAACGAAGCTTTCCGCAATATTTTTCAGCGTTTCGTCTTCTAAGGATTGCCAAGGAATGATCATCCCTCCTCCAATCTGTTTAAACAAAAATCGGTTCCAGCAATGTCCATTGCTGCTCAAATCCCTGATTTGCCGTGCGGCGGAAATTAGTGCGTACCAAACGCATCATCTGCCCCTCACAGAAGGTGACAAGATGCGCCGCAATCATTCGTTCGTCAATCGCAAAAGTTTTACCTTCGCGGATTTTACTCATTTGTAACACATTCACGAATTGTAATTCAAGACGATCAAAAAACTGCGCGACGCGAAGTTGAAGCCGGGCGTCTTCAAACATCAGCGCATGCCCGGTTAATACGCGGGTTAATCCCGGATTTTTACGGGCGAAATCCAGAACCATCAATAAAATGTCGTGTACCCGGCTGACCGTATTGGTTTGCAATGCTTTCGCCTGATCAATTCGGGTGAAGAGATTTTTTTCGATATGATCAATCAGCGCTTCAAACATTTTCGTTTTATTGGGGAAATAACGATACAATGCCGCTTCCGAAACACCGACGGCTTCCGCTAAACGCGCCGTAGTCATGCGTTCCATGCCGCGTTCGGAATGTAACATATTCATGAGAACGGCCAATACCTGCTGGCGGCGTTCTTTAACGCTGCGCTTTTCAATTTTTATCGTATTCGTTTCCGGTGCAGGTTCTAAATCCGCAATTTCGAGTTGTTCAACCATAATTTATTTCTTGCCCGAATGTCCGAAACCGCCTTCACCGCGATCCGTTTGTTCAAATTCTTCCACAATATTAAATTCGGCTTGTACCACAGGAACAAAAACCAGTTGCGCGATACGATCGCCCGCTTCCACCTTAAACGGCTCACTGCCGCGATTCCACATGGAAACCATTAACGGTCCTTGATAGTCACTGTCAATCAACCCTACCAAATTACCTAATACGATCCCGTGTTTATGACCTAAACCGGAGCGGGGCAAAATGACTGCCGCTAACTGCGGATCGGCGATATAAACGGATAAACCGGTAGGGATTAATTTGGTTTCACCCGGTTGAATTTCAAAGGTTTCATCAACCAAAGCCCGCAAATCCAGGCCGGCCGACCCCGCCGTAGCATAGGCGGGCAACGGAAATTCCGTACCGATACGGCTATCTAAAATTTTAACATCAATTTTTTTCATTCGGATTCCCTTTACTCTTTCTTAATTTTCCTTTCTTTGCAGTGAAAAGAGAAATATTCATCATGCACGATATCGCGCAACAATTTCTTCTACCAACGTTTTCGCCAATTCGCTTTTGGAAGCGGTCGGCAACAATTTCTCGCCGTCTTTCCAAAATAAGTGCAACGCATTTTGATCCGCGCCGAACACGCTTCCTCCCGCCACATTGTTGGCACAAATCATATCCAGATTTTTGCGCACCAATTTATCCCGGGCATATCGCTCGACATCCTGCGTTTCCGCCGCGAAACCGACCACAAAAGGACGGCGTTCGGTCAAATGCGCCACATCGGCAATAATATCCGGGTTTTTCACTAACTTTAACGCAAGCTCGTCGTTATCTCCCGTTTTTTTGATTTTCTGTTCCGACACTTCCGCCGCACGGTAATCCGCTACCGCGGCACAACCGATAAATACGGAATTTTTGACCGCACTTTCCAAAGCCGCCCGCCACATTTCCCGCGCTGAAGTAACATCGATACGTGTTACTCCCGCCGGCGTCGTTAAATTTACCGGCCCGGCAATCAGTGTGACTTCCGCACCGCGTTCGGCGAATGCCGCCGCGATAGCAAAGCCCATTTTGCCCGAACTGTGATTACTGATATAACGCACCGGATCGATAGCTTCACGGGTCGGTCCCGCGGTAATCGCCACGGATAAACCGGTTAAATCCCGTTTGCGCTCAAAGTATTCGGAAAGTGCGGTGAAAATTTCGCCCGGTTCGGACATACGCCCCGCGCCCACATCACCGCAAGCCTGAAAACCGCAGGCCGGACCGATAAATTTCATCCCGCGCGCGGCTAATTTCGCAATATTCTCCTGCGTTACCGTTTGCGCGTACATTTGTTGATTCATCGTCGGCGCTAATAAAATCGGCGAGGCGGTGGCAAGACAAACGGTCGATAACAAATCGTTCGCCATGCCAACGGTTAAACGGGCGATAAAATCCGCGCTGGCGGGGGCGATCAACACGGCATCCGCCCATTTCGCCAATTCAATGTGTCCCATGGCCAGCTCGGCGGCCGGATCCAGCAAAGATTGAGAAACGGGATTGCCCGAAATCGCCTGCAAGGTTAAAGGCGTGACAAATTCAGCCGCGGCGGGCGTCAACACCACACGGACTTCCGCCTCGTTTTTACGCAACAGACGAATCAGTTCAATGCTTTTATACGCCGCAATGCCGCCCGTTATTCCCACGACAATGCGTTTTGCTTTCAACATTGTTAGTCCCCTTTCACATCTTATAAGTTCGAGCATTTTACTTCAAATTTCCCGAAGAAAAAATTTTATTTTGCGATCCCCGTTCCAAATTCGAAATTCCAATCTGGCGGGAATCGGGAAAATACGCCAAAGTGCGGTCAATTTTTGTGAAGTTTTTGAGGAAATCATGGAAAATCAATCGCTCATGCCCAGAGAAAAATTGCTGAAATTCGGCCCCGAAGCGCTGGAAAACCATGAATTACTGGCAATTTTTCTACGAACGGGGATGAAAAACTGCCCCGTTATGCAGCTTTCCCAAGAGGCGTTGCGCCATTTCGGCTCTTTACGCGGACTGATTTCCGCCAGTCGGACGCAATTCTGCCAATTTAAAGGAATCGGCATTACGCAATATATTCAGTTACAGGCTTGCACGGAAATGACAAAGCGTTATCTTGCGGAGCAACTCGCTTTTACCCACGAGTTTACCAATCCGCTCACCGTCAGGCTTTATTTGCAAACGGAATTGGAACATTACGAACGGGAAGTGTTCTGCGTACTGTTTTTGGACAATCAACATCGTCTGATAAAAAAAGAAGAAATGTTTCAGGGCACCATTAACGCCGCATCGATTTACCCGCGGGAAATCATCAAAACCGCGTTATATTGCAATGCCGCCGCGCTTATCCTCGCCCACAATCATCCTTCGGGACGGGCGGAACCCAGCGCCGCCGACGAACGGATTACCAAACAAATCCAAGCCGCCGCAGAATTAATGGAAATTCGGATTCTGGATCATTTTATTATCGGAAAAGGCTGTTACTTTTCTTTCGCCGAGCAAGACCTGCTGTAGTTCCGCTTGGCTCATCAACGGTTTTCAGGTAAAATCTCGCGGTTTTTTAAAGGAAAATCCAATTTTCACTTGAGAAAACGGATTTTAGCAAGTATAATTTGCGACCTTTAATATAGTAAGCGGGTCGGCAACCAACGAGCGACCTGACGAGGTAGCTCTCAAGGCTTTCCTTGAAATTGTATCCGAACCGTAAGCTCGAGCTTATATTTAATTATTGGAGATTATTATGTCTAGAGTCTGTCAAGTAACAGGCAAACGTCCGGCAGTTGGTAACAACCGTTCGCACGCATTGAATGCGACTCGTCGTCGTTTTCTACCAAACTTGCACACTCACCGTTTCTGGGTTGAGAGTGAAAACCGTTTTGTAACTTTACGCTTAACCGCCAAAGGTATGCGTATTATCGATAAAAAAGGCATCGATGCAGTATTGGCTGATATCCGTGCTCGTGGCGAAAAAATCTAAGGAGCTAAAACATGGCAGCTAAAGGCGCTCGTGAGAAAATCCGTTTAGTTTCTTCAGCGGAAACCGGTCACTTCTACACAACAGATAAAAACAAACGTAACATGCCGGAAAAAATGGAAATCAAAAAATTTGATCCGGTTGTGCGCAAACACGTTATCTATCGTGAAGCCAAAATCAAATAATTTGGTTTTACGCCGAATCGAAACCCGAATGAAAATTCGGGTTTTTTATTGTCTGCCGAACGCCACGACTCCGCTGTAAAAAATATGGTATAGTGACGAACCTCTATTTGTAAATTCCCGGAAATCCATATGCCCGAACTTCCCGAAGTCGAAACCGCCAAAAACGGTATAGCGCCTTATTTGAACGGTTTTTATATCGAAAAAATCGTCGTTCGCCAGCCTAAATTACGTTGGCCGGTCAGTCCCGAACTTGCCCGAATTTCTCACCAAAAAGTGACCGCACTTTCGCGTCGGGCGAAATATCTGATTATTCACACGGAACAAGGTTATATCGTCGGTCACCTCGGCATGTCGGGTTCCGTGCGCATTGTGCCGCCGGACGCCACCGTAGATAAACACGATCATCTGGACATTGTGATGAGTAACGGCAAAATCATGCGTTATAACGATCCCCGCCGCTTCGGCGCCTGGCTTTGGACGGAAAATCCGGATGAATTTCATCTGTTTGCCAAACTGGGTCCCGAACCGCTTTCCGACGAATTCAACGGCGATTATCTGTTCAAAAAATCTCGCAAAAAATTGACCGCACTTAAATCCTTCATTATGGATAATGCCGTGGTAGTCGGCGTCGGCAATATTTACGCCAACGAAGTGCTGTTTCAATGCGGGTTGCATCCTGAAAAACCGGCGGGCAAAATCACCAAAACCCAGGCGGCGCTGCTGGCGGAAACCATTAAAAAAGAATTGGTCCGCGCCATCGCCCAAGGCGGTACGACGCTGAAAGACTTTCTGCAACCCGACGGACGCCCCGGCTACTTCGTTCAGGAATTACAAATTTACGGTAAAAAAGGCGAAAATTGCCCAAAGTGCGGGCAAAAAATCGAAAGTTTTTTAGTCGGACAACGCAACAGCTATGTTTGCCCGCATTGCCAGAAAAAATAACGCGTTCTGTCTTTTTTATCGGAAAAGTTCCGTATAATTTTGCCGCTTCACGGCAAAAAACAAAAAAACCGCTTGCAAAACCTGTTTATTTTCGCAATGCTTATAGCAATGAGTTCAAATAACGATAAGAGGTTCTTATGTCTTCACGCACTCCATTATTTTCAGGAAGTATCGTTGCATTAATCACACCCATGGATAACCACGGCGAAGTGGATTACGACGAATTAAAAAAATTGGTTGAATTTCACATCAAAGCGGGCACTAACGCGATTGTTTCGGTCGGCACCACCGGTGAATCCGCCACACTGAGCATCGATGAAAATGTGAAGACGATTCTGAAAACCGTGGAATTTGCCGCCGGCCGCATTCCGGTTATCGCCGGAACGGGCGCCAATGCCACCAGCGAAGCCATCACCATGACGAAATTATTACGTGACAGCGGCGTTGCGGGTTGCTTAAGCGTGGTGCCTTATTACAACAAACCGACGCAGGAAGGCATGTATCAGCATTTCAAAGCCATCGCCGAATGCACCGATTTACCGCAAATTCTTTACAATGTACCGGGACGTACCGGTTCCGATATGAAACCGGAAACCGTCGCGCGTTTAGCAAAAATTCCGAATATCGTAGCGATCAAAGAAGCGACCGGAGACGTCAGCCGGGTAAAACTCATTAAACAATTGGCCGGCGAAGATTTCATTTTCTTAAGCGGCGACGATGCGACCGGTTTGGAAAGCATGAAGCTGGGCGGGCAAGGCGTTATTTCCGTCACCAACAACCTGGCGGCGGCAGACATGGCGAAAATGTGTAAATTTGCGTTGGAAGGCAACTTTGAAGAAGCGGAAAAAATCAACCAACGCTTAATGCCGTTACACCGCGATTTATTTATCGAAGGCAATCCGATTCCGGTAAAATGGGCTGCCTATAAAATCGGCTTAATCAAAGATCCGTTTTTGCGTCTGCCGTTAACCGTATTAAGCGAACAGGCGCAACCGAAAGTACTCGAAGCGTTAAAAATTGCGGGTTTAATCTGAAATTAACCGAATATTGATAAAAAGCCGCACGCGTCGCAACGTGTGCGGTTTTCATTTAAACTTTTCCCCCAAAGTGCGGTCAGAAAACAGAATATTCTTTAAATTTAAGGAAAAAGAATGAAAAAATGCTTATTCCCTTTAACTGTGCTAGCCGTTGTCGCGGCGACCGGTTGCGGAAACACCAGCCCTTACGCTAACGACAGTTACGAAAAACACGCCAGCGCACCGACCTTCACGACTATCGATACCGCCGGTATTCAGATCGTCGGTCAAAACGATACTTACGCCTTACCTGAAACCAATGTCAAAAAGGGCGAAAATATGGACATTCGCCCGCCGGCCGTTCCAATGGCGATTATCGGCAATTCCGTCGCGCAATTTGACGGCGAACGGGCATCCATCATTTATTCGCCGGAAAAAGCCAGTGTTTATAATATTCAGCAAATGGCGCGTTTGTTAGAAGAAAGATCCATTAAATTCACGGCAAAAGACAACCAAATCGAAACCGATTGGACCAATTTCGGCGCCAAAATGGATCCGGGCGAAACCCTGTTGCGTTACCAGATTAACCAAGTCGGTAATCAGGAGGCTAACGCTTTAGTGGTGAGCGTACTGGAAGCCAAACGTGACGAAATTCTGTTCACGCCAAGCCAAAAAGAGAAAGAACGTTACACCTCAAGTTTGTTGAATCAGTTCGTGGGCGAATTGAACGCCGATTATCAAAGCCAGGCGCAGGCGGTGGCAACGCCGACGGCAAGCGGACCGATTCAAACGGCGATCATTACCGATTCAAACAACCATCCGGCTTTAGCGATGTCTTCCGAATTCCAGCAGTCCTGGATCAAACTCGGTGAAGCCTTGCCGCAATTAGGTTTTGAAACGGAAGAAGAAACCGTCGGTCGCGGCTACCGTAAACTGAACTATAAACCGCTAAGCCAGACGGAATGGGCACGTTTCGGCGTCTCCCGACCTGATCTGGAAGACGGCGAATACAGCATGCAAATCAGCGCGCACGGCAAACAAAGTTCCGTCGTCATCAGTGATGAAGACGGCAACGCTATCAGCGGTGACGCCGCGCAAGCGCTATATCAGGCACTGGCGCGCTTAATCGGCAAATAATCGCCGAATCCTTCTCCGAAAGGCACATATTTGTGCCTTTCTTTTTAATCACGATACCATCATGACAACGCGTAACGGCTTTACTTTTAAACAATTCCATATCAATCACGATCGCTGTGCGATGAAAGTGGGAACGGACGGCATTTTGCTCGGCGCCTGGGCCGATGTGGCAAGCGCGCGATCCGTATTGGATCTCGGCACCGGTTCGGGATTAATCGCCCTCATGTTAGCGCAACGCAGCGACGAAAATGCGGAAATTCACGGTGTGGAACGGGATCCCGCCGCCGCTCGGCAAGCCCGGGAGAACTTCAACGCTTCACCCTGGGCGCATCGCCTGCATGTGCATTGTGCCGATATTGCGGATTTCGCCCGAAAGTGCGGGCAAAAATTCGATAATATTGTGGCGAATCCGCCCTATTTTGCACCGGGTGTGAATTGCCGTAATCACGAACGTGACGCCGCCCGTTACATCGCGGCGCTTTCTCATGAGGAATGGTTGCGGATTGCTTCGTCTTTGCTGACGGAACAAGGCATGATCCATTTTGTTTTGCCGGCGGAACAAGGAAAAACGTTAAAAAAATTGACCGCACTTTATTGCGTACGGCAATGTGATGTGACGACCAAACAAGGTAAAGCGCCGCAACGGGTGTTATTGAGTTTTATGAAACGGAAAAAAGAAACGGAACACGGCAAATTGACGATTTATGATGAAAAAAATCGCTATACGCTAGAATTTATTCAATTAACCCGCGAGTTTTACCTGAAATTTTGATAATTTCAAATTTTATTCAAAAACCTGATTAAAATAATCCGCCACGGATTGCGCAACCGCTCGAATTACGCTACATTCGAAACTGAATAGAAATTCAGAAAAATAACATATCTATTCATTTTTATTCAATGCAAACATATAACATAAAATAGCGAGGGCGTTATGTCAAGTACCAGCAAAAATCCAGTCAGAGGGCTGATTATCTTAGTCGCGGATCTGATACTCTTCTTTACTCTATTAAATATCCTGCCCTTTAATTCTCAGGAAAACCGAGGCCTTGCCTTACTGGTTTTCATCGGTATTTTGTGGCTGACCGAGGCTTTCCACATCACGATTACCGCCTTGCTTGTGCCGGTTTTCGCCATCGGATTGGGCGTACTGAATACCAAAGCGGCTTTTGCGCCCTTTTCCGAACCGATTATTTTTATGTTCTTCGGCGGCTTTGTGATTGCGGCGGTGCTGAATATTCAGAAAATTGACTTATGGATTGCCAATCACGTCATTCGTTTGGCGCGGGGCAATTTAAGGCTCACGATTTTCTACCTGTTTGCCGTCACCAATCTGTTATCCTTCTTCATCAATAATACCGCGGTCGCCGCTTTGATGTTGCCGCTAACACTGGGCATTCTGCATAAAGTAGATATGAAAAGTAACCGTAATCTGTATGTTTTCGTGTTGCTCGGCATTGCTTTCAGCGCCAGTATCGGCGGAATAGCCACATTGGTGGGCTCCGCCCCGAACGCCATTTTGGCATCGCAAATCAAAGTTTCATTTTCGGAATGGCTGGCGTACGGCGTACCGGTAACATTCTTGCTGCTGATTGCCATGATTATTTCACTTTTAATTGTACTGCGCCCGAATTTTAACGTGCCCTTTGATGTTGAAATTGAAGAAATTCCCATGAACGGCAAACGTATTATCACATTGGTCGTATTCAGCCTGACTGCGTTATTTCTTATTTTCAGTTCCGTACTCGAACCCGTCGTACGAAACGCGCTCGGATTAACCTCCGCCATCCGCAGTTTTGATGCGTTAATCGCGATGATCGCGGTAATGGCGTTCACCTTAAGCGGTACGGCGACCTGGAGCCAAATTCAAGATCGTACGGAATGGGGCGTGCTGTTACTTTGCGGCGGCGGCATGGTGTTAAGCATTGTGCTGAAAGATACCGGCGCCAGCAAAATTCTGGCGGAAACCATCGTGTCTTATATCGGTCATAAAAACTGGTGGTTAATGGCGATTGTGATGACGGCATTTATTCTGTTCTTAACCGAATTCACTTCTAACACCGCAAGCGCCGCGCTGCTTATGCCGATTTACATTTCCGTGGCAACTTCATTAGGGTTGCCGCCTATCTCGCTGGCGGCAATTATCGCTTGCGGCGCATCCTGCGCATTTATGCTGCCGATTGCCACCCCGCCGAACGCCATTGTATTTGCGACCGGCTATATAAAACAAAAAGAAATGTTACAGGTAGGGATTATCTTAAATACTATCGGCGTATTTATTATCGGCTCGCTGTCTTATTTCTTCTGGATGACTTGGTGGTAATAAATCACGGCAAAAAGAAAGGCTTGGATTATCCAAGCCTTGAATTTACTGATTTGACTCGAAAAGTGCGGTCAAATTTTCACGAGTTTTTTAATGGGCTTCATCCCAATTCACCCCGACGCCCACGTCCACAATTAACGGGACCGCCAGCTGAGCGGCGCTTTCCATTTTTTGCTTAATCAGCCGACTGAAAAACTCCGCTTTTTCCGACCGCACTTCAAACACCAATTCATCATGCACCTGCATGATCATCAGAATATCCTCGTCGCCGGCAATGGCGTGATCAATATCGATCATCGCGCGTTTAATAATATCCGCCGCCGTTCCCTGCATCGGCGCATTAATCGCCACTCGTTCGGCGCCTTTACGACGCGCGGCGTTTGCGGATTTAATATCCGGCAGATACAAACGGCGACCGAACAGGGTTTCCACGAAACCCTGCGCTTTCGCTTTTTCCTGAATGTCATGCATGAAAGTTTGCACATTCGGATAGCGCTGGAAATATAAATCCATGTACTTTTTCGCTTCGAGCCGGGAAATGCCTAACTGACGGGAAAGCCCGAAGGACGACATGCCGTAAATCAAGCCGAAATTAATCGCTTTGGCGCTACGGCGTTGTTCGCCGGTCACCTCTTCCAGCGGTATGCCGAAAATTTCCGATGCGGTAGAACGGTGAATATCGCGTCTTTCAATAAAAGCGTCGGTCAGCCCTTTATCGCCGGACAAATGCGCCATAATCCGCAGTTCGATTTGCGAATAATCCGCCGCAATAATTTTGTAACCGTCACGGGCGATAAACGCCTGACGAATGCGACGCCCTTCTTCGTTGCGGATAGGAATGTTCTGTAGATTCGGATCCGTCGAAGAAAGCCGCCCGGTCGCCGTGACGGCCTGATGATAAGAGGTATGCACCCGCCCCGTATGCGGATTAATCATTTGCGGTAATTTATCGGTGTAAGTGGATTTCAGTTTCGCCAGGCCGCGGTGTTCCACCAACAGCTTCGGTAATTCATGCTCAAAGGCCAATTCCTCCAACACTTCTTCTTTGGTGGAAGGCTCGCCTTTCGGCGTTTTCTGTAACACCGGCAAATTCAGTTTATTAAACAAAATCTCCTGCAATTGTTTCGGAGACGCCAGATTAAAGGATTCGCCGGCGATTTCATAGGCTTTAGCTTCCAGTTCGGTTAATCTTACGGCGAATTCCCGCGACTGAATTTTCAAGGCTTGGGCGTCAATCAGCACGCCGTTACGTTCGATACGGGAAAGTACGGGAACCAACGGCAATTCAATATCATTGAATAAGGCTTTCAGACTCGGTGTTTTTTCCAGCTCCGGCCAAAGCGTTTGATGCAGTTTCATGGTGACGTCCGCATCTTCCGCCGCATATTCCGCCGCCTGCGCCAATGGGATTTTATCGAAAGTTAACTGATTTTTCCCCTTGCCCGCCAGGCTTTCGAAAGAAATGGTTTGATGGCCCAGATAACGTTCCGCCAACTCATCCATATTATGCCGGCCGGTGCTGTTTAACACATAGCTTTCCAGCATGGTATCAAAGGCTACGCCTTGCACCTGAATGCCGTGATTGGCGAAAATCGTGAGATCGTATTTTAAATTCTGTCCGATTTTCCGAATGTCGGTGTCTTCCAGCACCGCTTTCAACTGTGCCAGACAATCCGTTTTATTAAGCTGCTGCGGCAATAACCGCCAATGGGTTTGGGCGCTTGCTTCCGGCTCGGCGAACAAATCGGCTTGCCCACTTTCATCGGCTTTCCGGGCTTCACCGTCTTGCGTCGTTTGATGCACGTGCGCCAACGGAATATAACAGGCTTCGCCGTTCTCCAAGCCGAAAGAAATGCCCACCAGCTCCGCCGTCATAGCATTCAGCGAATCGGTTTCCGTATCCAGCGCCACCAATTTTGCCCGCTGAATTTTGGTAATCCAGTCCTGCAGCTGCGCCGGCGTGGTGACGGTTTCATACAAAGTGCGGTCAATTTTTACCACGTTTTTCACCGCACTTTCGGTTGTCGAGGTCGCCGGCGAGGCTTGGTAAGGATTCACTTTAACCGGTTGTGACGTCGCTTGGGTCAGCGGACTGTCGCTCGTCAGCACTTCATTCAGCCAGCGTTTAAATTCGTAACGCCCGAACAAGGTCGCCAGTTCGTCATTATCGGACGAACCGATAACCAAATCCTCCGGCGCCACTTCAAGTTTAACGTCGGTTTTTATGGTCGCCAGCACATAGGACAGCTCCGCATCCGCTTTTGCCGCCAATAACTTTTCGCCCAATTTTTTCGCACCGCGAATCGGCAAATCCGCCACTTTATCCAAGTTAGCATACACTTCCGCCATGGAACCGATGCCCTGCAGCAAGCCCAACGCGGTTTTTTCGCCTACGCCGGCAATACCCGGAATATTATCCGAACTGTCGCCCATCAGCGCGAGATAATCAATGATAAGTTCCGGCGGAATGCCGTATTTCTCAATCACGCCCTGACGATCGAGCAACGTGTTGTTCATGGTGTTGATAAGCATGATGTTATCATCCACCAACTGAGCCATATCTTTATCGCCGGTACTAATCAAAACCTTTTTTCCCTGTGACGACGCCTGCACGGCAAGGGTGCCGATCACGTCGTCCGCTTCTACGCCTTCAATGGAAAGCAAAGGAATGCCCAACGAGCGAATAATGTGATGCAACGGCTCAATCTGCCGCCGCAAATCATCGGGCATCGGCGGGCGGTGGGATTTGTACTGCTCGAACAATTCGTCGCGAAAAGTCTTGCCTTTCGCATCAAACACCACCGCAATGTGGCTGGGCTGCACTTGAGAAATCAGGCTTTTCAGCATATTCAGCACACCGAACATCGCGCCGGTGGGTTCGCCCTGCGAATTGTTGAGCGGCGGAAAAGCATGAAACGCACGATAAAGATAAGAGGAGCCGTCCACAAGAACGAGCGGATTTGGAGCAATCTGAGCCATTGGAAAATCCCGCAATCTGATAAAAACTGACAAGCATTATAACAGACAAATAAAAAAGCACGAACCGAAGTCCGCGCTTAAAAAAACTATGCAAAAATCACCCGCACTTTAACAGAATTGCCAGCTTTGATCCTGCGCATTAATAATCAGTTGCTTATCGTGATGCGTCCGCAATGTAGAACGGTGGCCGACGCTGATAATGGTCGTGTACGGCAAGCGCGCGCGTAACAGCCGATACATTGCGTCTTCCAGCCCTTCGTCCATGCTCGCCGTGGCTTCATCCAGAAACGCGACAATCGGTTTATGAATTAACAGACGCGCAAAAGATAAACGTTGCTGTTCGCCCAGAGAAAGAGTGCGCATCCAGTCGTTTTCCTGTTCCAGTTTATCCGCCAGATGACCGAGCTGTACTTCGCGTAAAGTATCCGCCGCCGCAGCCAAATCCGCATCCACAGGCGTCACTTCCGGATAATATAAGGCATCAATTAAACGTCCTTGCGGCAAATAAGGCTTTTGCGACAAGAACAGCGCATGATGCTGCGGGCAATGCACGGTGCCCTCCGAAAACGACCACAAGCCCGCCGCCGTTCGCAATAAAGTGGTTTTGCCGGAACCGGACGCGCCTTTGATTAACATCGACGAACCTTGCGGCAGGTTTAAATTTAAATCTTTAATCAGCACTTCACCCGTCGGCTTTTTCACAAAAAGTCGCTCAAAAACGACCGCACTTTCGCTGTCTTTCAATACCACATGAGAAACCTGAGTAGCCTGGCTGACGGCGCTGTGAAATCCGGTTAAACGATCGAGCACGGCGCGATATCCGGTAAACTCGTCATAAACGTTCCGGAAGTAAGATAACGCCGATTGCACGCGGCCGAAGGATTGCGCCGTCTGAATTAAATCCCCCAATTGGATTTGTTTGCTGAAATAGCGCGCCGCTTGAATAATGAACGGAAAAATGACCGAAATCTGCGTCATCATCACGTTAAAACCGGATAACTTCAACGTCATGTACACCATTTTCCACACGTTATCAATCACATACCCGAACTGTTTGTACAACACGTTTTTTTCCATTTTTTCGCCGCGGAAAAAGGCGATGCTTTCCGCATATTCTTTCACCCGAATAAGGGAATAACGATAGTTCGCGTTCAGGCGTTCGTTTAAGAAATTCAAGTGAATTAACGGACGACCGATGCGGAAAGCGAAAATACTGGTAATCAGCACATAAATAAAAACCAGGAATACCATGGCATGCGGCACGGTTACGCCGGCGATATTCATCGGCCCCGCCAAATTCCACAGAATTAGCGTAAACGCCACAATGGAGACGACGGAAGAAATCACGCCGGTGGCAAAACTGATGGACGAACTGACATAAGATTGAACGTCTTGCTGAATACGTTGGTCCGGGTTATCAAGCTGATTATAAACATACTGAGACTTATAATAAGCCTGTTGCGTCATCCATTTTTCCACCATATTTTCATTCAACCAGGTGCGCCATTGAATGGTAAAGCGTTGAGTGAGGTAGTAAGTCAGCAAAATATTGCTGATATGAATGACGGCAAGAACCGAAAACACCATCATTTGCAGCCAAAATACGTTTTCGTCCATTTTCTGCAAAGCGTCGTACATGGCTTTATACCAGTTGGAAAAGAGGATATCCAACCGCACGGAAAGTAGGTTAAAAAAGACGATCACAATAAAATAAACCAGCGGTTTCGCACTACGTTTAGGCGACAAATAATCTTTCCCAAGCGACCAGAACTGATACGCCCAGCGAGTGGTTTTCACTAAAATCCACACCATCAGACTGAATACAACGGCAGTAATGCCGATGGCTTTCAAAATCCAGAATATCGAGGCAAGTAATTCTTCGCTGTAATTCATGAGTTCTCTTTATTTCCGCTAAAAAATGACCGTTATTGTTGAGCAAAATACAATGGAGTGCAAGAAAAATGTGATGAACCCTACACTTTTTGACATTAATCATTATTTCGTATTCGAACATCGCTATAATCACAACTAGTTAATTTTATCAAACTTGAGGAGGGCTTCATGTCCGATATTGCGGTAACCATCTCCGTGCTGTCGCTGGTGGCGGTGCTGGGGCTATGGATTGGTCATTGGAAAATCAGAGGTGTGGGATTAGGCATCGGCGGCGTGCTGTTCGGGGGAATTATTATCTCCCATTTTGCCGCTCAATACGGTCTGCGGTTAGACGAACATACGCTTCATTTCGTTCAGGAATTCGGTTTAATTCTGTTCGTTTATACCATCGGGATTCAGGTGGGGCCGGGTTTCTTCGCCTCTTTGCGTGAGAGCGGGTTAAAATTAAATGCGTTAGGCGCGTTAATCGTCTGCCTGGGCGCATTATTGGTGATCATCATTCATCAAGCTACCGATATACCGCTCGATGCTATTTTAGGGATCTATTCCGGAGCGGTTACTAACACACCTTCATTAGGTGCCGGACAACAAATTCTGAATGAATTAGGCATGCATGACATCACCGAAACCATGGGGATGTCCTACGCCATGGCCTATCCGTTCGGGATTTGCGGTATCCTGTTAACCATGTGGCTGATCCGTTTATTTTTCAAAGTTAATATCGATAAAGAAGCGGAAAATTTCGACCGCGAAACGGGCAAGGATAAAGAAACCATTCAAAAAGCCAATATCCGCATCACCAACGCCAATTTTTCAGGTTTAAATTTACGGGATATTCCCGGTTTTGAAAAACACGGTATTGTGTGTACCCGATTAAAGCGTGATCAGGACATTTTCGTGCCGCAGGCGGATACTCAGCTACAAATCGGCGATATCCTGCATTTTCTGGGCGATCCGAAAACGTTGCGTGAAATGGAGTTAATTCTCGGCGAATCCATAGAAGTGGAAGCTTCCGCCATGCGAGGTAATCTACGCACCGAACGCGTCGTGGTCACCAATGAAAAAATCCTGGGCAAAAAAATCCGCACTTTAGCCTTTCACCAACAATACGGCGTGATGATCTCCCGCCTCAACCGAGCCGGTGTGGAATTGATTCCAACCGCCAACACCACTTTACAATTCGGTGACGTGTTACACATTATAGGCGGCGTCGACGTAATGGATAAAGTGATCGAAATGTTCGGTAACGCTCAATCAAAACTTAATCAGGTTCAAATGCTACCGGTCTTTATCGGTATAGGATTGGGCGTATTACTGGGTTCCATTCCCTTCAGCATCCCGGGCATTCCCGTTCCGTTAAAACTCGGGCTGGCGGGCGGACCGCTTGTCGTCGCCTTAATTCTGGCGCGAATCGGTACTATCGGCAAACTTTACTGGTTTATGCCGCCAAGCGCCAACCTCGCCTTACGGGAAATCGGTATCGTATTATTCCTGTCCGTGGTGGGCTTTAAATCCGGCGGCAATTTCATTCATACGCTGGTCAACGGGAACGGTCTGGAATGGATGTTCTACGGCATTTTCATCACCTTTGTGCCGTTATTGATAGTCGGCGTTATCGCACGGATTTACGGCAACCTCAATTACCTCAGCATTTGCGGATTAATCGCGGGTTCAATGACCGATCCGCCGGCGTTAGCCTTCGCGAATTCGTTAAAAGAAAATTGCGGCGCCTCCGCCTTGGCTTACGCAACGGTTTATCCACTCGTCATGTTCTTGCGCATCGTCTCTCCGCAATTACTTGCCATTCTGCTCTGGTCCGCCGTATAAAAAACTCCCGTAAAATCGACCGCACTTTCCCCTTTATGCCGGAAAGTGCGGTATAATTTTGCCCGATTTTTATAACAATACTAGAGAACTTTATGTCACAACCGACTTTTGATGATTTCGATCTTGCTCCCGAACTGCTTAAAGCGTTAGCTAAAAAAGGCTACAACCGCCCGACGGCCATTCAGCAGGAAACCCTTCCCGCCGCGATGGAAGAACGGGATATTTTAGGCTCCGCGCCGACGGGCACCGGTAAAACCGCGGCGTTTTTGCTGCCCGCCATTCAGCATTTATTAGATTATCCGCGCAGAAAACCCGGCGCTCCGCGCATCTTGGTGTTAACGCCCACCCGCGAATTAGCCATGCAGGTCGCCGAACAGGCGAAAGAATTGGCGCAGTTCACCAAACTCAGCATCGCGACCATCACCGGCGGCGTGGCATATCAGAATCACGGCGAAATCTTCAATAAGAACCAGGATCTGGTGGTCGCCACCCCCGGACGTCTACTGCAGTACATTAACGAAGAAAATTTCGATTGCCGTTCCGTTGAAATGTTGATTTTCGACGAAGCGGACAGAATGCTACAAATGGGATTCGGGCAAGATGCCGAAAAAATCGCGGCGGAAACCCGTTGGCGCAAACAAACCTTATTATTTTCCGCCACGCTGGAAGGCGAACCGCTCCGGGATTTTGCGGAACGAATTCTGGATAACCCCGTCAAAATTGACGCGGAACCCAGCCGTCGCGAAAGAAAAAAAATTAACCAATGGTATTATCACGCCGACAGCGTCGAACATAAAATCAAGCTGGTCGCCCGTTTTATCGAGCAGGAAAAAGTTACAAAAGGCATTCTTTTCGTACGTCGTCGGAAGGATGTGCGGGAATTATCGGAAACGTTGCGCAAACGCGGAATCCGTTCCGCCTATCTGGAAGGCGAAATGGCACAAACTCAGCGTAATCAGGCTATCAACAAACTCAAAAACGGCACGGTGACGTTATTGGTGGCGACGGATGTGGCCGCCCGCGGAATCGATATTGACGATGTCAGTCATGTCATGAATTTCGATTTGCCTTACAGCGCCGACACCTATCTGCATCGAATCGGACGGACCGCACGCGCCGGCAAAAAAGGCACGGCGGTGTCTTTCGTAGAAGGACATGATTACCCTTTACTAGGCAAAATCAAACGTTATACGGAAGAATTACTTAAACCGCGGATAATCGAAGGCTTGGAACCGCGAACCAACCCGCCGAAAAACGGCGAGACAAAAACCGTGTCAAAAGAAGCGAAAGCGCGTAAAAAACAAAAACTGGCCGAAAAGAAAAAAACGGAGCAGAAGAAAAAAGTCAAATTGCGTCATAAAGATACCAAAAATATCGGCAAACGACGCAAACCGACAAATGCCCAAAATCACTGAAAAAAATGCGGTCAAATTTGACCGCACTTTTGTTGCTTCGTTGCAAAGAATTCATACGCTGATTATTTCAGTTCCTGAATCTCTCGTATCACTTCGCCGGGATCCAATTCCAAGGCGCGACAATAAGTTATAAATTCAAAAATATCAAGTCTTCTATCGCCGGTTTCCACTTTTCCGATAAAGGAATGCACAACGCCCATTTTCATACCTAATGCGCGTTGTGATAAACCTAATTCCTTTCTTCTTTTAAGCAGAAAATCTCTCAACCAGCTGTGCTCAAAAGAATGTATTGATAATCTTATATTTCCCATTGCACCGATTTTAGGTGCAATATAAAATGTACCCATTTCAGGTACAAATTAAATGATTACGCAATAAAACCTAAGGAGTAAAAAATGAAAAAATTATTAATGGCGGCTTGTATTGTCGGTTTGCTGACGGCTTGCGCATCCGAACAAAAACGTTATGTAGCGACAGGCGGCAGTAAAGCCGACGGCGTAATTAACCTTTCTTACGAACAACGATACTACGAAAGGAGCAGTCCGAATCCAAACCAAGGGCTACGTTTAGCGCAAAAAAGATGCAGACAGTGGGGCTATCAAAACGCCGAAAGATTTTCGGGTCATACAAGTAAATGCAATCAAGTAAGAGGGCATAAATGTCTTAGCTATTTAATCACGGTGCAATACCAGTGTTTCTAACGCATAATGATGTCGGAATAGCTTTGTCCTAATAAAAAATGCGGTCAAATTTGACCGCACTTTTGTTTATACCGATTAAAGTTTTTCCACTAACCGGATCGCTGCGCCGATATAAGTCGCCGGCGTTAACGCCTGCAAACGGGCTTTTTCTTCCGGCGGAATATCCAGTTTTTCGACGAATTCGCGCATCGCTTTTTCATCTACGCGCTTACCGCGGGTTAACTCTTTGAGTTTTTCATACGGTTTTTCAATTCCGTAACGACGCATAACCGTTTGAATCGGTTCCGCCAGAACTTCCCAGTTTTGATTTAATTCGTCCCGCAAATGTTGTTCATTAACTTCGAGCTTGCTGATTCCTTTACGCGTCGCCGCATAAGCGATCAGACAATAACCCACGCCGACGCCCAAATTACGCAATACGGTTGAATCGGTTAAATCACGCTGCCAGCGGGAAACCGGCAATTTCTGACCTAAATGCGTCATCACCGCATTTGCCAGGCCAAGATTTCCTTCCGAATTCTCAAAATCAATCGGGTTAACCTTGTGCGGCATGGTGGAAGAACCGATTTCACCGGCAACGGTACGCTGTTTGAAATGATTTAATGCGATATAACCCCAAAGATCGCGATCAAAATCGATGATAATCGTATTGAAACGCACCACGCAATCGAAAAACTCTGCGATATAATCGTGCGGTTCAATCTGGGTGGTGTACGGATTCCAGCTAATCCCCAACGAAGTCACAAATTCTTCACTGAACTGATGCCAGTTAAGTTCCGGATACGCGCTTAAATGGGCATTGTAATTTCCTACGGCGCCGTTGATTTTGCCCAGAACTTCAATGTTTTCCAATTGTTTGAATTGACGGCGTAAACGATAAACCACATTCGCCATTTCTTTTCCGACGGTTGAAGGCGAAGCCGGCTGACCGTGAGTACGCGACAGTAACGGAATATTTTTGTATTCGTGGGCAAGACGGGTGATTTCATCAATCAATTTTTGCCATTCAGGCAGGATAACTTCTTCACGTGCGGTTTTTAACATCAAGGCGTGAGAAAGGTTATTGATGTCTTCCGATGTGCACGCGAAGTGGATAAATTCGGAAACCGCCGCTAATTCGGGAAGTGCGGTGGATTTTTCCTTCAAAAAATATTCTACCGCTTTCACATCGTGGTTGGTGGTACGTTCAATTTCCTTAATACGTTCCGCATCCGCAAGATTAAAATTCGCCACAATATTATCAAGGTAATCGTTTGCGTCTTTGGACAAAGCTTTAACTTCCCGGATTTCTGCGGTTGCCGCCAATTTTTGCAGCCAACGAACCTCAACGGTTACGCGAAATTTTAATAAGCCGAATTCGCTAAAAATAGTGCGAAGTGCCGTCACTTTATCTTGATAACGTCCGTCAATGGGGGAAAGTGCTGTTAACGCATTGAGTTGCATAGAGTTTGCTCCATTAGATTGTTTGGTAAATTTGTTTTGCCGCTTTTAGAATCTTGCGACGGGAGAAAAGAATTTGCCATTTGGTGCCGCCGAGCTGCTGCCATAATACCGCCGAACGAATTCCGGCCAACAGGCAGGCCCGAATACGGTGATGCATAGCGGGTTGCTGCAAATAAAGAGGTGAACCGACGACATGAATTTTCTTACCGAGCGGACTGATGATATCAGTATAGATTGATGCCATTTTTTCAAACATCGTTTCGCTGCACAAACCGTAATGTTCAAGTTGTGTCGGTAGATATCGAATACGATCGGCCAACGCATTTTTAGCTTTCGGGGATTTTGTCAGTTTACCGGATAAAGCTAAAATACTTAACCAATAACGCGCCAATTCGTTATCCATGGCATTTAATTGCTCAATCAGCGTTTTCAACCCTAACTTAATATTCGCCAAGGAACCGCGATACACCGCCGTAATATTATCCGGTTCAGTCTGCAATAAAGAGTAAAGGCTGGTTTCTAGCGCGTTAAGATCCGCTTCGCCGCTATGGGCAAATTGTTGGACTAACTTCGCCGCCTGACAAACACCGGCTAATGCAATAGCAATATCGAAATAATCAGATGCCATAAAATTCAAAATATTGAAAAAGTGCGGTCAAATATAGCACATTTTTAGCTAAAATTCTTTGAAAAATAATTCAGCTGAGGCTGTAAGCGCCAACCCTCTTTTTGCCAGAACAAAGTGGCGTCCTCATTAGTCTTAAACGCCAATAAACGGCCTTTTGTAACGCCTTTTTCTTGCAACGCTTTCTCCAAAACTGACATTAATGCGGAAGCAATCCCTTTTCGCCGATAAAGCGGATTTACCGCTAAATGATAAACGGTTGCCCGGCGGCCGTCAAAACCGCACATAACCACGCCTACGATTTTATTTTCGCGAGAGGCAATGTAATTTAAACCGGGATTAAAACTAAGGAATTCGGCAATCGCCTGAGGAGTATCATCTGACGGATTCAGTTCAACCCCTTCCATTGACTGCCAGAGTGCATAAACCTCATCAAAATGATGAGGAAACATCGGATGAATAATAAAAGACATAGCTGAAATACACAGACGAGCAATATAAGATTGGTTTATAGTATAAAGTATCTACATTGACGACACAAAAATAAATCCCAATGGAAGCCGTAAGAAATGAGAATAATATGGCAGGGGCGGAGAGGCTCGAACTCCCAACACCCGGTTTTGGAGACCGGTGCTCTACCAATTGAACTACGCCCCTATTGGTATGAAAATAAATTGGCGGAATGGACGGGACTCGAACCCGCGACCCCCTGCGTGACAGGCAGGTATTCTAACCAGCTGAACTACCACTCCGCTAAAATGGTAATTGGCAGTGACCTACTCTCACATGGGAAGCTCCCACACTACCATCGGCGTTACAACATTTCACTTCTGAGTTCGGCATGGGATCAGGTGGAACTATTGCACTATTACTGCCAAAAAATTTTTATTTTTTAAATTCACTTATGACATTAGTCGGTTACTCAGTGAACTTAAAAAATAAAACCTGGCGGTG
>NZ_JARQTO010000019.1:0-10467 GCF_029577735.1 Exercitatus varius | reverse complement strand
TTACCGAAAGTCGGTCAAGCGATTGAAAAATATCCGTTGTTAACGGAAATGGGTGCTACGGCGATTGCAAATATCGGGTATCAGCTGTCTCAGGACAGACCTTATGATCCTTATGACCTTCTTAAAGCTGAAATGTCGGCTGTTTTTGTTAGAGACAAGAAGCTATTACAGCAAGCTTACATTAATGTCGGTTTAAATGTACTCGCTACGGATAATGTTAATGACTATGGCTGGAGTGTAATAACTGGTGTAACTGGAACCGTTGTAGCACATGGAGCAGCGAAAGCACAGACTCAATTACCATTAAATAAAATTATTTCTCCTGTAACATCTAATTACATCGGAGAATATGGAGGTGATAGTGTTCTTTTAAAAGAAAAAATTAAGCAGTGGGAGGCTAAGTATGGTAAGTAACTTCCTTAAACGAGTAATAATATTATTTATATCATTGTACTTAGGGCTTATTCTTTGTCGAGATGTTCTTTTTACTATATATGCATATATAAAATTTGGTGAATATTATTGGAATAATTCTGCATTTATGGATGCATTAAAAGCCACATTGCCGTTATTTTTACCGTTAGCAATATTAGATTTAATATATACTTTAGCTAAAAGAAAAATAAAAAAGTAGCGTCAGCATAGAGAGTGCGGTCGCTATCGGCAAAGGCCGGGAAAACAGCGACACGGTGACCCAGGTGAACACGCATATTAAGGGCGACAGGGTAAGCCTTCGTTCTCAACAGAACACTGAATTACGTGGTGCAGTGGTGAATGCGAACAAACTGAATGCGGACATCGGCGGCAACCTTACCATCGAAAGCCCCTTGATAGCGCGCGTCTCCCGACGCGTGCTTTTAACACCAGTCTGTTGTAGTAACTTCATTAGAGCACGCGTCGGGAGACGCGCGCTATCATAGGTTTTTTTACACAACGAAGGCGCCCTACAGATAGCTTCCGAAGGGGACATTCGTGTTCAGGCAAGTAGAAGCCTGGAACGGATAGCCAGCGGTTCGAC
Organism: Exercitatus varius; assembly: GCF_029577735.1. Lineage (NCBI taxonomy): Bacteria > Pseudomonadati > Pseudomonadota > Gammaproteobacteria > Pasteurellales > Pasteurellaceae > Exercitatus > Exercitatus varius. Next base: position 9,449 of record NZ_JARQTO010000019.1, on the reverse strand, counting down.
CAGCAAATCGAAAGGCGAGTTAAGCCATAGTCGAACCATTAAAAAACACGAACATGATTATGATTTAGCGCAGGGTTCGCAGTTGGATGCGGACCGTATTGAAATTTCTTCCGCACAGGGCAATGTGACGATTGCGGGCAGCGATGTGGTGGCGAAGCATGATTTGAGTGTTCAAGCGAAAGATATTGCCGTTACCGCCGACACGAATCATGTTTATGAAGAAAATTATGAATACACTAAAAAATCCGGCGTATTCGGCACGGGCGGTATAGGCGTGACTATCGGCTCCAGAACGGAAAAACACAATTACGCCAGCGAAGGTTGGACACAATCCGATGCCCGAGCGGTGGTGGGCAGTTTGAACGGCGATATTCACATTCAGGCAGAAAATCATGCACAAGTCTTGGGAACGGATATTATCGCGGCAGATAACCGCACGATTGACATTCAAGGCCAATCGCTGAATATCGAAGCGGGTAAAGATGTGATTCACACCTCCGAGCAGCACGAATACAAACAATCGGGGCTGACGGTGGCCTTTAGTTCGCCGGTGACGGATATGGCGGTGGCGGCGGTGCATACGGTGGAAGCGGCGAAGCGGGCAGAGAATCCGCGTTTGCGGGCGTTATATGCGCTGAAAGCGGCACAACAGGCGAAATTGGCGGAAATGGCATTTGACGGCAGTGCGGCGGCAGGCGTGTTAAACGGTACGACATCAAACGGTAGTAGCTGAAATAGCGATGTTAAAATTTCGCTCAGCGTGAGTTCAAGTAAGTCTATGGAAATTATGGGCGACTGATCTGCCCCAAAAGTTGGACAGGTTAGTTAAATACTGAGCTCTGTATTGTGCAGGTCTCAGGTCTTTTAAATCCGTATTTGTAATACATCTAATATTCTTCAATGCCGGCTTGCAATTTGACTATCGATGAATAATGCCGATGATAAAAACATTCCGATTTCAAAATTGCAAAAAAGCTTTCAATTACCGCATTATCATAGCAATTTTCGCGTCGGCTCATGCTTTGTTTCGTCTTGCCTTCTAATATTTTTACTCCATTCTTTGTGCCATTAAAGTACACCCTGGTCGGTGTAAATAATTGGCTAATCCGTCGGTTCCGGCAGGTCAATTTCCGTCTTTTTTATGTTGGCCTGTGACTTTCGTTAGTTTATCAGGTCGGGCATCCGGCGATTTTCCCCATTTATCCCTCTTTCGCGAAAGGCTTTTAGCCTGGCGATGACCACCGAATGCGAAGTACCGTGGCGTTCTGCCCCTCAAATTAAGTGTCCGGTTTCGGGGCGGATCAAAGTGCGGTCAAAATTTCGAACGTTTTTTGATAGGAAAAAACGAGCTGAAAATTGACCGCACTTTTCCGAATTATGGTTATAGTCGAAACGGTTCAGGATTATCAAAATGGCACAAATCTCATTTTTATTAAAAAATATTTTATTATTTTGCAATTTATTTAGATGAATTATAATTAAATTAGCTTTTTTGGTAAATTTATTTCACTAAAAATTGATTTTCTGTGATTTTTATTCAAACTGTATTTCAATTTAAAACTAAAACTAAGGATAAGTTATGTGTGGGTTTATGTTTTCATCGGCCAAGCAATTAACCGCGGAATTGCAACAAGGCTTTGATTCGCTTATTCATCGCGGTCCCGATCATCAAAGTTTAACGGTGGAACCAAACGGAATTTGGGGATTTCACCGCTTGTCCATTATGGATTTAAGCAGCAACGGCAATCAACCTTTTCAACACGACGGGATTCAATTGATTTGCAACGGCGAGGTGTATAACTACGAGCAATTGAAAGCCATGCTGCAAAGTTCTTATGCTTTTCATTCCGGCAGCGATTGTGAAGTGCTGATTCCGTTATATCAGCGCGTCGGGTTTGAAATTATGATGAAAATGCTGGATGCGGAATTCGCCGTAGTGTTGGTGGACGGCGGTGAAATCTGGGCGGGACGCGATCCTATCGGCATTCGTCCGATGTTCTACGGTTATGATCAGCAGGGTTGCATTGCCTTTGCTTCGGAAGCTAAAGCGTTAGTGCCGTTTTGTCGTGAAGTGGCGCCGTTTCCGCCGGGACATTATTATCACGACGGTAAATTCGTTTGTTATAACGATATCGCCGATCCGAAAACCGTATCGGAGCAGGACGTGGAAACCATTGCGCAAAATCTGCGGGCAAAATTGGAAGCCGGCGTGATTAAACGTTTAACGGCGGATGCGCCGTTGGGTTTTCTGTTAAGCGGCGGCTTGGATTCTTCGTTGGTTTGCGCCATTGCGCAGAAACATTCCGATAAACCGATTAAAACCTTTGCGGTGGGCATGGATACTGATCCCATTGATCTGAAATATGCCAAAGAAGTGGCGGATTTTTTAGGCGCGGAACATACCGAAGTGATAATGACCAAAGACGATGTGCTGGCGGCGCTTGAAAAAGTGATTTGGCATTTGGAAACCTGGGATATTACCACCGTACGCGCCAGTATCGGCATGTATTTGGTGTGCCAATATATCCGTGAAAATACCGATCTGAAAGTGTTATTGACCGGCGAAGTGAGCGATGAAATTTTCGGTTACAAATACACCGATTTTGCGCCGAGTGCGGCGGCGTTTCAGCAGGAAGCGCAAAAGCGCATTCGCGAGTTATATATGTATGACGTGTTGCGCGCCGATCGTTGCCTTGCCGCCAACTCATTGGAAGCGCGCGTGCCTTTCGGCGACATTGATTTTGTGGATTACGCCATGCGCATTAACCCGGAACGCAAAATGAACCGCTATAACAAAGGTAAGTTCTTATTGCGTAAGGCATTTGAAGGGGCGGATTATTTACCCGACAGCATTCTTTACCGCGAAAAAGCCGCCTTCAGCGACGCCGTAGGGCATTCCATGGTGGATCATCTGAAAGCTTACGCACAGGCGCAATATTCCGATGAAGAACTGGCGCAGGCGAAGGATAAATATCCGTACGCCACGCCGTTTACCAAAGAATCTTTGCTGTATCGCGATATCTTTGAGAAATTCTATCCGGGCCGGGCGCATTGGATCAAAGACTTCTGGATGCCGAACAAAGCATGGGAAGGCTGCAACGTAAACGATCCGAGCGCGCGCGTGTTGGGCAACTACGGCGACAGCGGCAAATAATTTATTTTTATCACGAAAAGTGCGGGCAAAATTTTAAACGTTTTTTCACCGCACTTTTCATCAAACGCAATTTTACTTTTACTCTATTTTGCAGGAAGACAATTATGACAATGCTCTATGATCGTTCCTTGGAACGTGAAAATTGCGGCTTCGGGCTTATCGCCAATATTGACGGCGTACAAAGCCATAAAGTCGTACGCAATGCGATTTTAGGCTTATCCCGAATGCAGCATCGCGGCGCGATTTTAGCGGACGGTAAAACCGGCGACGGCTGCGGTTTATCGTTACAAATGCCGGAAAGTTTTTTCCGTACCATCGCCGCGGAACAGGGTTTTTCGCTGGCCGCCAATTTCGGCGTGGGACAAATTTTTTTACCGCAAGACGAAAAACTGGCGAAAGCCTATATTCAGATTATCAATGAAGAAATTACCGAAGAGACTTTAGGTATCGCCTATTGGCGCGACGTACCGATTAATGCGGCGGTGTTGGGTTCGATTGCGCTGGCGGATATGCCGGTGATCAAACAGGTGTTTATCAACGCGCCGAGCGGTTGGCGGGTGCAGGATTTGCAGCGTCGTTTGTTTATTGCCCGTCGTCGTATCGAGAAGCGTATCGATCATCCCGATTTTTATATTTGTAGCTTTTCCAATCAAACTATTATTTACAAAGGCTTGTGCATGCCGAAGGATTTGCCGAAGTTTTATCTGGATTTGGCGGATCTGCGCATGCAATCGGCGATTTGCCTGTTTCATCAGCGTTTTTCCACCAACACTCAACCGCGTTGGAAATTAGCGCAGCCGTTTCGTTATTTGGCGCATAACGGTGAAATCAATACCATTTCCGGCAACCGCGCATGGGCAAGAGCGCGGGCTTATAAATATCGTACGCCGCTGATTCCCGATTTACAGCGCGCCGCACCTTTTGTGGACGAAAGCGGTTCGGATTCCGGTTCGCTGGACAATATGCTGGAACTGTTTGTGTGCGGCGGCATGGATTTATTCCGCGCCATGCGCTTATTGGTTCCGCCCGCATGGCAGCATAACCCGGATATGGGCGATGATTTACGCGCTTTCTATGATTTCAATTCCATGCACATGGAACCTTGGGACGGTCCGGCGGGAATCGTGCTGTCCGACGGACGTTATGCGGCTTGTAACTTGGATCGCAACGGTTTGCGCCCGGCGCGTTACGTGATTACCGAAGATCGGCTGATTACCGTGGCGTCCGAAGTCGGCATTTGGAATTACGCTCCCGACGAAGTGGTGGAAAAGGGCCGCGTCGGGCCGGGACAGTTACTGGTGATCGATACGCAGCAAGGTAAACTTTTGCATTCCGATGAAATCGATAAAGAAGTGCAGGCGCGCCATCCTTATCGCGCATGGCTGGATAAAAACGTACGCCGTTTAATTCCTTTCGAGCAATTACCGGAAAATGAAATCGGCGAAGCGGCGATGGATGCGGATACCTTAAAAATATACCAGAAGCAGTTTTTATATGATCAGGAAGAGCTGGAAAGCATCTTGCGCGTGCTGGGCGAAAACGGCCAGGAAGCCGTCGGCTCAATGGGCGACGACACGCCTTTTGCGGTGCTGAGCGAACGTCCGCGCGTGCTGTTCGATTATTTCCGCCAATATTTCGCACAAGTGACTAATCCGCCTATCGACCCGTTGCGCGAAGCGCACGTAATGTCGCTTTCCACCAGCATCGGCCGTGAAATGAGCGTATTTTTCGAAGCGGAAGGCATGTCTCATCGAGTGAATTTTAAATCGCCGATTCTGCTTTATTCCGATATGCAGCAAATTTTACGTTTGCCGGCGGAACATTATAAACACAGCCTGTTGGACGCCGTTTATAACCCCAATGAAATGAATCTTAAACAGGCGATAGAAAATCTGTGCGAACAGGCGAAAAGTGCGGTCAAAAACGGCACAGTTTTATTGGTGATTTCCGATCGCAACATCGCCGCCGATCGTCAACCGATTCCGAGCGCGCTGGCGGTGGGCGCGTTGCAGAATTGTCTGGTAGAAGCGAATTTGCGTTGCGATACCAATATTATCGTTGAAACCGCCGAAGCGCGTAATCCGCACCATTTCGCCGTTTTAATCGGTTTAGGGGCGACGGCGGTTTATCCGTATCTGGCGTATGAAAGCCTGGCGCACATGGTGCAAGCCGGCGCCATTGACAAACCGTTGCGGGTGGTGATGGCGAATTTCCGCAACGGCATCAATAAAGGGCTGTACAAAATTATGTCGAAAATGGGGATTTCCACCATTTCTTCCTATCGTTGTGCGCGCCTGTTCGAATTGGTGGGGATGAATTCCGAGGTAACCGCGCTTTGTTTTCCGGGCATAACCAGTCGTATCGAAGGCGCCTGTTTCGATGATTTGCATCAACAAATCGGCATGACGCGTCAACGCGCCTGGCGACGCAGTCAGGACTTGGAAATGGGCGGTTATCTGAAATTTAAACCGCAGGGAGAATATCACGCTTACAATCCGCAAGTGGTCAATACGTTACAGGCTGCGGTGAATTCGGGAGAATATGAAAACTATAAACGGTATCGCGATGCGGTGAATAACCGACCGGTGACGACTATCCGCGATATGTTGCGTCTGAAAACCGAAAATACTCAACCGATAGACGTGAACAAGGTGGAACCGGCGGAAAATCTGTATAAACGTTTTGACAGCGCGGCGATGTCCATCGGGGCGTTGAGCCCTGAAGCGCACGAAGCGCTGGCGACGGCGATGAACCGTTTGGGCGGTTATTCCAACTCCGGTGAAGGCGGAGAGGATCCGAAACGCTACGGCACGGAAAAAGTCTCCAAAATTAAACAGGTGGCTTCCGGTCGTTTCGGCGTGACGCCGGCCTATTTAATGAGCGCGGAAGTGATTCAAATTAAAGTGGCGCAGGGCGCAAAACCGGGCGAAGGCGGTCAGTTGCTGGGGGATAAAGTTACGCCTTATATCGCCCAATTACGCTATGCGGTGCCGGGTTCCACCCTGATTTCACCGCCGCCGCATCATGATATTTATTCCATTGAAGATTTAGCGCAATTGATCTTCGATTTGAAACAGATCAATCCGAAAGCGTTGATTTCGGTGAAATTGGTGTCTTTACCGGGCGTGGGCACCATCGCCACCGGCGTCGCGAAAGCCTATGCGGATTTAATTACCATTGCCGGTTATGACGGCGGCACCGGCGCCAGCCCGTTATCCAGTGTGAAATATGCCGGATCGCCGTGGGAACTCGGATTAGCCGAGGCGCAGCAGGCTTTGGTCGAAAATAATCTGCGCCATAAAGTGCGTTTGCAGGTGGACGGCGGATTAAAAACCGGCCTGGATATTGTGAAAGCGGCGATTTTAGGCGCGGAAAGTTTCGGTTTCGGTACCGGACCGATGGTGGCGTTAGGTTGTCGTTATCTGCGGATTTGTCACCTAAACAACTGCGCAACCGGTATTGCTACGCAGGATGAAACCTTACGCGGCAAGCATTATCACGGTTTGCCCGAGAAAGTGATGAACTTCTTTAAATTTATCGCACAGGACGTGCGTGAGATTTTAGCGCAGCTTGGCGCGGAAAAACTGACGGATCTTATCGGTCGTACGGATTTATTGGAAATTATCGACGGTCGCAGCGGTAAACAACGCGGTCTGGATTTAACCAAATTGCTTTATTCGCCTATCGTCCCGCAAGGCAGCGCGCCTTATTGTACGCAAAATAATGCGCCTTTTGATAAAGGGCTGTTGAATAAGGCGATTGTTGAACAGGCGCAGGAAGCCTTGCAGAACGGGCTTTGCTGTGAAATGGATTTGGATATCAGCAATGTGGATCGCTCCGTCGGCGCCACATTATCGGGCATTATCGCGCAGCGTTACGGCAATCGCGGCAATCCGCTACAAACGTTTAACATTAATCTGACCGGCACCGCAGGACAAAGTTTCGGCGTCTGGCTGGCGGGCGGCGTGCAGCTGAATTTGACGGGCGACGCTAACGATTACGTGGGCAAAGGCATGGCGGGCGGCCGTATCGTGATTAAACCGCACAACGGCGTATCCTTTAAAGCGGAAGAAGCGACCATTGCCGGTAATACCTGTCTGTACGGCGCCACGGGCGGCGAGTTGTTCTTATCCGGCCGCGCCGGCGAGCGTTTTGCCGTGCGGAATTCGGGCGCATTGGCGGTAGTGGAAGGCATCGGCGATAACGGTTGCGAATATATGACCGGCGGCGTAGTGACCGTTCTCGGTAAAACCGGAATTAACTTCGGCGCGGGCATGACCGGCGGTTTTGCTTATGTGCTGGACGTGGACGGCAAATTCCGCAGCCGCATTAACGGCGAATTGGTCAAAGGTCTGAGTATTGTCGAATTAGCCACTCATCAGGAACACTTGCGCGGTCTTATCGCCCGCCATGTGGAATTAACCCACAGCCGTATCGGCGAACAAATTCTCAGTCATTGGGATCGTTATGTGGAGAAATTCGTGTTAGTCAAACCGAAAGCCAATGAAGTTGACGCTTTGCTCGGACATAAACGCCGCAGCGTCAGTGAATTGCGCGAAGTGACGCAATAAGAAGCCAGAAAAAAACCTAACAAAAATCGCCCGCACTTTTAGGGTTGAAGTGCGAAGTGACGAAACGGAAGATCAGAATTGAAGGAAGAAAAAATGGGTCGTGGAAATGTTTATCAGTTTATCGATTTGCCGCGCGTGGATCCGCCGAAAATCCCGCTAAATACAAGAAAAACCGAGTTTATCGAAATTTACCAAATGTTCACCGAAGCGCAGGCGCAATCGCAGGCGGATCGTTGTTTGGCATGCGGCAATCCTTATTGTCAGAATAAGTGTCCGTTACATAACAATATCCCCAACTGGCTGCGGCTTGCCAATGAAGGGCGTATTATCGAAGCGGCGGAATTGGCGCATTCCACCAACAGCCTGCCGGAAGTCTGCGGACGAGTGTGCCCGCAGGATCGTTTATGCGAAGGTGATTGCACGCTGAACGCCGAATTCGGCGCGGTCACCATCGGCAACGTGGAAAAATATATCACCGAAAAGGCCTTCGCCATGGGCTGGAAACCGAGCGTAAAAAATATTCCGAAAAGCGGCAAAAAAGTGGCGGTGATCGGCGCCGGTCCGGCGGGTTTGGGCTGTGCCGATGTGTTGATCCGCAACGGCGTGGATGTGACCGTTTATGAACGCCAGCAGGAAATCGGCGGTTTGCTCACCTTCGGTATTCCGGCGTTCAAACTGGAAAAAAGCGTCATGAGCAAACGGCGCGAGATTTTTAGCGAAATGGGCGTGAAGTTCGAATTGGGTGCGGAAATCGGTAAAAATGTGCTTTTGGATGAATTGGTGGAGCGGTACGATGCCGTTTTTCTCGGCGTGGGAACTTATCGCGGCATGCAAGCGGATATTCCGAACGAAGAAGCGCAAGGCGTATATTCCGCTTTACCGTTTTTGATCGGCAATACGCAGCACTTGCTCGGTTTCAGTGCGCCCGATTATGTCAGCATGGAAGGCAAACGGGTGGTGGTGCTCGGCGGCGGCGATACGGCGATGGACTGCGTGCGGACGGCCGCTCGTCAGAATGCCGCGGAGGTGACTTGCGTTTACCGTCGCGATGCCGCCAATATGCCGGGTTCGAAAAAAGAATATCACAATGCCAAAGAAGAAGGCGTCGAGTTTCGGTTTAATGCGCAACCTATTGAAATTGAAACGGACGCGCTGGGCAAAGTGAGCGGTATTAAAATCGTCAAAACCCGAATGGGCGAAGCGGACGCTAACGGTCGGCGCAGAGCGGAAGTAATTGAAGGAAGTGAAGAAATCATTCCTTGTGATGCGGTTATCGTCGCTTTCGGTTTCGCTCCGCACCCGATGCCGTGGTTGACGTCCGTCGGCGTAACAACGGATAAACGGGGCCGTATCGAGAGCAACGGCGGGTTGAAACAACAAACTGCCAATCCGAAAATTTTTGCCGGCGGCGATGTTACCCGCGGTTCGGATTTAGTTGTCACCGCAATCGCAGAAGGACGCGAAGCGGCGCAGAGTATCATGGAATTTCTAGCGGTATAAAATCGGCCGCTGGCAATAAATAAAACGCTGAAAACGGACGGTTTCAGCGTTTTTTTATATTTTTTTGTTAAAAGTGCGGGCGATTTTTGACGAGTTTTTTCTTCACATAAAAAGCGCGGGAATTTCCCACTCTTTTTAATTCATCATGCCGGATTAGGCATAATACAACTCGAATTCCACCGGATGCGGCGTCATGTTAACGCGCGCCACTTCTTTACGTTTGA
>NZ_JARQTO010000018.1:0-3311 GCF_029577735.1 Exercitatus varius | reverse complement strand
GAAAGCCCTAATGTAAGGGGGAATTTTTAAGTTATCCTAATGTAAGGAAAAATTATGACTACATCAGAACCAAAAGCACGACTAGAACAAATTTGCGATCAAATTTTTCTGAAAGACCTTGCGGGCGAGATTTGCGAACCGTTTAACCAGAAATGGCTTAAATTTGATCCTAAAGATTGGGTTCATTCGCTCTGCTACCGTTCAAAGATTAAAGGGGTTGAAATCAGTGTAAGGGTTCACCCTAATAAAGGACGTGGCATTGCTCAACTGATGATCGGTGACTATAAAAGAGATGGCTCTAATGTGCATTCGCAAGAAATCACCTTTTCCCTTTGGAAAAAAAGGGGGTATTTAAATGAATTTCTTAAACGGCTAGGCATTGCGGAAATGTTGCCGGTTATTGAGAAAATTACAGCGGTAAGAGAAAAACGAAATAATGAAATCGAAGAATTAAACCTTAAAAAAGAGATTTTTAAGCGATTTTTACCTTTTTCAGATGGTTGTAAGGGGGCTGGGCATTTATTCACGGCTTGCGAGAATAGGCTTTTTGAAATTAGGGATTTGCAATGGCGAGATCCGACTTTAGCCATTCGGGGAGACGCTGATTTTTTGATGAAAATCGTTGCTTATGCAAGTCAGATTTTAGCCGAGGAAAAAGCCCAAAAAGCAGCGTAAGGTAGTTAAAAATAGGTTAGGCAGTGCTACTGCTTAACCTATAAAAGTATTATAATTCAGTAACGTTTAAGTGGATTTTATGGAAATTTTTAGTGTGCAGAAAAATCAAATTTTTAATAATTTGTTACATTTATCAGGGCTTTCTAATGATTTAGAAGCTGCTATAGAGTTAATGCGAATAGCAGGCTATGAAGTTTCTCTCAATCAGCTAAGAAGTTGGCGAAGAAGTAAAGAAGCGAGAAACTATCAACCTGTTCCTAGCTATGCCTTGCAGATTGTTTTTGACTATCTCTTTGAGATGAAGCGACATAATACAGAGGCTTTTCTTATTGCAATTAATGATGGATTAGAGAAAGTTAAGGTTAGAAAAGCAGAATTTGAGTATAAAAATATTTAAAAAATATATTCAAATATATATTTGAAAATATATCCTTTGAAGTTAACCTATGACTAAAAACAAAAAAGCCCCGAAAAGGAGCTTTTTTATTTATGCGTGAATAAAAGGCTTTAAACAATTATTCAAAAAAGATTATTACAGTATTAGCTTTTTTCTGCAAGTATTTTTCGCCTTGCTCTTGACGCGGTAGCAATCGATACGCCGTATTTTTTGGATAGTTTAGAAAGGCTTTTTCCTTGTTTTAGATCTCTTTTGAATTTGTTTAAAATTTCGCCTGTTAGCTTTTTGGGTCTCCCTCCTATTCCTGCTTCGCCTTTGGCAAGTTTGCCTTCTCTCATTCGGGTTACGATGAAATTACGGTCAAGCTCTGCAAATACGCTTACAAGGCGAATAAGGGCAATAGAACAGGGGTCATTTCTGTTTTCAGTATCTATTATTCCATCAAGTGATTTGAAGTAAATTTTTCGCTCTTGTAGCTCTTCTAACACGCTTAAAATTTGGAGAACTGAACGTCCCAATCTATCTATCTTGGTTACTACGACAGTATCACCCTCACGGATATAAGCGCGCAGTTCGGCAAGCCTCTCTGCGTTATTTTCTTTTTTGCCTGAATTTTTTCCCTTAAAAATTTTTTCGCAACCGGCTTTTTGCAGTTGCTCAAGTTGATCTCTTAAATCTTGCTTTTGGGTTGATACTCTAGCAAATCCGATTAAAGCCATTTAGATATTCTCCGAATAGCAGAATGCTAATGCGTTTAATAAAGCAATGCGATCAGATAAATAATGTTGATTGAAACTGTCGAAACGGACTATTTTTTTATCAATTCCTAGCGAATTATCGACTAGTTCAATAATTCGCCATTCAAAAAATTCTAAATGCTGATAAACTTCAATTTGCTTTTCTTCGTAAATTGTTGGTACGGTAAAAAAGATTTCTCCCTCTCGATACAGTAAGGTTTGATCTTCATCTTTTTTAGGTTTTGGAAATGTTAAGGTTACAATCTGAACATCTTTTTTCATATTAATCTATTTTCAAAAGTTTTTTAGTTAGTTAATTTGAAGTTTTCTATTTTAGATACTCTATTTTTAGATACATATCTAATTTTTTCTCCGGTTGTTGTTTTCCAACGATAACCGAAAACTTTTATTTTTACTCTACCGTCGGGCATCTCTTTTAAAAGATTACAATACATTAAAAAATCATCGTGCGATTTACTATTGTAATGATGTGTGCATTCTAGTAAATAGCTGCCGTCCCAGCCGTTAGGTTTTGCTTCTTTGCTGATTAGGTATCCCATAAGTGCCTGCCCAAAAGTTAATTCTTACAGTTTTGGATTGATTGCTGTTACCTTATAATTCAAGTATCCAAATTCTATGTGCGGTGGCTTATGTATCATACATAGTTCACCTATTTTTTGATTAGTGATTGGTATTTCTGCACCTTTCCAAATATCTGTTTGATATGGTAATGCCTCTACAACTACACCATTCTGATCTGTTATAAAGCGAGTGAAATCTTGCCCTTTGTCTTCTAAAACAATTTCATAACCTTTCATATTTTTACCTCTTTTCAAAAGTTAATAATTCTGATTTTTCTTTATATATTTTGCTAATAATTCGGCTGTTTCAGCACTACGCTTTTCTAACTTATGTACTCTTATGGTTAAGAAAATAAGGGCAAAGCTAATTATAAAAATACATACTTTTACTAGTTCCATTTTTACCTCTATTCAAAAGTTAATAGTTTTGAAATAGATTATACACATCTTTCAAAAGATTTAAAATCATAGTTTTGATTATAGTCAAAACTTATTAAAGACTTTTGCAAAAAATTATTGTGCTAGAAATCTGTTTATTGTATAATCAACCAGTAATTTGACTTAAAGAGGATTTTTTTATGTATGCAATCGCTTTTGATCTCGATACGGCAACTTTGAAAGATTTGTACCCTGCAGAAAGTTGGCAAAACGCCTACGGCGACGTTAAAAAAACGCTTGAATCTTTGGGCTTCGATCATCAACAAGGCAGTGTTTATTTTGGTAACTCTGAAATGACGGCTGTTAAATGTGTGTTAGCTGCTCAAGCATTATCAAAAAATTATTCTTGGTTTAAACCGGCAGTTTCTGATATTAGAATGCTTCGTATCGAAGAGCTTAACGATTTAGCCCCTGCTTTATAATTTCAAGTAGATTTCCTGTTATAAAAAGCCCTTAGCGTGTGTTAGGGGCTTTTTTATATTC
>NZ_JARQTO010000017.1:0-28497 GCF_029577735.1 Exercitatus varius | reverse complement strand
AATTTTGACCGCACTTTACCGGCTTTTCGTTCAACGGGCGATCATTTCTTCAGCCGATTTATCAAATTCGGTAAATCGGCAATGCTGTCTATTACGTAATCCGCCAACTGTTCCCCTTCGGGCGTAATGGGTTTTCCTGTTTTTACCAAAATTTTTGACCGCACTTTAGCACCTTGTGCAGCCAGTAAATCTTCAACCTTATCTCCCACCATAAACGATTTAGCAGGATCGATATTTAATTCTCTAATCGCTTGATCCAGCATGCCGGATTTCGGTTTGCGGCAATCACAATCCTGTTTGTATTCGCCTTGTCCTTGCGGATGGTGAGGACAATAGTAAATGCCGTCCAGATCCACTCCTCGATCCGCCAGCGACCAATCCATCCATTCGGTTAACTGCAAAAATTGTTCTTCACTGAAATAACCTCTGGCAATGCCCGATTGATTTGTCACCAAAACCAATAAAAATCCCATCGCTTTTAATTTCTGCAACGCTTCGATACTGCCCTCGATAAAATGAAAATCATCAATCCGATGGACATAACCGTGATCAATATTTAATGTCCCGTCACGATCTAAAAAAATAGCTTTTTTCATGATTATTTCCGATTCTGTTGTACCTTTAGTATTATCGCTTTTCCTAAGGTCATTAGCAAATTGCTTATAAATCATACCGATCGGTTCTAAAAACCAAACTGATAAATATTGACACAGCCATATAGCCGTCTAAAATACGAAAACATCATTACTATAGCGATAAAATATGATTAATTTAAAAAATATTACCAAAGTTTTTGACATATCGGACAAAAAACTCACCGCCCTCGACAATGTTTCTTTGCATATTCCGCAAGGACAAATTTGTGGCGTTATCGGTGCATCGGGCGCCGGAAAAAGCACTTTGATCCGTTGTGTAAATTTACTGGAACAACCGACCTCCGGCTCGGTGATTATTGACGGAAAAGATTTGACTCAGCTGTCCGATGCGCAATTAATGCACGAACGCCGTAAAATCGGGATGATTTTCCAGCATTTCAATTTGCTTAGTTCCCGCACGGTTTTTGGCAACATTGCTTTACCGTTGGAATTGGAAAATACACCGAAAGATGAAATCCAAAAACGAGTAACCGAATTGCTCAAGCTGGTGGGATTAAGCGAAAAAAGCGCCGTTTATCCGGCGAATCTTTCCGGCGGACAAAAACAACGGGTTGCCATTGCCCGCGCGTTGGCCAGTGATCCGAAAGTATTGCTGTGCGATGAAGCCACCAGTGCGTTAGATCCGGCGACCACTCAGTCCATTTTAAAATTATTAAAGGAAATCAACCGCACTTTAGGCATTACTATTCTATTAATTACCCATGAAATGGAAGTGGTGAAACGCATTTGCGACACAGTTGCCGTTATCGATCACGGTCAGCTGGTCGAACAGGGTTCGGTCAGCGATATTTTTTCCAATCCGAAAACCGAACTTGCGCAGGAATTTATCAGTTCCACTTTCCATTATAATTTGCCGGAAGAATATCTGGAAAAAATGTCCGATACGCCCCGTTCGGCCAAATCCACGCCGATTATTAAATTTGAATTTACCGGGCGTTCCGTGGATGCGCCATTGCTGTCACAGGCTTCACGACGTTTTGACGTCAGTCTGAACATTCTGATCTCGCAAATCGATTATGCGGGCGGCATTAAATTCGGTTTTACTATCGCGGAACTGGAAGGCGATGAAGACGCCATTACACAAGCCAAAATATATTTAATGGAAAATAATGTCCGCGTGGAGGTGTTAGGTTATGTGGGCTAATTTTATTAATGATTTCAACACCCAAATGACACCGGAAATCTGGGATCTCATTTTAGTCAGCACCTGGGAAACCCTGTATATGACTTTTGCCGCTACATTTTTTGCCATTTTGTTCGGCTTGCCCTTGGGTATCTGGGCGTTTTTGACCAAAAAAGGCTACGCATTAAATAACGCAAAAATCAACCGCACTTTGGAAGTGATCATCAATATCGGACGCTCCATTCCGTTTATTATTTTGCTGTTAATTTTATTACCGGTAACCAAATTCCTGGTAGGCACCACTATCGGCACCACCGCCGCCATTATTCCGTTAAGTGTCGCCGCATTGCCTTTTGTCGCGCGTTTAACCGTTAATGCGTTGGGCGATGTACCGCCAGGTCTGACGGAAACCGCTCGGGCAATGGGAACCGGCACATGGCAACTCGTGACAAAATTTTATTTACCCGAAGCGCTCCCTATGCTGATTAAAGCCTTCACCCTGACGTTCGTCACCTTAATCGGTTATTCCGCCATGGCGGGCGCCGTAGGCGGCGGCGGTTTGGGTAATACGGCTATCACATTCGGGTTATACCGC
Organism: Exercitatus varius; assembly: GCF_029577735.1. NCBI lineage: Bacteria > Pseudomonadati > Pseudomonadota > Gammaproteobacteria > Pasteurellales > Pasteurellaceae > Exercitatus > Exercitatus varius. The sequence goes on along the minus strand of NZ_JARQTO010000017.1, from coordinate 26,123 downwards.
AATATGCCTTATGTGCTTTGGGTCGCCACCATTATTATCGTCTTCATCGTCATCCTCGGTGAAAAATACGGTAACAAACTCGCTGATCGTTTTGATCATCGTTAATTAACCGAAAAGGAAACATTATGAACTTTAAAAAACTTCTTAGCGTGCTCGCCTTAACTTCCGTGTTTGCATTAACCGCATGTAAAGACGACAGCAAATTAAAAGTCGGCGTGATGGCGGGTCCGGAACATCAAATGGCGGAAATTGCCGCTAAAGTCGCCAAAGATAAATACAAACTCGATGTGGAATTGGTGTCGTTCACCGATTACAGCCAACCGAACGCCGCCTTGTTCCGTAAAGATCTGGACGTAAACGCGATTCAGCATAAACCTTATCTGGATGAAGATATGGCAAAAGGCGGCTATAAAGATTTAGTGATCGTCGGTAACACTTTCGTTTATCCAATCGCCGGTTATTCTAAGAAAATCAAATCGTTAGCCGAATTACAAGACGGCGCCACGGTGGCAATTCCGAATGATCCGACCAATCAGGGCCGCTCGTTGGCATTACTGGAAAAACAGGGTTTAATCAAATTAAAAGACAGCAACAACATTTTAAGCACGCCGCTTGATGTGATTGAAAACCCGAAAAACTTAAAATTCAACGCGGTGGAAGGCGCCTTATTACCGCGCGTCCTGGATGATGTGGATTTAGCCGTCATCAACAACAATTTCGCCGGACAAATCGGTTTATCGCCGAAAGACGGTATTTTTGTAGAAGATAAAGACAGCCCGTACGTCAATATCATTGTTGCGCGCGAAGACAACAAAGACACGCAGGCGGTAAAAGATTTCGTCAAAGCCTATCAGTCCGAAGAAGTGTATCAAGAAGCGGTGAAACACTTTAAAGACGGCGTAGTGAAAGGCTGGTAATCCGCAAAAGTGCGGGCAAAAAAACGCATGTTTTTTGACGCTCAATAAGCTAAAAAGGCGTAATCCTGTTGCGGTTACGCCTTTGCTTTATGCACAAAAAACGATTTTAATCGAACCAAATCAGGCTCGCCATGCGCCCGGTTTTCATTTCGCGGCGGAAAGAAAAAAATTTATCCCTTTCCGTATAAGTACAATGTTCTCCGCCGCTGATCTGCATAACGCCCATACGCTGCAAACGTTGCGCGGCGATTTGATAAAGATTGCCCAGATATTTTCCGGCGCTGGCCGAATCCGCCACAAAAGCCCGTTCGGCCCGATTGCCGGCCCGAACCAGGCGATAATTTCATCGCGCGGACATTGAAACTGTTGCACGGTTGCTTCCAGAACGCCGTCGCATAATCCGCGCCATCCCGCATGCGCCGCCGCCACTTCATTCCCTTTTTTGGACGTAAACAATACGGGCAGACAATCGGCGGTCATCACCAGACAAACCTGACCGGGCTTATCGGTATAAACCGCGTCCGCTTTTATGTCTTCGCCCGAATAAGGCAAACGAATCACGCGGGTACTGTGAATTTGGCTTAAGAACAACGGAAATTGCGGCAATCCGAATCGTTCCACCAACAAATCCCGGTTTTTTTTGACCGCACTTGGTTCATCTTCCACATGCTCGCCTAAATTAAAACTGGCGTACGGCGCCCGGCTGACACCGCCGTCGCGCAATGTGGTAAAAGCGTGAATATTTTGCGGGACTTGCCAAGACGGGTAAAGTGCGGTCAATTTTTGCGTCATTTTTTAGTAATCCAGTTCGTCTTTATGCAATTGGTAATCTTCTTTCAGGGCGGCAATTAATTCGGCAAAATCATCCGGCAAGGGCGCAAACCATTCCATCAATTCGCCGCTAATCGGATGCTCCAAACGCAACATAACGGCATGCAAAGCCTGACGCTGGAAATTGCGCAGCACCGCACTGAAATGCTCGCTGGCATTTTTAGGCGGGCGCGGACGTCCGCCGTAAGTTTGATCGCCCAACAACGGATGCGCGATATGCGCCATGTGTACGCGGATCTGATGAGTACGCCCGGTTTCCAGGCGTAAACGCAGGCGCGTATAATTACGGAAATGTTCCATGATGCGGTAATGCGTTACCGCCGGTTTACCCATCGGATGTACCGCCATTGCCGTACGTTTGGTGGGATGGCGCGCCATCGGTTCATCCACTTTTCCGCCTTTTGTCATCACGCCGAACGCCACGGCCTCATATTCGCGGGTGATTTTGCGTTTCTGCAAATCCCGTACCAACTGAGTTTGCGCGGGAATAGTTTTGGCGATCACCATTAAGCCTGTGGTATCTTTGTCCAGCCGGTGCACAATACCCGCGCGGGGCACTTCGGCAATTTGCGGATAATGATAAAGCAACGCGTTCAACACCGTGCCGCGCGAATTACCGGCGCCGGGATGCACCACGAAATTCTTTGGTTTATTAATCACCAGAATGTGTTCATCTTCATACACAATATTCAACGGCAGATTTTCCGGCTCGTAATGCGTTTCTTCTTCCGCTTCGACGTTAATTTCGATCTGTTCGCCGCCCAATACTTTAGTGCGCGGAACATTTTGAATGTTGCCGTTCACCCGCACCAGGTTTTCTTCGATCCAGGTTTTCAAACGCGAACGGGAATAGTCGGGGAACAATTCCGCTAAAGTTTGGTCTAACCGTTGTCCCATTTGGTGCGACTGAACCTCAGCCGTTAAAGTAAGTTGAGCCATAAAAAGTCCGTGAATTATTTTGTACTATCAGATAGAATGTGACGATTATTGTAACTGAATATCATATTTTTACATAGAAAAAGGATTATCACGCTATGCGTAACTTAAAATCGCTTACTCTTGCCGCGCTGGCTGCATTTGCGTTGACGGCCTGTTCCGGCAGCAACAACGAAGTCGAACAGGCATCGGAACAGGAATTGTTCACAAAAGGCCAGGCTTATGTGCAAGACGGTAATTACAGCGATGCGACCAAATATTTGCAAGCGGTGGATTCCCGTTTTCCGGGAAGCGATTACAGCGAACAGGCGGAGTTAAATCTGATTTACGCCGCTTATCGCAGCCAGGATTATACCACGGCGCTGGTCACGGCGGACCGCTTCCTGAAGTTACATCCGCAAAGCCAACATACGGATTACGTGCTGTATATGGCGGCGTTAACCAATATGTCCATGGGCGATAATTTCCTGCAGGATTTCTTCGGTATCGATCGCGCTTCCCGTGAAAGTACATCCATGAAAACCGCATTCGGCAACTTCCAGACGTTGGTTCAGCATTTCCCGAACAGTCCATATACGCCGGACGCCATCACCCGTATGGCTTACATTAAAGACCGTTTAGCCCGTCACGAATTGGAAATCGCGAAGTTCTATGCCAAACGCAAAGCCTGGGTTGCGGTGTCAAATCGCGTAACCGGTATGTTGCAGACTTATCCGGACACCAACGCGACATTACAAGCGTTACCGTTGTTAGAAGAAGCTTATCACGAAATGGGATTAACCCAGCTGGAACAAAAAGCGGCGACCCTGGTGAAAGCCAACGAAGGCAAAGTGATTAAAGAAGCGGATAAACCCGACGAACCGTTCTTAAGTTTACCGTCCTGGTTAACATTCGGCGGTGATGACAAAAAAGCCGAAACAAACACAAAATAGCCAAAACACAATAAAACGGAAAGGTGCGAAAGCGCCTTTTCTTTTGGCTGAAAAAACGTGCAAAAAATTGACCGCACTTTTCCGCTTGCAAGCAAGCCTAAAGTGCGGTCAAAAAATGCGATGTTTTTTGAAGTTATGAACGTTTCATAATTTCAAAAAATTCTTCGTTGGTTTTCGCCACCATTAATTTATCAATGAGGAATTCCATCGCTTCCACTTCGCCCATCGGGTTAAGGATTTTGCGCAGAATCCACATTTTTTGCAATTCGTCCGGCGTGGTGAGCAAATCTTCTTTACGGGTGCCGGAACGGTTGAAATCGATGGCCGGGAATACGCGTTTTTCCGCGATTTTGCGGGAAAGATGCAATTCCATATTACCCGTTCCTTTGAATTCTTCAAAGATCACTTCGTCCATTTTGGAACCGGTATCCACCAGTGCGGTCGCGATAATCGTCAGGCTTCCGCCTTCTTCCACGTTACGCGCGGCACCGAAGAAACGTTTCGGGCGATGTAACGCATTAGCGTCCACACCGCCGGATAAAATCTTGCCCGATGCCGGCGTCACCGTATTGTAAGCGCGGGCCAAACGGGTAATGGAATCGAGCAAAATTACCACGTCTTTTTTATGCTCCACCGAGCGTTTGGCTTTTTCAATCACCATTTCCGCCACCTGAACATGGCGCGCCGCCGGTTCGTCGAAGGTTGAAGCAATCACTTCGCCGCGCACCGTACGTTGCATTTCCGTTACTTCTTCCGGTCGTTCGTCGATCAACAGCACGATCAACTCGCATTCCGGATAATTCGCGGTAATGCTTTGCGCGATATTTTGCAATAACACCGTTTTCCCCGCTTTAGGCGGCGCGACGATCAAGCCGCGCTGGCCTTTACCAATAGGCGAAGCCAAATCTAGAATGCGGGCGGTTAAATCTTCTTTTGAACCGTTTCCGCGTTCCATACGCAAACGGGAATTGGCGTGTAACGGCGTTAAGTTTTCAAACAGAATTTTACTGCGGGAAACTTCCGGGCGATCGTCATTAACCTGATCCACTTTTAATAAGGCGAAATAACGTTCGCCTTCTTTCGGCGGGCGAATTTTACCTTCCACTTTATCGCCGGTTTGTAAATTAAAACGGCGGATTTGGCTCGGCGAAACATAAATATCGTCCGGACCGGCTAAATAAGAACTGTCCGCCGAACGCAGAAAGCCGAAGCCGTCGGGTAAAATTTCCAGGACGCCGCCGCCGAAAATATCTTCACCGCTTTTCGCGTGTTGTTTTAAGATGGCAAAAACAATATCTTGTTTACGTAAACGGGCTAAATTTTCTAAGCCCATTTGTTCTTCTCCAAGCTGTACCAGCGTGGAAACCGGGGTATTTTTGAGTTCTGTTAAATGCATAATTGAGAGTTAATACTTTGGATTGGAAAAAAATAAGAGTTGACTCATAGGTCGATTGAGTGGTGGTAAAGGTATCATTAAAACCCGATTCTGTCTAGTTTTTTACCTAAAAAAAGTGCGGTCTTTTTTTGGGTAATTTTGCATAACGTGGTATGCTTGTCGCAATTTTTCACCAAATAAAAATAAATTATGACAACAGAACACCTATCTCAACAGCGGTTTGCCGACTTGCCGCTGCATCCTCAAATTCTCACCGCGCTGAAAGCTCAGGGTTTTGAATATTGCACGCCGATTCAGGCCTTATCTTTACCCTTAACATTGCAAGGTAAAGATGTTGCCGGTCAGGCACAAACGGGCACGGGGAAAACCATGGCGTTTCTCACGGCGACATTTCATTATTTATTAACCCATCAACCGGATTTCGTTACCAATCAACCGCGGGCGTTAATTCTGGCGCCGACCCGCGAACTGGCGGTACAAATCGCTCACGATGCGGAATCTCTTGCCAAAACCAGCCAATTACGCATTGGGCTGGCATACGGCGGCGACGGTTACGATAAACAGCTGAAAGTCATTGAAAACGGTGTGGATATTTTAATCGGCACCACCGGACGAATCATCGATTACGTAAAGCAAGGCATTATCCGTTTTAACGATATTCAAGTGGTGGTGCTGGATGAAGCCGATCGAATGTTCGATTTAGGCTTTATCAAGGATATTCGCTATTTGTTGCGCAAATGTCCGCCGCCAAAATCCCGTTTAACCATGCTGTTTTCCGCCACGCTTTCTTATAAAGTCAGAGAGCTTGCCTTTGAAGACATGAACGATCCCGAATATATTGAAATCGAACCGTTGCAGAAAACCGGGCACCGAATCAAGGAAGAACTGTTCTATCCGTCCAATCGGGACAAAATTGCCTTACTTATGACGTTACTGGAAGAAGAATGGCCGGAACGCTGCATTATTTTTGCCAATACTAAACATCGTTGCGAAGAAATCTGGGGCTACCTTGCCGCCGACGGACAACGCGTGGGTTTGCTAACCGGCGATGTGCCGCAAAAAAAGCGGCTGGCATTGCTCAAACAGTTTACTGACGGGGAACTGGATATTCTGGTTGCCACCGATGTGGCGGCGCGCGGTTTGCATATTCCCGATGTCACGCACGTGTTCAATTATGATTTGCCGGATGATCGCGAAGATTATGTACACCGCATCGGGCGTACCGGGCGCGCCGGCGAAAGCGGCGTATCCATCAGCTTTGCCTGCGAACAATACGCCATGAATCTGCCGGCGATTGAAGAATACATCGGACATGCAATTCCCGTCAGCCAATATGATCCCGATTCATTAATCGACGAGTTGCCGAAACCTTATCGGATCAAGCATAGTCAGACTCCGCATTCCAGTCGGGATTACAAAAAACGTTAAAAATTTCGACCGCACTTTTCGCCTTATCCTTAAAAGTGCGGTCGATTTTTTTGATGTTTTTTCATCTCGCGGACGAATAAAAAATCCCCCGGGAGCGTTGCTCTCGGGGGATTTTGTGTTACCGGTCAAACGCCGGTTTATTCCTCATCCGCCATGTTCAGCATTTCTGCCAGGCTGGATGTCGGATCATCCGCTACCATATTGAATTCCGCTTCAATTTCCGCTTCATCCGCCGCGGAGAATTTTACGGATTGCTCTTCCGGCAACGTTACTCCCGTATGGCGGTTTTTAATACGGTTTTGGTGATAGGCAAAACCCGTACCCGCCGGGATCAAACGACCCACAATCACGTTTTCTTTCAGGCCGCGCAATTCATCGCGTTTACCGGCAACCGCCGCTTCGGTCAACACGCGGGTGGTTTCCTGGAACGAAGCCGCCGAAATGAATGATTCGGTAGCCAATGACGCTTTGGTAATACCAAGCAATTCACGTTCGAATTCCACCAACGGTTTGCCTTCCGCTTCGCGTTTACGGTTAACGACCTTAATGCGCGCCACTTCCACTTGCTCGCCTTCCAAGAATTCGGAATCGTAAGCATTGGTGATAACGGCTTTACGCAACATTTGACGAACGATAACTTCGATATGCTTATCGTTAATTTTAACCCCTTGTAAACGGTAAACTTCCTGAACTTCGTTTACGATATACTCGGTTACGGCGTGCACACCGCGCAGACGTAAAATGTCATGCGGCGTTTCCGCACCATCGGAAATTAAGTCGCCGCGTTCCACCATTTCGCCTTCGAATACGTTTAATTGACGCCATTTCGGAATCATTTCTTCGTATGTTTCGCCGCCGTCGGTCGGTGTGATTAATAAGCGGCGTTTACCTTTGGTTTCTTTACCGAAGGAAACGATACCGGAAATTTCGGCTAAAATTGCCGGTTCTTTCGGTTTACGCGCTTCGAATAAATCGGCTACGCGCGGCAGACCGCCGGTAATATCTTTAGTTCCCACGGATTCTTGCGGAATACGGGCTAACGGATCACCGATATTGATTTCCGCACCGTCATCCAAGGTTACGATTGCTTTACCCGGTAAGAAGTATTGCGCCGCTACGTCGGTGCCTTCGATTAAAATATCGTTGCCTTTGGCATCGACCAATTTAATCGCCGGACGCAAATCTTTACCTGCCGTCGCACGTTCACCCACATCTTGCACCAAAATTGAAGACAAACCGGTTAATTCGTCGGTCTGGCGGCTTACGGTTAAACCGTCAACAATATCGACAAATTTCACAAAACCCGCCGCTTCGGAAATCACCGGCATAGTATGCGGATCCCAGTTTGCTACGGTTTCACCCGCCGTAACTTCGGCGCCGTCGGCTTTACTTAAAGTAGTACCGTAAGGCAGCTTATAATGCTCTTTGGTACGACCGAAGGCATCGATTACGGTTAATTCGGTATTACGTGAAGTTAATACCAGTTTACCTTCGTTATTGGTTACAAATTTCACGTTAGCCAAACGAATGGTACCGTTATTTTTAACCTGTACGCTGGATTCTTTCGCCGCTGCGGATGCCGCACCACCGATATGGAACGTACGCATGGTTAACTGTGTACCCGGTTCACCGATGGATTGCGCCGCGATAACACCGACGGCTTCTCCCTGATTAATCAGATGACCGCGCGCCAAATCACGGCCGTAACATTTCGCACACACGCCGAAATCGGTATCACAGGTCACCACGGAACGAACTTTAATGCTGTCTACCGAATTTTCATCAATAACATTACACCATTGCTCGTCAATCAGCGTATTACGCGGGATCAGAACCTCTTCCGTTCCCGGTTTCAAGACGTCTTCCGCCGCGACACGGCCCAATACCAATTCGCGTAACGGCACTTTCTCATCGCCGCCTTCGATTAACGGCGCCATGACGATACCTTCGTGCGTACCGCAATCGTCCTCGACAATCACTAAATCTTGCGCAACGTCAACCAAACGACGGGTCAAATAACCGGAGTTTGCCGTTTTTAACGCAGTATCCGCCAAACCTTTACGCGCACCGTGAGTGGAAATAAAGTACTGTAATACGTTCAAACCTTCGCGGAAGTTCGCCGTAATCGGCGTTTCGATGATTGAACCGTCCGGACGCGCCATCAAACCGCGCATACCCGCTAACTGACGAATCTGTGCCGCGGAACCGCGCGCACCTGAATCCGCCATCATAAAGATGCTGTTGAATGAGGCTTGTTTTTCCGGATGACCTTCACGGTTTATCACTTCTTCCGTAGACAAATTTTCCATCATCACTTTCGCTACGCGTTCGTTAGCCGCCGCCCAAATATCAATGACTTTGTTATAACGTTCACCGACAGTAACCAAACCGGATTGGAACTGTTCTTGAATTTCCGCCACTTCTTTTTCCGCCGCCGCGATGATTTCGTATTTTTTCTCCGGAATCACCATATCGTCGATACCGACGGACGAACCCGAACGTGCCGCATACGCAAAACCGGTATACATGATTTGGTCTGCAAACATTACGCTCTCTTTCATGCCTAAACGACGATAACATTCGTTAATCAGTTTAGAGATGGCTTTTTTGCCGAGCGTTTGATTGAACAGGCTGAACGGCATGCCTTTCGGCGCGATCATCCATAAAATGGCACGACCGACCGTGGTATCCACTAAGTTCGTTTGCGGTTCTAATTCACCTTCGGCATTTTTCACATATTCCGTAATACGGATTTTCACGCGCGAATGCAATTCCGCCCGACCGGTGCGATAGGCTTTTTCCGCTTCGCGAGGGTCTTGCAACAGCATGCCTTCGCCTTTACCGTTCACTTTATCGCGGGTCATATAGTAAATACCCAATACCACGTCTTGTGACGGAACGATAATCGGATCACCGTTCGCCGGCGATAAAATGTTATTAGTTGACATCATTAATGCGCGAGCTTCTAGCTGCGCTTCCAACGTCAACGGAACGTGAACCGCCATTTGGTCTCCGTCGAAGTCCGCGTTGAACGCCGCACAAACGAGCGGATGCAACTGAATGGCCTTACCTTCGATCAAAATCGGTTCGAACGCCTGAATACCCAAACGGTGCAATGTCGGCGCACGGTTCAACAGAATCGGGTGTTCGCGAATCACTTCCGCCAAAATATCCCATACGATGGCGTCTTCTCGCTCAACCATTTTCTTCGCTGCTTTAATGGTGGTCGCATAACCGCGGCTTTCCAATTTTGCATAGATAAACGGACGGAATAATTCCAGCGCCATTTTTTTCGGTAAACCGCATTGGTGTAAGTGCAGATACGGACCTACGGTGATAACCGAACGACCCGAATAATCAACGCGTTTACCTAATAAGTTCTGACGGAAACGACCTTGTTTACCTTTGATCATATCCGCTAAAGATTTAAGCGGACGACGGTTCGAACCCGTGATCGCACGACCGCGACGACCGTTATCCAGCAACGCATCCACGGATTCCTGTAACATACGTTTTTCGTTGCGTACGATAATATCCGGTGCGATTAAATCCAAAAGACGTTTCAAACGGTTGTTACGGTTAATAACGCGACGATATAAATCGTTCAAATCCGAAGTCGCAAAACGACCGCCGTCCAACGGTACCAACGGACGTAAATCCGGCGGAAGCACCGGTAATACGGTCATAACCATCCATTCCGGTTTGTTGCCGGACTGAATAAACGCTTCTAATAATTTCAAACGCTTAGTGATTTTTTTACGTTTAGTTTCAGAGTTAGTTTCCTGTAACTCTTCACGTAAGGTTTCACATTCATGTTCCAAATCCATATCGCGTAAAATGGCCTGGATGGCTTCCGCCCCCATTTTCGCGTCAAATTCGTCCGCCCAGCGCTCTTCAGCGTCCAAATATTGTTCTTCGGTTAATAACTGACCTTTTTCTAAATCCGTCATTCCCGGTTCGATCACGATATATGATTCAAAATAAAGAACGCGTTCAATATCGCGCAACGGCATATCCAATAATAAACCGATGCGGGACGGTAACGATTTCAAGAACCAGATATGCGCCACCGGCGAAGCCAATTCGATATGTCCCATACGTTCGCGGCGCACTTTGGTTTGGGTAACTTCAACACCGCATTTTTCACAGATTACACCGCGATGTTTTAAGCGTTTATATTTACCGCATAAACATTCGTAATCTTTTACCGGCCCGAAAATACGCGCACAGAAAAGACCGTCGCGTTCCGGTTTAAATGTACGGTAGTTAATGGTTTCCGGTTTTTTCACTTCGCCGAACGACCATGAACGAATCATGTCCGGTGAGGCTAAACCAATCTTGATCACATCAAAATCTTCGGCGGTTTTGGATTGTGCTTTTAAAAAATTAACTAAATCTTTCACAGATTTTGCTCCTGTCGGAGTTAAACTTATTCAAAGCGCGGTCGAAATTCATTCGATTTTTTGACCGCACTTTGCGCGGAATTTTCGCATTGCGATGAATGCTTTCTCATTACGACGGACTGCCCGTCTATAAATTAGGCTTCATCTAAATCGATGTTAAGACCAAGCGAACGAATTTCTTTCATGATTACATTGAAAGATTCCGGCGTACCCGGTTCCATGTAATGGGTGCCGCCCACGATGTTTTTATACATCTTGGTACGACCGTTCACATCGTCGGATTTCACGGTTAACATTTCCTGCAGGGTGTAAGCCGCGCCGTATGCTTCAAGCGCCCATACTTCCATTTCACCGAAACGCTGACCGCCGAACTGCGCTTTACCACCCAACGGTTGTTGAGTAACCAGGCTGTAAGAACCGGTCGAACGCGCGTGCATTTTGTCGTCCACCAAGTGGTTCAATTTGAGCATATACATGTAACCCACGGTTACCGGACGCTCAAATTTTTCGCCGGTGCGGCCGTCATACAAGGTGATCTGACCGGATGTCGGCAATCCGCCAAGCTCTAACAAACCTTTAATTTCGCTTTCGTCGGCACCGTCAAACACCGGTGTGGCAAGCGGCATACCGTTACGTAAATTTTCCGCTAAACGCAATACTTCTTCGTCCGTGAAAGTATTGAGATCCACAACTTGCGAACCGCCGCCTAAATCGTAAGCTTTCTGGATATAACCGCGTAATTTCTCGACATCCTGTTTTTGTTTAAGCATGATGTTGATTTGTTCGCCGATACCTTTCGCCGCCAAACCTAAGTGCGTTTCCAGAATCTGACCGATATTCATACGAGACGGTACGCCCAACGGGTTCAACACGATCTCGACCGGACGGCCGTTTTCGTCGTACGGCATATCTTCAACCGGGTTAATTTTTGAGATAACCCCTTTGTTACCGTGACGACCCGCCATCTTATCTCCCGGTTGAATCTGACGTTTCACCGCAAGGTATACTTTCACTACTTTTTGTACGCCCGGCGCCAAATCATCGCCCTGGATAATTTTGCCGCGTTTCACTTCAAGTTTGTGTTCGAAGTCTTTGCGTAATTCTTCGTATTGTTCCGCAAGCTGTTCCAACTGGCTTTGTTTGGATTCGCTCGAAAGGGTTTGTTCCAACCATTTCGTACGTTCCATTTTATCCAATTCTTTTTCGCTGACGCCGCCGTCAATTAATAAATTGCGAACACGGGAGAACAAACCGGCTTCCAAGATTTCCAATTCTTCAACAAGGTCTTTTTTCGCTTGTTTTAATTGCATCTCTTCGATTTCCAACGCGCGTTTGTCCTTTTCTACGCCGTCGCGGGTAAAGACTTGAACGTCAATAACCGTACCGGAAGTACCGTTAGGCACGCGAAGTGAAGAATCTTTTACGTCCGAAGCTTTCTCACCGAAGATTGCGCGGAGTAATTTCTCTTCCGGCGTTAATTGAGTTTCGCCTTTTGGCGTCACTTTACCCACCAGAATATCGCCGCCCTTCACTTCGGCACCTACATAGACGATACCGGATTCGTCCAACTTGCTTAATGCCGCTTCACCGACGTTAGGAATATCTGCGGTAATTTCTTCCGCACCTAATTTGGTATCACGCGCCACACAAGATAATTCTTGAATATGGATAGTGGTGAAACGATCCTGTTGTACTACGCGTTCGGAAACTAACATTGAGTCTTCGAAGTTATAACCGTTCCAAGGCATAAACGCCACGCGGATATTTTGACCTAACGCCAATTCGCCCAAATCCGTTGACGGACCGTCGGCTAAGATTTCACCGCGACCGACAGGTTCGCCTAAATTCACGCAAGGAATTTGGTTGATACAGGTATTTTGGTTAGAACGGGTATATTTAATTAAGTTATAAATATCAATGCCCGCTTCACCCGGAATCGTTTCGTCTTCGTTTACTTTCACCACGATACGGGATGCATCAACGTATTGAATCGTACCGCCGCGTTTCGCAACCACCGCCACGCCTGAGTCAAGGGCAATCGGTTTTTCCATACCGGTACCCACCAACGGTTTATCCGCACGTAATGTCGGCACCGCCTGACGTTGCATGTTCGCTCCCATTAACGCACGGTTCGCGTCGTCGTGCTCAAGGAACGGAATTAACGCCGCCGCAACGGAAACCACTTGTTGGGTTGAAACGTCCATATAATGAATTTCTTCCGGACGATATAAACCGGACTCGCCATGTTCACCGCGGGCGGTAACGAAAGTATCCGTAAAACGAAGATTTTCATCTAAGTTCGAGTTTGCCTGCGCAATGATATATTTACCTTCTTCAATCGCCGATAAATATTCAATTTCTTCCGTTACCTGACCGTTTACCACTTTACGGTAAGGCGTTTCTAAGAAACCGTAATCATTGGTACGCGCATATACGGAAAGCGAGTTGATCAAACCGATATTCGGACCTTCAGGGGTTTCAATCGGACACACGCGACCATAATGAGTCGGGTGAACGTCTCGAACTTCAAAGCCTGCACGTTCGCGTGTTAATCCGCCCGGTCCCAATGCGGAAATACGACGTTTATGGGTCACTTCCGACAGCGGGTTGTTTTGATCCATAAACTGAGATAATTGTGAAGAACCGAAAAATTCACGAACTGCCGCAGAAATCGGTTTGGCATTAATTAAATCCTGTGGCGTTACCGCATCAAGATCACCTAATGAGAGGCGCTCTTTTACGGCGCGTTCAACGCGTACCAAACCGATTCGGAATTGATTTTCCGCCATTTCGCCCACCGAACGGATACGACGGTTACCCAAGTGGTCAATATCGTCCACTTCACCGCGACCGTTACGGATATCGATCAGTTTTTTCATCACGCTGACGATGTCTTCTTTGCTCAACACGCCGCTGCCCGTTTCGCTGTCAATACCTAACGAACGGTTGAATTTCATACGACCTACCGCAGACAAATCGTAACGATCCTGCGAGAAGAATAAGTTATCAAATAAACCTTCCGCCGCTTCTTTTGTCGGTGGTTCGCCCGGACGCATCATACGATAAATTTCGACTAACGCACTTAACCGGTCATAAGACGGATCCACACGCAGCGTTTCGGAAATATACGGGCCGAAATCCAAATCATTGGTGAACAACGCTTCGATTGTGGTGTAACCCGCTTGAGCCAATTTTGCTAAAAGCTCTAAAGAAATTTCCATGTTTGCGGCACAGATGACTTCGCCGCTTTCTAAATCCACATAGTCTTTCGCCGCCACTTTTCCGATAATATATTCGGTTGGCACTTCAACTTTGCTAATACCGTCTTTTTCAAGCGCCTTGATATGACGCGCAGTAATACGACGACCGCGTTCAACATAAACCTTGCCGTTGGCCTCGATATCAAATGTCGCCGTCTCACCGCGTAAGCGTTCAGGAACTAATTCCATCAGCAATTTATTGTCCTGAATTTCGAACAGAACTTTATCGAAGAACAAATCTAAAATTTCTTCCGTCGTATAACCCAATGCCCGTAAAATAATGGTTGCCGGCAACTTACGACGACGGTCGATACGCGCGAATAAATTGTCTTTCGGATCGAATTCGAAATCCAACCAAGAACCGCGGTAAGGGATAATACGCGCGTTATATAATACTTTACCTGAAGAATGCGTTTTACCTTTGTCACTGTCAAAGAACACGCCCGGACTGCGGTGCAATTGCGAAACGATAACACGCTCGGTACCGTTAATCACGAAGGTACCGTTGTCCGTCATCAGCGGGATTTCCCCCATATACACGTCTTGTTCTTTAATATCTTTAACTGTGCCGGGAGCCGCATCTTTATCGTAGCTCACCAAACGTAACTTCACGCGTAACGGCGCGGCAAAGGTTGTTCCGCGAATCTGACATTCGCGCACGTCAAATACCGGCTCGCCTAATTTATAGCTGACATATTGCAATTCCGTGCTGCCGTTATTGCTTACAATCGGAAATACCGAACGGAATGCGGCTTCCAGGCCTTGCTGACCGTCAGGATCGCACTGAATAAATTTGTCGAATGAATCTAATTGAATGGTTAATAAATAAGGTACGTTTAAAACTTGTGGACGTTTACCAAAGTCTTTACGGATACGTTTTTTCTCAGTATAGGAGTAACCCATTGGTTTTCCTCTGTAATTTCTAGTGAGACCGACTTGAAATAAAACCACCAAAGTGCGGTAAAAAAATTCAATGTTTTTTTATCTGATGTACTGTCAGATGATTTTAAATCAATGTATGAATCCGTTTGTGAGATACCGCACTCTGAACCTTACTTCTGATGAGCGGATTGCATTAAGCTAACAGCTTGATTTAACTTAATTTTTTCTGCAATTAAACGGTGATTTTTTTTGCACTTATTTGAGAGCACAAAAGGCTGACGGAAAAACCGCCAGCCGTAAGTTCCGAAGAACAGGAAAAGTCATCAAAAATTATTTGATTTCTACTTTCGCGCCTGCATCTTCTAATTCTTTTTTCAATGCTTCAGCTTCAGCTTTAGAAATGCCTTCTTTCAAGTTAGCCGGAGCGGATTCAACTAAGTCTTTCGCTTCTTTTAAGCCTAAGCCTGTTGCACCGCGTACCGCTTTGATTACTGCAACTTTGTTAGCACCGGCTTCCGCTAATACTACGTTGAATTCAGTTTTTTCTTCTACTGCCGCTGCTGCGCCTGCTGCCGGAGCCGCTGCCGCTACTGCTGCTGAAACGCCGAATTTTTCTTCCATCGCTGCGATTAATTCAACGATTTCTGATACTGATTTTGAAGCGATCGCTTCGATTAATTGTTCGTTAGTTAATGACATGACAATCAATTCCTAAAGTAAATAAGTTGTTAAACGATTCAAGAAACGCTTTTAAAATTAAGCCGCTTCTTGTAATTTGTCGCGTAATGCTGCAAAAGTGCGAACAAGTTTGCCTGCCGCAGCTTCTTTCATTGTACCCATTAAACGTGCAATCGCTTCTTCGTAAGTCGGTAATGTTGCCAAGAAATCGACATCTTGGATTTTACCTTCAAAGGCCGCACCTTTAATTTCAAACTTATCGTTCGCTTTAGCGAAATCTTTGAACAAACGTGCCGCAGCGCCCGGATGTTCGTTAGAGAATGCGATAAGTGTCGGACCGGTAAACGTATCTGTTAAGCATTCGAATTCTGTGCCTTCAACCGCACGACGTAATAAAGTATTACGAACAACGCGCATTGAAACGCCAGCTTCACGAGCCGCTTTACGTAACTCCGTCATTTTATCCACTGTTACGCCGCGAGAATCCGCGATAACAGCTGAAAGGGCACCTTTGGCTGCTTCATTTACTTCAGCAACAATTGCTTGTTTGTCTTGAAGATTTAATGCCATTGGCTTTGAGCTCCTGAATACACTCCGATAAATCGGAATTAAATTACCTGATACAAACATACCAGGACGACTTCGGTGTACAGAAGCAGAAAATTCTTTTTCTGTTCACCATCTACGTAGGTAATTAAGAAAACTCGGTAAAAACCGACCGCACTTTTATCGTGCGTTTTCTCCTACGGTCTTGGACGGGGCTTGATTTGGCAAGCACCATCAATTTTATGGCCTAAGCCATAAATAGGGCGTAAATTATACGGATAATCTACGCCTTTGTAAAGCTACCTGCGCGAATTATAAGCTGTTTTGATCAACTTGAACGCCGGCGCCCTGAGTGGTGGAAACGCTTACTTTCTTAATGAAAATACCTTTAGCGGTAGTCGGTTTAGCTTTCACTAACGCCGCTAAAAGCGCCTGTAAGTTTTCTTTCAATTGATCTTCGGAGAAATCCACTTTACCGATTGTGGTATGGATAATACCGTTTTTATCGTTACGGTAACGAATCTGACCGGATTTCGCATTTTTAACCGCTTCGGCAACGTTTGGCGTAACCGTACCCACTTTAGGGTTTGGCATTAAACCGCGAGGACCTAAAATCTGACCCAATTGACCGACTACGCGCATTGCATCCGGAGAGGCAATCACAACGTCGAAGTCCATTTCGCCTTTTTTAACCTGTTCCGCCAAATCATCCATACCGACTAAATCGGCGCCGGCTTCTTTAGCCGCATCGGCGTTAGCGCCCTGAGTAAATACCGCAACGCGTACGGAACGACCGGTACCATGAGGCAATACGGTTGCACCGCGCACGTTTTGATCGGATTTACGCGGATCGATACCTAAATTTACGGCAACATCAACGCTTTCGTTGAATTTCGCCGTTGCAAATTGTTTTAACAGCGCAATGGCTTCGTTAATTTCGTACGCTTTGGTAGAATCTACGCCAGCTTTGATTGCTTTCATTTTTTTAGTCAATTTAGCCATCGTATTATTCCTCCACCACTAAGCCCATTGAGCGAGCCGTGCCAGCGATTGATTTCATTTTGGTTTCGATAGTCGCACCAGTCATATCCGCCGCTTTAGTTTCGGCGATTTGACGGATTTGCTCTTGCGTCACTTTACCCACTTTATCTTTGTTCGGCTTACCTGAACCGGATTTGATACCCGCCGCTTTTTTCAACAATACGGCTGCCGGCGGAGTTTTCGTGACGAAAGTGAATGAACGGTCTGCGTAAACGGTAATAACGACCGGAATCGGTAAACCTTTTTCCATGCTCTCGGTACGAGCATTGAACGCTTTACAGAATTCCATGATGTTTACACCTTGTTGACCCAGTGCGGGACCGACCGGTGGTGAAGGGTTAGCCATACCCGCTGCGACTTGCAGCTTAACGTATGCTTGAACTTTCTTTGCCATTTTTAGTTTCCTATGTTTTGGGTGATAACGCTACAATCAGCTCCCCAATGAATTAAGCACCGAAGTGCCGTTACACAAAAATATGAGCAAGTTCCCCCGCTCATAATAGGTCGCGAATTATATAAAAAGTGCGGTCAATTTTCAAGCAGTTTTTTATAATAAAAAAGCAGGTATAAAACCTGCCTTTACCGTGAAAATTCTATTAGCCGTTTGCTTTTTCCACTTGGCTAAACTCAAGTTCTACCGGGGTCGCACGACCGAAAATGGAAACGGAGACTTTTAAGCGTCCTTTTTCATAATCCACTTCTTCAACCGTACCGTTAAAGTCTGCAAACGGACCTTCGGTAACGCGCACTTCTTCACCCGGCTGGAACACGTTTTTCGGACGCGGTTTATCCGCATTTTGCTCGACCCGATTAAGAATAATATCGGCTTCACGCTGGCTGATCGGCAGCGGTTTATCCGGTGTGCCGCCGATAAAGCCCATTACACGCGGCACGCTGCGCACCAACTGCCAGGTGTAATCGTTCATTTCCATTTGCACTAATACATAGCCCGGAAAAAATTTACGTTCGCTTTTACGACGTTTACCCGCTACATTTTCAACCACTTCTTCGGTCGGGACCAAAACTTCACCGAATTGATCTTCCATATGGTTGAGTTTGATATATTCGCGTAATGTTGCGGCCACACGACCTTCAAAACCGGAGAAGGCTTGTAACACATACCAACGTTTTTTAGGTGCTGCTGTTTCTGTCATTTTAGAATCTCAAATCTGTTAAGAAATTTAATACGCTTACAATCACGCTGTCAAAACCCCATAAAATCAATGAGGTGACAACCGTAACCGCCACAACAATAAATGTGGTTTGCATTGCCTCAGGACGCGTCGGCCAAGTAATCCGGCGAAGTTCGGTTCTGGCTTCGCTGAAAAATGCCAACGCTTTTTTACCCTGATTGGTAATTGCCGCCAGAATTAAGGCAATCACGATTAAAACGAATATTGCAACGACACGAACCGGCGTTGAATACTGACCGGCAAAATAAATATTACCAACCGACGCAACTAAAATAAGCGCAACAACAAGGAACCATAAAAAGCCATTCAAGCCTTTTGACTTTTGCGCCGTCTGTTCTATTTCATTTTTCTTTTTTTCAACAACTAAAGTCATATTTCAACCTAAGTGATTTATCATTTTTTGGGGGAATAACTACTGGGTTCGCGATTGTAGCATTTTATTTTGTTAATTCATAACGAATTTTGCTAATTCCTTCTCCCGGTGTTAGACTTCAACCAATGAAGTATCCATTAACCGTATTTCTTCTGGCGAGATTCAACCTTCAGCTTATCCGCTGAAAACCTCATCGCCGCTTTGTTGAGGCTTTTCTCAGGTTTACGAAATTTAAGTTCGTCTTTTTCCACGATTCTAAGTTCAAACCGAACGGCGCAAATTTTACAAAAAAACCGGGTTAAGCGTTGGCTAACCCGGTTTTATATTATCGTACGGTATTATAAAGTTTTGGCTAACTTTTTCAGATAATCTCTGAACCGAGCGCCTAATTTTTCATGTTGAAGACCGTATTCCACGAACGCTTCCATGTAACCGATTTTATCGCCGCAGTCAAAAGATTCGCCGGTCATGAGGAACGCCTCTACGGTTTCTTGTTTAATCAGCATGTCGATGGCGTCGGTTAACTGAATCTCATCACCTACGCCCACCGGCGTTCTTGCCAATAAATCCCAAATTCCGGCTGAAAATACATAACGCCCGACTACGGCTAAATTTGACGGCGCTTTATCTACGCTCGGTTTTTCCACCAAACGGGAGATCGGCGCGCTTTCACCGCCGCCGAATTCCGCGCCGCCGCAATCCGCCACGCCATAACTGCTGACATCTTTCGGATCCACCGGCGCCACCATAATTTGACTGAATCCCGTTTCTTCGAAACGTTTAATCATCGCCGCCAGATTTTCTCGTTTTTGATTGGCGGTAAAATCCGCTAACAATACATCAGGCAGAACCACGGCAAAGGGTTCGTTGCCCACTAACGGGCGACCGCATAATACGGCATGTCCCAAACCTTTAGCGTTCCCTTGACGAACGTGCATAATCGTCACATCTTTCGGGCAAATCGACCGCACTTCGTCCAAAAGTTGGCGCTTAACCCGTTTTTCCAGCATGGATTCCAATTCGTAAGAGGTATCGAAATGGTTTTCAATGGCATTCTTTGACGAATGCGTCACCAATACGATTTCTTTAATTCCGGCGGCGACACATTCGCTGACCACATATTGAATCAACGGCTTGTCCACCAAGGTCAGCATTTCTTTCGGAATCGCTTTGGTTGCCGGCAACATGCGTGTTCCCAGACCTGCAACAGGAATAATCGCTTTCATATTTTTTCCTTTAATTTATACATAGAAACGACCGCACTTTAGCATAAATCGGTAAAGTGCGGTCAAATTTTACAGAGTTTTACAACTTATTGGCGCAATAACGCTAGAATTTCATCGGTTTTTTCTTTCATTAACGCTTTATCGCCGCGGGTTTCAAGATTCAAACGAACCACCGGTTCCGTATTGGAACTGCGCAGATTGAAACGCCAGTTCGGATATTCAATACTGATACCGTCAATTTCGCTTACCGAAATCGCATCTTTTTCGTAAGCGGCGCGCACTCGGGCAATCGCCGCTTTGGCGTCGGTTAATTTGCTGTTAATTTCACCCGGTGACGGATAAGTATCAATACTTTCGTTCACTAACTGACCTAAAGTTTTGCCTGCCACGCAAACCAGTTCCATCACAAGCAACCAAGGAATCATACCGCTGTCGCAATAATAGAAATCGCGGAAATAATGGTGGGCCGACATTTCGCCGCCGTACACCGCATCCACTTCACGCATTTTTTCTTTAATGAACGAGTGACCGGATTTGGACATCACCGCCACGCCGCCGTTTTCCGCCACCAATTTTTCGGTATTCCAGATTAAACGCGGATCGTAAATGATTTTTGCACCCTGATATTTTTTCGTGAACGCTTGTCCCAGCAAACCGACCACATAATAACCTTCGATAAACTGACCTGTTTCATCAAAGAAGAAGCAACGATCAAAGTCACCGTCAAACGCAATTCCCATATCCGCTTTATTGGCAAGCACGGCATCAATGGTATCTTGGCGGTTATCATGCAAAATCGGGTTAGGAATACCGTGCGGGAAAGTACCGTCCGGGTTGTTATGCACTTTAACGAACTCCACCGGAATACGGCGTGCTTTAAATTGCGCTTCAATGGCGTCCACGACATGACCTGCCGCCCCGTTACCGGAGTTAAACACCAATTTCAACGGTTTAATATTATCCAGATTCACATAGGACAACAAACGTTCGACATAATCGCCTAATACGGATTGCTGTTTATAAGTGCCGCGTTGGGTGACTTCCGGAAAGTTATTTTCTTCGGCTAAACGTTGAATATCCGCCAAACCGGTGTCCGCACTGATCGGACGGGAACCCTCGCGAACCAGCTTCAATCCGTTGAAATCCATCGGATTATGGCTTGCCGTCACTTCAATCCCACCGTCAGCATGCAAAAACGATGTGGCAAAGTACACTTCTTCCGTACCGACTTCGCCCAAATCAATGACATTGACGCCGGAATCCAACAAACCGTTTGTCACCGCGCTTTTGAGTTCTTTACTCGTCAAACGAACGTCACCGCCGACAACAATGGTTTTGGGTTTTAGAAATTGCCCGAATGCTCGACCAATCCGATACACGATGTCCGCATTCAATTCATCGCCTAAGCGACCACGGATATCATAAGCTTTAAAGCACGTTAATTTAGACATAATTTCTCCTAGCTATACATGATTATTATCTTCGGCTGCGAGCTTGATGCGCTCGTAAATTTCTTCACGATGTACCGTCACATCCTTCGGGGCTTCTATACCGATTTTCACTTGATTTCCCCGAATATTCAATATAGTAATGGATATATCGTCACCAATAAGTACCGTTTCACCAGCTTTCCGGGTTAATATCAACATACAGACCTCCCCTAATGAATGTCGCCTGTAACTATCCCTTTGTCTAAAGGCTCATCCGCGATAAGCCTTTTCCCAGCTAGAGCTTTTCCTTTAACCAATCAGAAGCGGCGGTTAATGCGGCGGACAGATTTTCCGGTTGCGAGCCGCCCGCCATGGCCATATCGGGACGGCCGCCGCCTTTGCCGCCCACTTGCTGCGCCATCACGTTCACCAATTCACCGGCTTTTACCGTCGCCGTTAAATCCGACGTGACACCCGCAATTAAATTGACTTTACCCTCTACGGCGGAACCTAACGCAACCACGGCGGAACCCAGTTGATTTTTCAGATCGTCCACCATCACGCGCAACGCTTTGGTGTCTACGCCGTCAAGCCGGTGAATCACTACAAAAACATCGTTAATTTTGACCGCACTTTTCGCTAAATCGGAACCCGCCTGCACGGCCGCCTTTTCTTTAAGCTGCTGCAGTTCTTTTTCCGTTTTCTTCGCTTTATCCTGAAGCTGCGCGATTTTTTCCGGCAGAGACGGAACGTCCGATTTCAACAAATCCGCACTTTGCGCCAAAATGGCTTGTTGGTTAAACAACCAATTCATAGCGCCTTCACCGGTTACCGCTTCAACTCGGCGAATACCGGCGGCGATCGCTCCTTCGGAAACAATTTTAAATAATCCGATTTCACCGGTACGTTCCACATGCAAACCGCCGCAAAGTTCGATAGAAAAAGGACTCATAGTTACAACACGCACGGTTTCGCCGTATTTTTCGCCGAATAACGCCATGGCGCCTTTAGCTTTTGCTTCTTCCACGCCCATTTCTTCCGTTAATACCGGATGATTGGCGCGGATATGGAAATTCACTATACGTTCGATTTCCATAATTTGCGCCGGCGTAACGGTTTCCGGTTGAACGAAATCGAAACGTAACCCCACATCAGAAACCAACGAACCTTTTTGCGCCACATGCTCGCCCAATACTTGACGTAACGCGGCGTGCAATAAATGGGTCGCACTGTGATTTAATTTGGTATGCTGACGACGTCGGGCGTCCACTTCCGCATTCACAATCTGACCGACGGATAACGTACCTTGGGTTAATTCGCCGATATGACCGAATACCTGACCGTATTTTTGCGTATCTTTCACGTCGAAACGTACGCCGTTGGCGCTTAATACGCCGCTATCGCCGATTTGTCCGCCCATTTCCGCATAGAACGGCGTATTTTCCAGAATCACCACGGCGCTTTGACCGGCGGAAATGCTGTCTACCGCTTTGCCGTCCCGGAAAAGTGCGGTCACTTTTGCGAGACTTTCTACATTGGTGTAACCTTCAAATTTGGTTTCCCCGTCTACGCGGATAATACTGTTATAATCCATGCCGAAGTTGCTGGCGGATTGCGCGCGCAGGCGTTGCGCTTCCATTTCTTTATCAAAACCCTCTTCGTCCACCGTGATATTGCGTTCGCGGCAAACATCCGCCGTTAAATCGAGCGGGAAACCGTAAGTATCATAAAGTTTAAACGCCACTTCGCCGGACAACACTCCGTTTTTCACATTGGCCAATTCGGCATCCAATAATGTCAAACCGCGTTCAAGGGTTCGGGCAAATTGTTCTTCTTCCAAACGTAATAATTTTTCTACGTTAGCCTGCTTGTCTTTTACCTGTTTTCCCGCTTCCGCCATCACCTCAATTAACGTCGGAACCAATTTGTAGAAGAACGTTTCCTTCGCGCCCAGTAAATGACCGTGACGCACCGCGCGACGAATGATGCGACGCAATACATAACCGCGACCTTCGTTAGACGGAATCACGCCGTCCGCAATTAAATAGGCGCATGAACGAATATGGTCGGCAATAACGCGTAAGGATTTATTATCCAAATCCGTCGTGCCCACAATTTCCGCCGCTTTTTTAATCAGGGTTTGGAAAATATCGATTTCATAATTGGAATTTACGTGCTGCAATACGGCGGTCATACGTTCCAACCCCATACCGGTGTCCACCGACGGTTTCGGTAATTTTTCCATGCTGCCGTCGGCCAAACGGTTAAACTGCATAAACACAATATTCCAGATTTCAATGTAACGGTCGCCGTCTTCTTCCGGCGTCCCCGGCAGCCCGCCCCAAATATGATCGCCGTGATCGTAGAAAATTTCGGTACAAGGACCGCACGGACCGGTATCGCCCATCGCCCAGAAATTATCGGACGCATACGGCGCGCCTTTGTTATCGCCGATACGGATAATATGTTCTTTTGGCACGCCGACTTCTTTGTTCCAGATGTCGTATGCTTCATCATCAGTTTCATATACGGTGACGTACAGTTTTTCTTTCGGTAACCCTAACCATTTTGGCGAAGTTAAAAATTCCCAGGCGAAATTAATCGCATCATGTTTAAAATAATCACCAAAGCTAAAATTCCCCATCATTTCGAAGAAAGTATGATGGCGCGCGGTATATCCCACGTTTTCCAAATCGTTGTGCTTTCCGCCGGCGCGTACGCAACGTTGCGCGGTAGTCGCGCGGTTGTACGGGCGTTTGTCCATGCCGAGAAACACATCCTTAAACTGGTTCATCCCTGCGTTGGTAAATAATAACGTCGGATCGTTTTCCGGCACCAACGAACTGCTTTCTACAACTCGATGCCCTTTACTATGGAAAAAATCTAAAAAAGATTGACGAATTTCTGCTGTTGTTTTCATTATTAAGCCTTTGGTTGTCCTTAAATACTGGGCTTATTTTGACATATTTTTCTTATTTATTGAATGGAATTCATCCAAATCCCGGAATAAATAAAACCGCACTTTTGCTCTTCCTGCGAAAGTGCGGTCAAATTTAGGTTAATTTTTTTCGTGTCTGAATTTTTTATTCATCACGAAGCGGCACAACCAACATATCGATAGTAATACTGTTCATCACCTGACGTGTCGATGACATCAATTTACTCCAGAAATCCTGGTGATGACCCGTTACTAACAAATCGACACCGTATTGTTCGATAGCGTCCGAAAGTACTTGACCTAAATCCCCGCTTCCGCTCAATTTTTCAGAAACCGGATAGCCCGCTTGTTCCGAAAGTTGCAATAAAGCCTGTTGGGTTTCACTGGAAATACGATCCTGCATGGAGGACATGTTCACATCAATCAAACCGGTATAGAGATCAGAAAAATTGACATCCACGTGAATGATTGAAAGTTTTGCTTCATGGCGTTTTGCAATGCCGGCCGCTTTTTTCAATAAGAAATCGCTTTCATCGGAAAGATCTACGGCTACTAATACGTGTTTGTACATAATCCTACTCCTTCATCTGACTAAGTTGCACTTCTTTTGTTGGTTGTATAATAGCACCTCAATATCAGAAAAAACTTGCGCCAGATCACATTTCCGAAAAAACATTGAATTTTTGAAAAATCGCCCTATCATGGAACTTTTTATCGGAAAATCCGGCTTTAACTTTGCGTCGCAATGCATAAAAAACATTCGATTTTTCGACCGCACTTTTTGTCTACGAGGAAGGAATTTTATTATGGCTTATCACATTCAGGATTTCGTTCGGCTCATCGCTCAATTACGCAACCCGAACGGCGGCTGCCCGTGGGATCTCAAACAGAATTACCGCTCCATGATTCCCTGCTTAATCGAGGAAAGTTACGAAGTGATCGATGCCATCGAGCAAAACAACAAAGAAAATCTGCGGGAAGAACTGGGTGATTTGCTGATGCAAGTGGTATTTCTCAGCCAGCTTGCCGCGGAAGATCAACTATTCACCTTTGACGATGTGGTAAACGATGTGGCGGAAAAAATTATACGCCGTCATCCTCACGTATTCGGCGAACAATCCGCCGGCAACGAACAAGAGGCGCTGGCGCACTGGAACGCCATGAAAGCGCAGGAAAAAAGCCGTCAGACGGAAACCTCCGTTTTAGATAATATTCCTCACACTTTTCCCGCCTTACTTCGCGCGGAAAAACTTCAGAAAAAATGTTCGAAAATCGGTTTTGACTGGAAGCATGTTGACGGCGTCATTGCCAAAGTGGAGGAAGAATTGGACGAAGTAAAACAAGAGTTAAACCGACCGCGCTTGGAACAGCCTAAAATCAATGAGGAAATAGGCGATTTACTGTTTGCCGTCGTTAATCTGGCGCGTCATGTCAAAACCCAGCCGGAAGAGGCGTTACGTCAGGCAAACCACAAATTCGAACGCCGTTTCCGTGCGGTGGAGCAACAAGTCCGGCAAGCGGGCAAGAATCCGGCGGACTGCACGTTGGCAGAGTTGGATCAGTTATGGGATGAAGTGAAATTGCAAGAATCGCACAACTAAAGTGCGGTCGAAAATCCATGCGTTTTTATCAGACGGAAAAATAGATTCGTCCGTTTGTAAGATCTCATACTAATCATCAGGTTTCGTTGAAAAACAAAAACCCCGGCTCATT
>NZ_JARQTO010000016.1:0-107540 GCF_029577735.1 Exercitatus varius | reverse complement strand
TTTAAAAATCATCCAAACCAATAAAAAACTCTCAAAATTTTGACCGCACTTTATACCATTGTAAAGGTGCGGGCGATTTTTTTATGATTTTTGCGCCAATTTAGTCAATAATTTTTGATGAATACCGCCAAAACTGCCGTTTGACATCACGAGAATATGATCGCTCGGATGCGCTTCCGCTACAATCATGTCTACCAGTTTATCCAAATCCGCCGTACAGCTTGCCGGTTGAATACAATTATTAGCGATATCCACCACTTCCCATGGAATATTGTCCGGTTGCAGCAGATAAACGTGATCCGCCCTGACTAACGCCGGCGCAATTTCATCTTTATGATGTCCCATTTTCATGGTATTCGACCGTGGCTCCAACACGGCTAAAATGCGGACTCCGCCGCCGACTTTATCTCGAAGTGCGGTCAGTGTCGCCTGAATTTCTGCCGGATGGTGAGCAAAATCATCATAGACGGTGACGCCGTTTACTTCGCCCTTCACTTCTAAACGGCGTTTTGCGTTCACAAAGCCGGCCAACGCCTTGGCGGAATTTTCAATGGAAACGCCGGCGTGATGGGCCGCCGCAATCGCCATAAGCGCATTGTGCATATTATGTTGCCCAACGATATTCCATGTCACTTCGGCGACTTTTTCCCCATGATGGAAAACGGCAAACTGCGAACAATCGTTAGTTATGCGTTCTGCGTACCATTCCTGCTCTTCACCAATGAATTGCTGTGCCGACCAGCAGCCCATCGCCAACATTTCTTTCGCGCTGGTTTCGGCGGCATTAGAAAGCACAAGGCCGCTTTGCGGCATGGTGCGGATCATGTGGTGAAATTGTCGTTGAATGGCTTTGAGATCATCAAAAATATCCGCATGATCAAAGCCGATATTATTAATAATTAAAGTTTTCGGGTTGTAATGGACGAATTTAGAGCGTTTATCAAAAAATGCGGTGTCATATTCATCCGCCTCAATGACAAAATAGTCGCTGTTTCCCAAACGGGACGAAACCCCGAAATTTCCCGAAATGCCGCCGATCAAAAAACCGGGCGCCAGGCCGTTTTGATCCAAAATCCAGCTCAACATGCCCGTCGTAGTGGTTTTGCCGTGGGTGCCGGATACGGCAAAAACCCAACGATTACGCAACAAATTATCGTGCAGCCATTGGGGACCCGAAGTAAACGGCAGTCGGTTTTCAAGCATATATTCAATGCACGGGTTGCCGCGTTTCATCGCATTTCCCACCAGAATCATGTCCGGTGCGGGTTGTAATTGTTCGACGTCAAAATTCGGAATAATTTCAATACCGCTTTGCTCTAAAAAAGTAGACATAGGCGGATAAACATTGATGTCCGAGCCCGTTACCTGATACCCCATTTGTTTGGCTATGATGGCAACGCCTCCCATAAACGTTCCGCACACGCCTAAAATATGAATATGTTTTTGTGTCATTCGTTAACTCTTTAATTTTTTTAAATACAGAACAAAAAATGTGATCTGTGTCTCATTGTTAAAATTTCGTTATTTACAACAACCCCGTATGGCTTATGATAATCCAACTCATTGACCGCGTCCATCGCAGAAAGTGCGGTCAAAAAATGAATTATTTTTTAAATTAATGTTCTCAGAAACGAAAGGGGAAATTTTTTATCGTTATCCCTTTCTTTTTTCATCATTTATAGGAAAACAGAATGAAAACGCTTGATGAATTTATCGTCGAAAAACAAGCCGAATACCCAAATGCCAAAGGGGCGTTAACCGGGATTTTATCGTCCATTCGCTTGGTCGCCAAAATTATTCACCGCGATATTAACCGCGCCGGTTTGTCCAATGACATTCTGGGCTATGCCGGCAATCAGAATGTTCAGGGCGAAAGTCAGATGAAACTGGACGTTTTCGCCAACGATACTTTTAAACGCGCTTTAATGGCGCGCGAAGAGGTCGCCGGTTTTGCTTCGGAAGAAGAGGACGATTTCGTCGCTTTTGATACGGAACGCGGCCGCAACGCCCGTTATATCATCCTGACCGATCCGTTGGACGGCTCATCCAATATCGATGTAAACGTTGCGGTCGGTACCATTTTTTCCATTTACCGCCGAATCACGCCCGTCGGAACGCCCGTGACCTTAGAAGATTTTATGCAGCCCGGTCACAAACAGGTTGCGGCAGGCTATGTGGTTTACGGTTCTTCCACCATGCTGGTTTATACCACGGGCAACGGCGTAAACGGCTTCACCTATGATCCGTCTCTGGGCGTATTCTGTTTATCTCATGAAAACCTGCAAATTCCGCCTACGGGGAAAATTTATTCCATCAATGAAGGGCAATATCTCAAATTCCCGATGGGCGTAAAAAAATACATTAAATACTGCCAAGAAGAAGACAAAGCGACAAATCGTCCTTATACCTCGCGTTATATCGGTTCATTGGTCTCCGACTTTCACCGCAATATGCTAAAAGGCGGTATTTATATTTACCCGAACGCCACCAACTACCCTAACGGCAAATTGCGCTTGCTTTACGAAGGCAATCCGATGGCGTTCTTAGCGGAACAAGCCGGCGGATTAGCCAATGACGGTCACAACCGGATTTTAGATATCGAACCGACCGCACTTCACCAGCGCGTGCCGTTTTTTGTCGGTTCGAAAGAAATGGTGGAAAAAGCCAACGAATTTATGCGCAACTATCCCGAATAGCGTATTACGCATAAATTAATCACATGCGAAAGTTCGGCGGATTTCATTGACGTCCCGGCAGGGATTTCTTATGATAACCGCCGATTCATTATTCAACTATGAAGGGACATTATGAAAAAGACGCCTCTTGCGATTTTGTGCAGCATATTGGTTGCCGCTTCACTGCTGACCGCTTGTGAAAAATTGGCGACGGCAAAACCGCAACCCCAGCAGCCCGCTCAACAACCGGCAAATCAACAGCAAGGCAATGCGCTTCCTTTAACGGCGCCGGAAACCCCGATTGAAGACGAAACGCCTGAACAGGATCCTTTATTAGCGGCGTTCAATCAGTCCGTAAAAATTGCCGCCACAGCGCGGACGATTGCGCAGGATAAAAATAAAGGAACGGGATCTTTGGTGACTTACCAAATTAATAACATCAGCGCCAAACCGATTCTGAGCGTAAAATGGACGACGGCGTTTCTGGACGGCAATACCATTCTGTTCAATGAAAATATCATAGCGGATTTCAGCAAAGAACCGCTTGCCGCCCGGCAGGATAAAAGCATTCAAGTCATGGATTATTTCAAATCCATGTCGAAAGAAGCGCAAACCGCATTAAAAGATCCGAAAAAACAGGTTAACGTCCTTATCGTTGCGCGCGAAATCAGTTTCAGCGACGGTTCCAAAATTGTCGTTTCCCTCACGGAAGACGATGCGGCGGCCAAACAATAACATAATCCAAAGAAATGCACCGGAACCGGTGCATTTTTTATGGACTGTTTTCATTCAAAGCATAAAAAAGATCGTCCAGATCGGTAAACTTGCCGCAATGAACAACATAATCATCAGCGCATTATATTCAAACTTGATTTTACGCAACACATGCAAAGCGACAATTCCCATCATGACCAAATGCAACAGGAAATAAAACAAAACCGGATAAGCGTTTAACTCCGTATCCAGCGCCGTCAAAGTAAATATCAGGTTAACCGCCAGCAAAATTGCCATCGCAAAAGGCAATAATGCCATAAACCCCTGCAGACGATTGCTTGAAACCACCAGCAGAATATTTAGCAAAATCACCCCCGTCAGCGCTTGCGCAACAGGGTTATAACGCAACCAATCGGGCGAATCCAAAGACAGCAAATAACCGAGATAAGCGATAATCCCCAGCGCGGACAACCAAATACCGACCGTTAAAAACTGGCGGAAGCGAATAATCAGCGACACCATAAGCCCCAAAACGGCGACGCCCACCGGCAATAAATTTTCGCCCTGTAACATCCAACAGCTTAATGCCAGCCACACCAGCCAAAACGCGCCGAGATACCGATTCGCCTTAATCAAACGGGCTCGTTGACCATTGCAGATTTGCCCTTTGATGAACACAATTAAGGCTAAAATTTCCGTCACAAAAATCCCCGCGCCGAATTGAGAAACGGGGTAAGTTTGTTTGCTAATTATAAAACCGTAATAATCCAGCAAAAACAGCAAAATTATCGGAAGCGCCGACCAAAGTGCGGTCAAAAACGGCGAAGTTTTTTCCTCAGACATAAATAAAAATTCCTCTCGGTTCATTAGGGCGGCTATTATGCAGAAATTAAAAAATAGCGTCAAATTCGACCGCACTTTAAAAACCGCTCTGAATCCCCATTATAGCATTAGACTTCGCCCTTAAATTTGTTTAGACTGTTACAAAGTTTTTACATTATTTTATTGATACATTCTACGGAGAAATAAATGGCACAGGATCAAGATCCTTGGGCGGCGCCCGGCAAAGGAAGCCGACCGTCCGACAACAAGCCCGCTAACGGTTCCAATGACGAGCCGACAGGGCGCAATCAAGAACAATCCCCGCCCGATTTGGAAGAAGCGTTTGCGAATCTGCTGAAAAAATTAGGCGGCGGTAAAAAAGGTTCCGCACCGCAACAACTCAATCCGAAAAATTACGCTAAACTGTTGCCGATTGCGGCCGCCGTGGGCCTGGTGATTTGGGGATTAAGCGGCTTTTATACCGTAAAAGAAGCCGAGCGCGGCGTGGTCACCCGTTTCGGACAATTGCATTCCATTGTGCAACCCGGCTTAAACTGGAAACCGACGTTTATTGATCAAGTGATTCCGGTTAACGTCGAACGCGTACGCGAATTAAAAACCCAGGGTTCAATGCTGACTCAGGACGAAAATATGGTGAAAGTGGAACTCACGGTGCAATATCGTGTCGTGGATCCCGCCAAATATAAATTCAGCGTCACGGATGCGGACGACAGCTTAGGGCAAGCTACAGACAGCGCCCTGCGTTATGTGGTCGGTCATATGACAATGGACAATATTCTCACCACCGGACGCGCCGTAGTACGTGAAAACACCTGGAAAGCGTTGAATTCAATCATTAAACCGTACGATATGGGTTTGGAAGTGATTGACGTTAACTTCCAGTCCGCTCGTCCGCCGGAAGAAGTGAAAGACGCTTTCGACGACGCGATTAAAGCCCAGGAAGACGAACAACGCTATATCCGTGAAGCGGAAGCCTACGCCCGCGAACGTGAGCCAATTGCGCGCGGTAATGCTCAGAAAATCATTGAAGAAGCGACAGCCTATAAAGATCAAATCGTGCTGGATGCGCAGGGCGAAGTGGAACGTTTCCAACGTTTATTGCCTGAATTTAAGGCTTCTCCCGCCATTACAAAAGAACGTTTGTATATCCAGACTATGGAAAATTTAATGGCGAAAACACCGAAAGTGATGATGGACGGCGGCAATAATTTAGCCGTTTTACCGATGGATCAACTGTTACGTAACAAACAACAGGCCGCGCAACCCGCTCAGCCGTTCCAAAACGAACAGCCGTCCAACCAACCGACAAGCCAAAGTGCGGTCAATTCTCAATCGATTTTAAAACAACCGGCGCCGGTCGAACCGACACAACGAGAACGCCAAGGGAGATTTAACTAATGCGTAGATTTTTAACGCCACTGGTCATCCTGTTGGCACTCGTAATTTATTCCAGCCTTATCGTGGTACAGGAAGGCAGCCGCGGCATTATGCTGCGCTTCGGCAAGGTTCAACGCGATGCGGATAACAAAGTTGTGGTTTATGAACCCGGTTTACATTTCAAATTACCGTTTATTGACAGCTTAAAATTGCTTGATGCGCGAATTCAAACCCTAGACGGTCAGGCGGATCGCTTTGTTACGGTAGAGAAAAAAGATTTGTTAGTGGATTCCTATGTTAAATGGCGAATCAGCGATTTCGGCAGATTTTATACCGCAACCGGCGGCGGCGATTATACTCAGGCATCCAATTTGCTTAAACGTAAAGTAAACGATCGCCTGCGTTCGGAAACCGGTTCCCGCACCATCAAAGACATCGTATCCGGCACCCGCGGCGAATTGATGGAAGGGGCGAAAAAAGCGCTGAATTCCGGACAGGACAGCACGGCCGAACTTGGCATTGAAGTAATCGATGTGCGGATTAAACAAATCAATATGCCGGATGAAGTTTCTTCTTCCATTTATCAGCGCATGCGCGCGGAACGTGATGCCGTCGCCCGCGAACATCGTTCGCAAGGTAAAGAAAAAGCGGCGTTCATTCAGGCGGATGTGGATCGCAAAGTAACTCTCATCACGGCAAACGCCAATAAAAAAGCTCAGGAATTACGCGGTGAAGGCGACGCTACGGCGGCAAAACTCTATGCCGACGCATTTGGTTCGGAACCCGAATTCTATAGTTTCGTGCGCAGCCTAAAAGCTTATGAAAACAGCTTCGCCGGCTCGGATAATATGATGATTCTGAAACCGGACAGCGAATTCTTCCGCTTTATGCAGGCGCCGAAAAAATAATTTTACAAGCCCAATCGATCGATTGGGCTTTTCATTGGAAATAAAATATGAATCAGTTTGAACTTGAACGATTACTCAATCAAAAACTCAATATCGCGGCGATCAGCGATTACGCGCCTAATGGTTTACAGGTGGAAGGCCGCGCCGAAATTCACAAAATCGTGACGGGGGTCACGGCGAGTCAAGCCTTAATCGACAAGGCTGTCGCTTGCAACGCCGATGCGATCATCGTGCATCACGGTTATTTTTGGAAAAACGAAGATCCGTGCATCCGCGGTATGAAAGGTAAACGAATCAAAACCTTATTGGTTAACGACATTAATTTATACGCTTACCATCTTCCTCTCGACGTTCACCCCGAATTAGGCAACAACGCCCGGTTGGCAAAATTATTAGGCATAGAAAACTTACGGCCGCTGGAATCCGATACGTTCAGCATTCCCGTATTCGGTCAACTTGCCCAACCGGTTTCTCCGGCGGATTTCAGCCAACGCATTGAACGGGTTCTTAAGCGTAAACCGACGGTTTGCAATGCGGAAGAACTGTCGCAAAATCCACCGCACTTAATCCGCAAAATCGGCATTTGCACCGGCGGCGGACAAGGTTACATCGATTTGGCGGCGGCACAAGGCTGCGATGCGTTTATCAGCGGCGAAATTTCCGAACAAACCGCACATAGCGCGCGGGAACAAGGCATTCATTATTTTGCCTGCGGTCATCATGCCACCGAGCGTTACGGCGTTTGGGCGTTGGGCGAATGGTTGGCGCAGGAATATAAGCTTGAAGCGGAATTCATCGACATTGATAATCCTGCCTAAAATCCTACCGCACTTTTGCTGCGAAACAAGCGTAAAGTGCGGGCTATTTTTCTGTCGTTTTTTCCGGCGGTTTGTCGCAATACTTCACTCATCTGCTTTGTAATCACGCGGATTTTCCTTTATACTAGCCACGATTTTTCAACAACCAAATAGGATTTCAACATGGGTTTCTTAACAGGTAAACGAATTTTAGTCACGGGTCTTGCCAGCAACCGTTCAATCGCATACGGCATCGCAAAGGCCTTAAAAGCGCAAGGCGCAGAATTGGCTTTCACCTACTTAAACGATAAATTACAACCGCGCGTAGAAGAATTCGCTAAAGAATTCGGCGCCGATATCGTATTGCCGTTAGACGTAGCAACGGATGAAAGCATTCGCAACTGTTTCGCCGAATTAAACAAAAAATGGGATAAATTCGACGGTTTTGTACATGCCATCGCATTCGCACCGGGTGATCAATTAGACGGCGACTACGTTAACGCCGCAACGCGCGAAGGTTATCGCATTGCTCACGACATCAGCGCATACAGCTTTGTCGCCATGGCGCAGGCAGCACGTCCGTTCTTAAACAAAGACGCGTCATTGGTAACCTTAACTTATTTAGGTGCGGAACGCGCAATCCCTAACTACAACGTTA
Source organism: Exercitatus varius (assembly GCF_029577735.1). Lineage (NCBI taxonomy): Bacteria > Pseudomonadati > Pseudomonadota > Gammaproteobacteria > Pasteurellales > Pasteurellaceae > Exercitatus > Exercitatus varius. The sequence continues at coordinate 99,568 of NZ_JARQTO010000016.1, read as the reverse complement.
TGTGCCTGGCAAAAGCGTCTCTTGAAGCGGCAACCCGCGTGATGGCGGCGGATTTAGGTAAAGACGGCATTCGCGTCAACGCCATTTCTGCCGGTCCAATCCGTACGCTTGCGGCTTCCGGCATCAAAAATTTCAAGAAAATGCTTTCCGCATTCGAAAAAACCGCCGCATTACGCCGCACCGTCACCATTGACGATGTAGGAAACTCCGCCGCATTCTTATGTTCGGACTTAGCTTCCGGCGTAACCGGCGAAGTCTTGCACGTTGACGCCGGTTTCAGCATCACCGCCATGGGTGAATTAGGTGAAGAGTAATTCGTTTATTTAATCTGATTAACGGCGCACGTTTTCTAACGTGTGCCTTTTTGTTTATTCGACCCGATGGCAGAAAGCTCATCGCAAAAAGTTATAGCAAAGCAAAATGTTTCAAAACAACCCTCTTCTTTCTCAATTAAAACAACAACTGCACGACAGCAAACCGCACGTTGAAGGTGTGGTGAAAAGTACGGATAAAGCCTACGGTTTCCTGGAAACGGACAAAGAAACCTTCTTTATTGCGCCGCCCGCCATGAAAAAGGTGATGCACGGCGATAAAATCAAAGCCGCCATTGAAACCGTCGGCGATAAAAAACAGGCGGAACCGGAAGAATTGCTGGAGCCGATGTTAACCCGTTTTATCGCCAAAGTGCGGTTCAATAAAGACAAGAAATTGCAAGTTCTGGTGGATCATCCGAACATTAATCAGCCTATCGGTGCGGCACAAGCCAAAGCGGTAAAAGAAGAATTACATGAAGGCGATTGGGTGGTCGCTCAGTTAAAAACCCATCCGTTGCGGGATGATCGTTTTTTCTATGCGCAAATTGTGGAATTTATCTGTCGCGCCGAAGACGAATTCGCGCCTTGGTGGGTCACGCTGGCGCGTCATCAACAATCCCGTTATCCGGTGCAAGGGCAAGATCGTTATGACATGCTCGATACAAAAACTCGCGAAAATCTGACCGCACTTCACTTTGTGACCATCGACAGCGAAAGCACGCAAGACATGGATGACGCGCTTTATATCGAACCGCTCGAACAAAACGGCGAACAAACGGGTTGGAAGCTGACCGTCGCAATTGCGGATCCGACCGCTTATATCGCCGTTGATTCGCAAATTGAAAAAGACGCGCGTCAACGTTGTTTCACCAATTATTTGCCCGGTTTTAACATTCCCATGTTGCCTCGCGAACTTTCCGACGAACTTTGTTCGTTAATGGAAAATGAAACCCGCGCCGCTTTGGTGTGCCGTTTGCAAACCGATTTGCAAGGCGAATTGCAGGGCAAACCCGAATTTTTGCTGGCTAATGTGCAGTCTAAGGCCAAATTAGCCTATAACCGCGTTTCCGATTATCTGGAACAAGCGGAAGGCGCCTGGCAACCTGAAAACGCAGCCACGCAGCAACAAATTCACCGGTTGCATCAGTTTACCTTAGCACGAATTAACTGGCGTCAAACTCACGGTTTATTATTCAAAGAAAAACCGGATTACAGTTTTGTCTTGGCGGATAACGGTCACGTGCAGGAAATCAAGGCGGAATATCGCCGCATTGCCAATCAAATCGTGGAAGAATCCATGATTATCGCCAATATTTGCTGCGCGCATTATCTGGCGGACAACGCCAAAACCGGCATTTTCAATACTCATGTAGGATTCGATAAAAAATTCCTGCCGAACGCGCATCATTTTTTAATGGCGAATCTAAGTAACGAACAAAATCGGCAGGAACTCGCCGAGCGTTATTCCGTGGAGAATTTAGCCACTTTGGCGGGTTATTGCCGCATGCGGCATGACATCGAACCTATCGAAGGCGATTATTTGGAATTCCGTTTACGCCGTTTTCTGACCTTTGCGGAATTTAAATCGGAGATCGCACCGCACTTTGGTTTAGGCTTAACCGGCTATGCCACCTGGACTTCGCCAATCCGAAAATATTCCGATATGGTGAACCATCGCTTAATTAAAGCCTGCATCACCGGGCAGGAATGCGCGAAACCCGCCGATGAGATTCTTACTCGCTTACAGGAAGCGCGTAAGCAAAACCGTATGGTGGAACGCGACATCGCCGATTGGCTATATTGCCGTTATTTATCGGACAAAGTGGAAAACAAGCCCGAATTCCAGGCCGAAGTTCAGGACTGCACGCGTGGCAGATTACGGGTTCAGCTGCTGGAAAACGGCGCCACTGTGTTCGTGCCGACTTCCACTATTCATCCGAATAAGGAAGAAATTCAGGTGAATAGCGATGAACTGGCGCTCTACATTAATGGCGAACGCCGTTACAAAATCGGCGATATTATTAACGTTCAGCTGACGGAAGTGAAAGAAGAAACCCGCAGCTTAATCGGTAACTTAGTGTTGTAAAGAAAAAATCCCTTTTGTACGAAAGGGATTTTTCAATTCACGCCAAGTTTCGGCGGAAAAGTGCGGTCAAAAATCACGAAGTTTTTTTGAGTTCCGTTCACCGGCACGCTGTTTGGCGATTATCCGGAAAAACATTGAAAAAATCGCCCGCACTTTTATTGCGTTAATACATGCCTTCCCGTTCTTCACGCGTGCTGATGAAAATATTTTTCACCTGCGTATAAGCTGCCAGCATCATTTTGTGGGTTTCACGCCCGATACCGGAAGTTTTATAGCCGCCGAACGGCGCGCCCGCCGGTAAGCGGTTGTAGCAGTTCACCCATACGCGACCGGTTTCCAGCGCACGCGCCACGCGCAGCGCACGATTAATATTATGGGTCCATACCGCGCCGCCCAATCCGTATTCGCTGTCGTTCGCCATGTGAATAACGTCCGCTTCGTCTTTGAACTTAATCACCACGGCAACTGGACCGAAAATTTCTTCCTGCGCCACCCGTTTGGTGTTGTCCGGCGCCAGAATTAAGGTCGGCTGGAAAAATTCGCCTTTCGCCAATACCGGATCCGTCGCTTTTTCGCCGCCGATAATCACCTCGCACCCTTCCTCTTTGGCGATATCCACGTATTTGCTGATCACCTTAATTTGGTTGGCATTGACCTGCGCGCCCATTTGCGTATCGTCTTCCCAAGGCAAACCGACTTTTACTTTTTTGAATTCCTCTTTCAACGCAGTGATGAATTTATCGTAAATGTTTTCCTGTACGAAAATCCGCGAACCGGCGCAGCAGACTTGCCCCTGATTAAACAAAATCCCTTTTTGCGCTCCTTCCAGCGCTTTATCGAACGGCATGTCATCGAAGAAAATATTGGCCGATTTACCGCCTAATTCCAAGGTGGACGGAATCAACATCTCGGCCGCCGCCACCCCGATTTTACGCCCAATTTCGGTGGAGCCGGTGAACGCCAACTTATTAAAGCCCGTATGATGCAGCATATATTCGCCGGATTTGGAACCTTTACCGGTAATCACGTTAAACACGCCTTTCGGCAATAAATGATTAATTTTCTGCGCCAAAGAAAGCAAACTTAACGAAGTGGAAGAAGACGGGTGAATCACCACCGTGCACCCCGCCGCCAATGCCGGCGCAATTTTCCATGCCGCCATCAAGAACGGAAAATTCCAAGGAATAATCTGCCCGACCACGCCGATCGGCTCGCGCAAAATCAAGGACAAATCTTCGTCATCCAATTGATTGGCGCTGCCTTCTTCGGAACGAATCACCGCCGCGAAATAACGGAAATGATCCGCCGCCAACGGAATATCCGCCGCCCGGGTTTCACGAATCGGTTTGCCGTTATCCAGAGTTTCCTGCAAAGCGAATAATTCCGTATTTTCATCGATTACATCGGCAATTTTATTTAGAATCGCCGCCCGTTCCGCCGCACTGGTATGCCGCCAAGATTTAAAGGCTTCCTGTGCCGCCGCCACCGCCGCATCCACATCGGCATCCGACGCATCAATAAAAGTCGCCAATTCCGCCCCGTTGGCCGGATTGTGCGCGGTTAAGGTTTTGCCTTCGGAACCGTCGGTCCATTCGCCGTTAATCAATAAACCGTAATGTTTATCAAATACATTGAGATCTTTTGTCATATACGCTCTCCTTTTGCTAACGTTGCGGTTAAAAAACTATTGCCTTCCCCAGCCTTTGATACTTATCGGGTATCCGCCGTTTGGTTAAGGTTTGACTATTTGACCACAAAATTCCGTGTAAAAATGAGAGCCAGATCACAATTTTGCTAATTTGTTTACAATTTTTTAACAATAAAAATAAAAGTGCGGTCAAAAATTCTTTCGTTTTTTTGACCGCACTTTGGTTAAATTTTATTTGAAACTACAGGTTTTCAATGCACACATATTGCGCTTTGAGTTTTTCCAAACCGCTTTGATAATCCTGCATTTTCTCACGTTCTTTGGCAATCACCGCTTCCGGCGCTTTTGCCACGAAAGCTTCATTGCCGAGCTTGCTTTCGATACGCTTCACCTCGCCGACCAATTTCTCGATTTCCTTATTTAAACGGGCAAGTTCCGTTTCCTTATTAATGAAACCGGCCATTGGCACCAGCAACTCGGCGTTACCTACCAATTTTGCCACAGAAAGCGGCGCTTCTTCGCTTGGCGCCAGCACTTTCACGCTGTCTAATTTCGCCATAATCTGCATTAAAGTGCGGTTGTTTTCCAGCGTTTTTTGTTCTTCCGCGGATAAATTACGCAGCAATAAATCCAGACCTTTGCTCGGCGCGATGTTAGATTCCGCGCGAATATTGCGCACGGCGGTGATGACGTCTTTAATCCAGTTGATTTGCGCGACGGCGTCATCGTTCACCAAAGCCTCATCGAACGTCGGGAAGGCTTGAGTCATAATGGTTTCGCCTTCCACGCCGGCGAAATCTTTCACTTTTTGCCAGATTTCTTCCGTAATAAACGGAATCAGCGGATGAGCTAAGCGCAATAGTTTTTCCAGTACCTGTACCAAAGTGAAACTTGCCGCGCGTTTTTCCGCCTCCGTGCCGTTGGCAAACACCGGTTTGGTTAATTCCAAATACCAGTCGCAGAATTGGTTCCAGGTGAATTCGTAAAGCTCGGTTGCCGCCAGGTCGAAACGGTATTGATCCAACGCATTGCGGAAATTTTGCACCGTCTTGTTGAATTCCGCCTGAATCCATTTGTCCGCCAGCGAGAATTCACGCTCGCCGGCGCTGAGATCCAACTTATCGTTGGTTAACACAAAACGGCTGGCGTTCCACAATTTATTGCAGAAATTGCGGTAACCTTCCAAACGTTTCATATCCCAGTTGATGTCGCGACCGGTGGAAGCAAGCGCAGCCAATGTGAAACGCAACGCGTCCGTGCCGTGCGGCTGAATGCCTTCGGGGAATTCTTTGCGCGTGGCTTTAGCGATTTTTTCCGCCAGCTGCGGCTGCATCATATTGCCCGTGCGTTTCGCCAGTAAAGATTCAAGATCGATACCGTCGATCATATCCAGCGGATCAATAACGTTGCCCTTGGATTTCGACATTTTCTGACCTTGCTCGTCACGAATCAAGCCGGTGACATAAACGGTTTTGAACGGCACCTGCGGTTTGCCGTTTTCGTCTTTGATGAAGTGCATGGTCATCATGATCATACGCGCCACCCAGAAGAAGATGATGTCAAATCCCGTGATTAATACACTGGTCGGGTGGAACATCGCCAATTCTTTGGTTTGCTGCGGCCAACCGAGCGTTGAGAACGTCCATAACGCCGACGAGAACCAAGTGTCGAGCACGTCTTCATCCTGGCGTAACGCCACACTTGAATTTAAGCCGTTTTTTGACCGCACTTCATCTTCCGAACGACCCACATACACGTTACCTTGCTCGTCATACCAGGCCGGAATACGGTGTCCCCACCAAAGTTGACGGGAAATGCACCAGTCCTGAATGTCACGCATCCAGGAATAATAAAGGTTTTCGTATTGTTTCGGCACAAATTGGATTTCGCCGTTCTCCACCGCTTTAATCGCCACTTCCGCCAGCGGTTTAACGGATACATACCATTGGTCCGTCAGCATCGGCTCAATGGGCACGCCGCCGCGGTCGCCGTAAGGCACTTTCAAATCGTGCGGTTGAATTTTTTCCAATAAACCCAAAGCGTCAAAATCCGCTACGATTTTTTTACGGGCGGCGAAACGTTCCAAGCCTCGATAATCTTCAGGAATCACCGCTTCGTAAGTAGTGAGCGGTTGACTGTCCGTGCCGATAATTTCCGGTTCTTCGCGAATATCCGCATTAAACGTCATGACGTTTACCATCGGTAAATTATGACGTTTACCCACTTCATAGTCGTTAAAATCATGCGCCGGCGTAATTTTCACCACACCGGTACCGAATTCACGATCCACGTATTCGTCGGCTACGATCGGAATTTCACGGTTGGCCAACGGTAACACCACGGTTTTGCCGATAAGCGACTGATAACGTTCATCTTCCGGATGAACGGCAACGGCGGTATCCCCTAACACGGTTTCAGGACGGGTAGTCGCCACCACCAGATAATCCAAGCCTTCTGCGGTTTTCGCACCGTTTGCCAAAGGATAACGGAAATACCACAGGCTACCTTTGCTTTCTTTATTTTCCACTTCAAGATCGGAAATAGCGGTGTGTAATTTCGGATCCCAGTTCACTAACCGTTTACCGCGATAAATCAAGCCTTCTTCATGCAGACGAACAAAAACTTCTTTCACGGCTTCAGACAAGCCTTCATCCATGGTGAAACGCTCGCGTTCCCAGTCGATGGAATTCCCTAAACGACGCATTTGCTGGCTGATTGTGCCGCCCGAATAAGCTTTCCAATCCCAGATTTTTTGAATAAACGCTTCACGACCGTAATCATGACGGGTTTTGCCTTCTTCCGCCGCAATTTTACGCTCCACCACCATTTGCGTAGCAATACCCGCGTGGTCGGTTCCCGCTTGCCACAAGGTGTTATCGCCTTGCATACGGTGATAACGAATCAAGGTATCCATCAACGTTTGCTGGAATGCGTGTCCCATATGTAACGAACCCGTCACATTCGGCGGCGGAATGGCAATGGAATAACTCGGACGACCCGCATCATAAGAAGGTCTAAAATATCCTTGTTGTTCCCAGTGGTTATAAAGGGCTTGTTCGACTGCCGAAGCGTCGAAACGATCTGCCATTTCTAGTTTTTTTGTCATTTATCTTTTCTCTTTGTTATCCGCTGAATGGTTGCCATTCAAGTTTATTTAAATCTAGCTTTAATGCTTTTAACAATTCATCCGTATCCATATATTTAAATGGATTTCTCTAATTTTTGCCTTCGTGAATTAGGATAGATTCACTCACACAATGACTTCATCGCAAAATGAAATAGCTGAGTTTAAGTGTTCCCGACTAATGGTATAACGATTTTTAATTGTTCGTTCATCAATAAAATGCCCGCCGGATAACACCCCTGCGCACACCCGAGCAATGTTGATATTTACGCTATCTACGCCGACATAATTTAAACGAACTTTAAAGTCATTTTCCTTTGCCGTTTTCATTCGTTGTAGAATGGATTTACCCGAAAGCGTGGATTCCATTGAAAATGAAATCTGATTTTTTATCGCAAACTTAAATAATTCAATCGCTTTTCTACCTGCTTCTAAATCCGCTAAACGGGGGTTTGTCGGATTTATCTGCATTGCGATATGGTCGGAATCAATCACAATCTGCACAACGTCTTGATTTAATGAACGTAATGTAGATTTTCCCGCACCATTCGTTCCGCAATAAAAAATCGCTAAATTATTGTGCATATTCAATCACTTTTATTGTGCCGTCAGGATAATGCTCAATTAAATCGCCGTTTTCACGGCGATAAACTACCATTTCATGCTTTTTTTTATCTTCAAACCACGCAGAAAATAAACTATCTAACTGACGTTGTTTTTCTAAAATTTCAGCCTTGGTCATTTTATTTCTCCAACACCATATCCAAATGCGGTATCCCGTCTTCCAAATAAATATCGGAAATCGCTTTAAATCCAAAAGCGGCATAAAAATCCTGCAGGCGTGCCTGAGCCTGTACATAAACCGGTTTGGTTGGAAACCGGGTTTTAACCGTCTCAACGGCATTCGACATCAACTCGCGCCCTAATCCGGTTCCGCGTGCTGCCGGCGCCACAATTACCCGACCGATTTTCACCCAATCAGGCGTATCGATAATGCGACAATAAGCGCGAATCTCGCCGTCAATTTCCTGCCAAAAATGTACCGCACTTTTATCCGACTCGTCCACTTCCTGATAAGGACAATTTTGCTCCACCACAAACACCGCCACGCGCAGCCGATAGATTTTCCACAGTTCAAGTGCGGTCAGATTTTGGAAAGTTTTTGTTTGCCACATTTACGCCTTCTCCGTCGCCATCGCAAATCCAAGTCGGCGGTAAATTTTATAACGCTCGCGGGCTTGTACTTTTTGTGCTTCTTCCGCCGGCACAAAATCAATTACATGGTTAAACGTGCGGGCAAAATCCGGCACATTATTTTGCAACGAAATCAATAAATCGCGGCGTTGCGCATTGCGCTTGCCAATCCAGCTGATTTCAATCGGCGTAGCGAAATGGGTAACTTCGCCGGATAAATTATGCGGCACGAATTCATCCGCATCGCGCTGCCATAAGGCTTCATCCAAACCAAACGCCTGTTCTTCCGTTTCGCAGGCGATCAGCACGCGCTTACCCAATCGCCACGCCTGCGCGGCTAAATCGCAGGCCAGCGCTTCGACGGCGGAAAGTTCGCCCTGCGGCCGTGCGGTTTCGATGAGATAAAATTGGGCTTGTTTAGTCATTTGGCGATTTCATTTTGCGATAAATTAACCGCGCGATTTTAGCGAAAAATTAGCGAAAAATAAAGGTTTTTACTTGTACTCAAGCGGAATAACCACTAGACTACGGGCATTTTGGGGTGGACTTATGCGTCCGCCATTTTTATGGTAAATCAACGGGCGAAACGACCCGTACCGGCGTTAGATTTGATATGTTACTTTCCGATTTCCATTTTGACCTGCCTAACGAGCTCATCGCCCGTTATCCGAAACCCGATCGCACATCCAGCCGACTGCTGCAGCTGAACGGCGAAAACGGCGAAATTTTTCACCGCACTTTTTCCGACATCATCGATTTAATTCATGAAGGCGATTTGCTGGTGTTCAACAACACGCGCGTGATTCCCGCCCGCATGTACGGACGCAAAATTTCAGGCGGGAAAGTGGAAGTTCTGGTGGAGCGAATTTTAACCGAAACCACGTTTCTCGCGCACGTGCGTTCCTCCAAAGCGCCGAAAATCGGCGTAGAGCTCGTTTTAGGCGAAGACAAACTGGGCGAAGGCAAGGGCGTAAAAGTGATGATGATTGGTCGTCAGGACGCCTTATTTGAATTAAAAATTGCGGAAAAATCTACCGCACTTTTAGATGTGCTGCAAAAAATCGGGCATATGCCGTTGCCGCCTTATATCGACCGGCCCGATGAAGAGGCGGATCAGGAACGTTATCAAACCGTCTATAACAAGGTTCCCGGTGCGGTGGCGGCGCCAACCGCCGGGCTACATTTTGACGATGAACTGTTGGCGAGATTAAAAGCCAAAGGCGTGAATTTCGCTTTTGTCACCCTGCACGTGGGCGCCGGCACGTTCCAGCCCGTACGCGTGGATAACATCGAAGATCACCGGATGCACGCGGAATATGCGGAAGTGCCGCAAGATACGGTGGATGCGGTGTTGGCGACTAAAAATGCGGGCAAACGCGTCATTGCGGTCGGCACCACTTCCGTGCGTTCCATCGAAAGTGCGGCGTTGGCGGCGGAAGAAAAAGGGAGCCAAAATTTGCTCGAACCTTATTTTTCCGATACCTCAATTTTTATTTATCCGGGCAAAAAATTCCGCGTTATCGATTGTCTGATTACCAACTTCCACCTGCCGGAAAGCACCTTGATTATGTTGGTTTCCGCTTTTGCCGGCTATAAAAACACCATGAACGCCTATAAAAGTGCGGTGGAAAATCGGTACAGATTTTTTAGTTACGGCGATGCGATGTTTATTACGAAAAATCCGAATGTCGCGGGGACGGCGTAATATTCCGTCCGTTCAAATTCGGAAAAACGATCGTTTTTTGCCCGCACTTTTATTCGTCCGTACCACAATCTAAAGAATAATTACGGTTGCGGTACGGAACTTTTCTGCAACAAAAATTCCACCATACTTCGCACCGTTAAAACCGAGCCTCTGTTTTTGTAATACACGGCATACAGCGGCACCTTTGCTATTTTCCATTCGGGCAGCAGACGAACCCAATCGGGGCGAATCATATTATTAAAACAAGGCAGCATGGCAATGCCCATATCTTCGCCGACCATATGACCAATCAGGTTAAAATCGTTGCTGTAAAGCTTGTTTTTGCCTTCAATATGAACGCTGCGTTGCTTATAGCTGAAATGCCAATCGGGACCGTCGTATTTATATAATAAATCATGGCCGTGCAATTCATGCGGCGTTTGCGGTATGCCGGCTTTTGCCAGGTACGCCTTTGAAGCGAATAAGCCCAACTCAATATCGAATAATTTACGCGCCACGACGTTGTTATTGTTCGGATCGCCCAAACGCAGCGCGATATCGACGCCTTCCCGTATCAAGTTGATTTTATGATTGTCGATTTGAATTTCCAGCGACACATCGGGATAACGGCGCATGTATTCCGCTAAATGAAACATTAAAAAACCGCGCCCCACTTCGGTAGAAACGGACATCTTTAACAAACCGTGCGGCGCTTCCAGATTACTGCGAACGCTGTCGAGCGCCGTTTGTACGGTTTGCAGCATATCCTGCGCTTTTAAATAAAACCGTTCCCCCAATTCGTTTAACAGGATTCCCTGACGGCTTCTATCCATTAGCGTGGTGCCCAAATCCTGTTCTAAACGCGTTAAGTGGCGGCTTAAATAAGATTTCGGCATATTCAGCAAATTTGCCGCTTTCGTTAAACTGCCCGCCTGCACAACGGTAACAAACAAGCGGATATCATTAAGATCGATATTGTTCACTTTACTCCTCCGTTCCATCAGTGCAACTTACCGCTCCAAAATACAGTCTTGTTGCAATAACGTTAATCATTATAATAGCTCTTGTCTTAATTTTAGACATCAATTTTAGTTTTAGCTTAATTTTTTATGAGGAAACGAATTATGAGTCAACCGGCTAATTTCAACGGCGCCACCCCTAAAATCGACCCAAACAACGCAGCTATGTTGCTTATCGATCACCAAAGCGGTTTGTTCAATACCGTACGTGATTTAAACGTGCGCGAACTGCGCGCCAATGCCGTTACTCTGGCAAAAGTCGCCACCTTGGCGAAAATGCCTGTGATTACTACCGCTTCCGTACCGCAAGGTCCGAACGGTCCGTTAATTCCGGAAATTCACCAGGCCGCTCCGCATGCGCAATATGTAGCGCGCAAAGGGCAGATCAATTCCTGGGATAATCCCGACTTTGTCGCCGCCGTTAAAGCGACCGGCAAAAAACAATTGATTATTGCGGGCACCATCACCAGCGTATGTATGGCGTTCCCGGCAATTTCGGCGATTGCGGAAGGTTATCAAGTGTTCTGTGTAATCGACGCTTCCGGCACTTATTCGAAAATGGCGCAGGAAATTACGCTTGCCCGTATCGTACAAGCCGGTGCCGTGCCGATGGATACCGCCGCGGTATGTTCCGAAATTCAGCAAACCTGGAACCGTTCGGATGCGGAAGAATGGGCGAAAGCGTATGAAGCCGTGTTCCCGGAATATCAATTATTAATTGAAAGCTATCTGAAAGCCCGTGAAGTGGAACATAATCACGAACAACTGGATTCCGAACGCCAGTAACAAAAAACTTCGCAAAAACCGACCGCACTTTTAGGTAATTATTCGTGCGGCAACAAGACATGAGGAGAAAAATAAAATGGCAAACAAAAAACCTTACATTCGGTTGGATAAAAACGACGCGGCAATGCTGTTGGTGGATCATCAAACCGGCTTATTATCATTAGTGCGCGACATTGAGCCGGACAAATTCAAAAATAACGTCTTGGCCACCGCCGATTTAGCGAAATATTTCGGTCTGCCGACTATTTTGACCACCAGCTTTGAAGACGGTCCGAACGGTCCGTTAGTTCCGGAACTGAAAGAAATCTTCCCGGACGCGCCTTATATCGCTCGCCCGGGCAACATTAACGCGTGGGATAACGAAGATTTTGTGAAAGCGGTAAAAGCAACCGGCAAAAAACAATTGATTATCGCCGGCGTCGTCACCGAAGTGTGCGTAGCGTTCCCCGCGCTTTCCGCGATTGAAGAAGGTTATGACGTCTTTGTGATTACCGATGCGTCGGGCACCTTCAACGAATTAACCCGCGATTCGGCATGGCGCCGAATGGAAGCGGCGGGCGTTCAGTTGATGACCTGGTTCGGTGCGGCCTGCGAATTACACCGCGACTGGCGCAATGATATCGAAGGCTTGGGCGCGTTATTCTCCAGCCATATTCCGGATTACCGTAATCTTATTACCAGCTATAATAAGCTTATGCAAAAATAACATTTATGAATTTAAAGGCGGGGAAATCCTGCCTTTATTAATATGACAACTTAAATCGTTTCAACAGGAACTTTATATGCGCAACATCGCTTTTATCGTCGGCAGTCTCAGCCGTCAATCCGTTAACCGCCATATCGCCGAGCACATTCTTAAAAATGCACCGACGGATGTGCAAGCGGAAGAAATTCAAATCCATGATCTGCCGCTTTATACCCAGGATTTGGACGAACAGGTCGTTCCCTCTTATGAACGCGTGCGTAATCAGCTCAAACGGGCGGATGCCGTATTAATCGTCTCGCCGGAGCATAATCGCAGCATCCCTGCGGCTTTAAAAAATATCTTGGATATTGCGACCCGGCCGTTCGGACAGAACCTTTGGACCAATAAAAAAATCGCTGTGGTCACCGCCTCTCCCGGCACTTACGGCGGCATTAACGCCGGCGTACATTTGCGTCAGATTTTACAGGCGGTCGGCGCCGACACTTTGATAGCGCCGGAAATTTACTTAAGCAAGGCGAGCTTAGACATTGACGAGCGCACCGGCGCATTTTTAGATAAATTTGCCGCTTCGTTCTTTAATTGGGTGAATAAGGATTAAATATGAGTATTGATAAATTAACCGCCAATACCAAAGACGTAGGCGGCATCCCCGTTGCGCGTTTATTGCCTCAGAGCCGGCGTAAAACCGTCGGGGCATGGTGTTTTTTAGATCATGCCGGCCCGGCGGAATTTGCGGAAGATTCTGCGGGCTTACAGGTTGGCTCTCACCCGCATACTAATCTGCAAACCTTCACTTGGATGCTGCAAGGTGAGGTCTGGCATCAGGATAGTCTCGGCAATCGCCAGCTTATTCGACCGAAACAGGTCAATTTAATGACGGCGGGCACCGGCGACAAGCGCGGTATCAGTCACACCGAGCAAACGCCCGAGGGCGTGCATGATTTACACGCCGTACAATTGTGGATTGCGTTACCGATGGATCAGGAAATCGAACCTAATTTCGAACACTATCCCGTATTGCCGGAGTGGGAACAAGACGGCGTTCAATATATTCTGACCACCGGCAATTATCTTGGTCATCAAGCGCCGACCACGCAGTTCAGCCCTTTAGTCGGTGTCGATATGCAGTTTAAACAAGCGCAGTCTTTCAATATCGAGCGCCAACCGACATTCGAATACGGCATCTTGGTGTTAAAAGGCGAAATCGAAGTCAACGGTAAAGGCTACGGCGCCGACGAACTGGTGGTGTTATCCGATTGCGCACACGCTGACGACGGGCTTCAACTTTGGGCCGAACAAGGTTCCCATATCATGCTGCTCGGCGGCGAACCGCTGCCGCATCCGACGGTGATTTGGTGGAATTTTGTGGCCGACGGCAAAGAAGCTCTGGAACAAGCCGTGACGGACTGGAATAACCGACATCCGCGCTTCGGCGATATTGACTTACAGGGTACCTTACTCAAACGTTTGGTCGCCCCTGAATTACCGAAAAATTTCAAGGGATAAGTATTTCATTTTCGGAAAAATCCGCATTTTGTATATTTATTCCCGATACGTATTAATTTTGAGAGATAAACGCTCAAATAAAAAATTAACAAAGGAGCAAAATATGAAAAAGGTTGCAAACGTACACACCGCCCCGGCAAAACATTGGGTGGGTAACGGTTTCCAAGTGCAATCCATGTTCAGTTATAACGATACCGATAAAAATCTTGATCCGTTCCTGCTGATGGACTACAACCCGCCGCGTTATTTCGACGGCGGTCGCAAAAGTGATTTCCGCGGCGTGGGCGAACATCCGCATCGCGGATTCGAAACCGTCACCATTGCCTATCAAGGCGAAGTATCCCACCGGGATTCTTATGGCGGCGGCGGAACCATCGGTACCGGCGATGTACAATGGATGACCGCAGGTTCCGGCTTAATGCACCAGGAATATCATTCCGAGAAATTCTCCGCACAGGGAGGAATGTTTGAAATGGTACAGCTTTGGGTGAATTTACCGGCGAAAGATAAAATGACGGCGCCGAAATATCAAGCCATTACGACGGCGGAAATTCCGACCGTCGAACTGGCCGACAACGCCGGAAGCGCCCGCATTATCGCCGGCAATTTGGCGGAAACTCAAGGCGCGGCATCCACCTTCAGCCCGATCAATATGTGGGATGTACGCATGAATGCCGGCAAAACCCATACTTTTGCCATGCCGGAAAGCCATAACCTGATTGTGTTGGTGTTGGACGGCACCGTTCAATTTAACGGTGACGAAATCGCCCGTCGCGGCGAACTGGTGACCTTTGAAAAAAGCGGCGCCGATGTGCAAATTGAAGCCAATAACGAAGCCAAATTGCTGATTTTAAGCGGCGAGCCGTTAAACGAACCGATTGTCGGTTACGGCCCGTTCGTAATGAACAGCAGAGAAGAAATCGTGCAAGCGTTCAACGACATCAACAGCGGCAAATTCGGCCGAATTGATCATTAATCGACTCACCCCTACACTCCGGTGTAGGGTTTTATCACTGAAAAGTGCGGGCGATTTTTCAGAAGTTTTTTTAAAGATAAGAAGCCCTATCAACTCCGCCGTTAAAGCCTTAGCGCATTGCTAATGTATTTCGTCAAACTAAAACAAAAAATCCCGTTTAACGCCAAAATATCATGATAAAAATGAGCCTCTTCAAATTCTATGCTAGAATACCGCTCTTTTAATAGGTCTTCGAACTGTTTATTCGTTGATAGAGGATAAAATGAAATACGAACTCGACAAAACCAACGGTCTCGCGCGTCGCGGGCGACTGATTTTCCAACGCCCGCAAGGGGAATTTAAAGTGGAAACGCCGGCCTTTATGCCGGTGGGAACTTACGGTACGGTGAAAGGCATGACGCCGGAAGAAGTGCGCGCCACCGGTGCGGAAATTCTGCTCGGCAACACCTTCCATTTATGGCTGCGTCCGGGGCAGGAAGTGATGCGTAAACACGGCGATTTACATGATTTTATGCAATGGCATCGCCCGATTTTAACGGATTCCGGCGGTTTTCAGGTGTTCAGCTTAGGCAAATTACGCAAAATTACGGAAGAAGGCGTACAATTCCAGAATCCGATTAACGGCGAACGCATTTTCCTTTCCCCGGAAAAATCCATGGAAATTCAGTATGATCTAGGCTCGGATATCGTAATGATCTTCGACGAATGTACGCCTTACCCGGCGACTTTCGATTATGCCAAAAAATCCATGGAAATGTCGTTACGCTGGGCGCAACGCAGTCGTGCGCACTTCGACGAATTAGGCAATAAAAACGCTTTATTCGGTATCGTACAAGGCGGAACTTTCGAAGAATTGCGCAAAATCTCCGCCGAAGGCTTGGTTAATATCGGTTTTGACGGTTACGCTATCGGCGGCTTGGCAGTGGGCGAACCGAAAGAAGAAATGCACCGTATTTTAGAATTCACTACGCCTCTGTTACCGGCGGACAAACCCCGTTACTTAATGGGCGTAGGCAAACCGGAAGACTTAGTGGAAGGCGTGCGCCGCGGAATTGATATGTTCGATTGCGTCATGCCGACCCGCAACGCTCGGAACGGACATTTATTCGTCACCGACGGTATTGTGAAAATTCGTAACGCCAAATATAAAGACGACACTAGCCCGTTAGATCCGCATTGCGACTGCTACACCTGCAAGCATTACACCAAATCTTATTTGTACCATTTGGATAAATGCGGAGAAATTCTGGGCGCGCGTTTAAACACCATTCACAATTTGCGTTATTATCAACGTTTAATGGCAGAAATCCGCACCGCTATCGAACAAGATCGTTTTGATGATTTCGTGACGGAATTTTACGCACGTATAGGCAAAGACGTACCGCCGTTGCAAAAAGCCTGATCTCCTCCGCCCTTTTCACCAACGAAGGGCGGAACATTTTAAGAGGAAATGAATATGATCCACATCCAACCGACCGTCCACGCTCAATCCGCCAGTTGGGCGCAACCTATCGAAATGCTGTTTGCCTGTCACGGTCGGGTAAAGAATTTCTGTCGGCAACTGGGCATGCTGCCGGATTATTTAGCCAAAAACGGGATAAATCAGGCGGTTAAAAATGACGTTAAACAAATCATTACCTATTTTAATGTCGCCGCACCGCTGCACCACGAAGACGAAGAAACGGATTTTTTCCCCGCCCTTTTGCGCTATGTACCGCAAGCCAAAGCCGATATATTGAAGCTTGAAGCGGAACATGTCGGCATTCACAAAATCTGGGCGCAATTAGGCGTTCAACTGCAGGAACTGATTGACGAAAAACGTACCGACGTCGAACAAAATCTACTGGATGATTATCGCACCGCCTATGCGCGCCATATCGCGCTGGAAGAACCCTTGTTTGAATTAGGACAAAAACATATTCCGGCGGACCAATTAACCGCCATGGGCAAAATTATGGCGGAACGCAGAAAAATCCGCAAATAGCCCGCCGGACGTATCGCTTCACCCTAAAAAACTGTGAAAAAATCTACCGCACTTTTCAATCCGCTAGACATTCCCCGCTCATCCGCCTAAGATTTGTTTTATGAACTCTTTTCTTCCGGAGGCAATATGCAGCAAACCGTTTATCTTTCCATTGAAGAAAACAATGTGGTGATCACAACGCAAACCGATCGTTACAGCTTGCCCGTCAGCGTCGGAAAACTATTTCTGCATGACGTCCCGGACGAATGCGAATGGGAACAAGCCATTATACTGATCGAAGATATGATTTCCTCCGTGCAGAAATATATTCCGCCGCAAGCGGAGCTGATTGTGCAGGACGAACTATTGCGCCCGCTCGCCCCGCAAGGCGTGCTCTACCGCGACCATTTGGAACGGGTTTTCCAATATACCGCCGGATATCAAAGCATGCCCGATAATTTATCGAATTCGGGAGAAATCAAAGGACATTTGCTGTTTATGCGCGAATGGCTTCATCATTGCGGTTTCGAACGGGCCAAGTTGGATTAGCGCATGGATTATCAATCGGATCTTCGCGAATATCTCTGCCCGTTGCCGCTTATCATGGCTAAACAAACGCTGACGAAATTAGCGCGCAGCGACCGCCTCACGTTGTTGATGAATCACAGCACCGCCTTGCAGGACATGGAACTGCTTTGCGAACAGCAGAACTGTTCGTTGACGTTGCTGGAAAATACGGATGCGCATCTCAAATTGCGGATTCAAAAATTAAGCGACGGGAATCCGGCTTAAAAGTGCGGGCAAAAAAGCGAAGTTTTTTGAACGCCGGTTTTACCAACGCCCCGGGAAAAACGAATAATCTTATTGCCGATTTTCACGAAATTTTTACTCGCCGCGCAAGATCATTTTCACATTCCGCCGATTTTATGCTATTTTAACCGCCTATTTGTCATTCATTTTACTAACAAAAAGGAAAAAAACATGGAAGCTCAACAAGGTAGCCCGATGTCAATGCTGATGATTTTTGTGATTTTCGGTTTGATTTTTTATTTTATGATCTACCGTCCGCAAGCAAAACGGAATAAAGAACACAAAAATTTAATGGCTTCATTAAGCAAAGGAACCGAAGTTTTAACCGCCGGCGGCGTGGTCGGTAAAATCAGCAAAATTACCGAAGGCAGCAATGAAATCGTGATTCAATTGAACGCCGATACTGAAATCACCATTCATCGTAACTACATTGCGGCCGTATTACCGAAAGGTTCAGTCAAAACGCTTTAATCCGTTCCAAAAGGTATTTAACTTATGTTAAACCGTTTCCCTTTATGGAAGAATCTAATGGTGATCTTTACGATCGCCATTGGTGCTTTATACGCCCTTCCAAATATTTACGGTGAAGATCCCGCCGTACAAATTTCCGGTACCCGCGGCCACGAGGCGAACGAGACAACGTTAGCCGACGTGCAAAATCTGTTGGCGGATAACCGACTTAACACCAAATCTATCGTATTGGAAAACGGCTCGATTTTAGCCCGTTTTCAAAACACCAATGATCAGCTGTTAGCCAAAGATAAAATCGTTGAAAAACTCGGTACCGGTTATTCCGTTGCGTTAAACCTGGCACCGGCGACGCCTGCCTGGTTAAGCAGCATTGGCGGCAGCCCGATGAAATGGGGTCTGGACTTACGCGGCGGCGTACGCTTCCTGATGGAAGTGGATATGAATACGGCGTTAAGCAAACGCCAGGAACAACTGCAGGACAGCGTTAAAACCGAACTGCGCAAAGAAAAAATTCAATATGCCGGCGTACGAAACGGCGAAAATTACAGTTCGGTAGTGACTTTAGTCAACCCGGAACAGCGTTTCCAGGCATTACAGTTATTGCGTAAATCTCATCCGAACTTAACCGTGACGGATACCAACGAAAACACCATCTCCCTTTCACTGTCCGATGCGGCATTAATTGAAGCCCGCGACAGCGCGATTGAGCAGAATCTCAACATTTTACGTAAACGTGTGGGCGAACTGGGTGTTTCGGAAGCCGTTATTCAACGCCAGGGCGCCGAACGTATTGTGGTTGAATTACCTGGTATTCAAGACACGGCGCGCGCCAAAGAAATTCTAGGTGCGACGGCTACGCTGGAATTCCGTTTGGTCAATACCAATGTGACGCCTGAAGCCATGCGCCGTAATATTGTTCCGTCGGACACCGAAATTCAATATCAACAAGACGGTACGCCTGTGGCGTTATTCAAGAAATCCATGCTGGGCGGCGAACATATTATCAACTCTTCCGCCGGTATCGATAACCAAACGGGCGGTACTCAAGTCAGCGTGACTCTTGATGCGGAAGGCGGCGATATTATGTCGCAAATCACCAAGCTGAATTTGAAAAAACCGATGGCAACCCTGTACGTTGAATACAAGGATTCCGGTAAAAAAGACGCAAACGGCAAAGTGATTTTAGAAAAACACGCAGAAGTTATCAGTGTGGCGACCATTCAGGGGCGTTTCGGCAGTAACTTCCAGATCACCGGTTCCGGCACCATGGCGGAAGCGCAAAATCTTTCCGTATTGCTCCGTTCCGGTGCGTTAATTGCGCCGATTCAAATCGTAGAAGAACGAACGGTCGGACCGTCACTGGGTGCACAAAATGTGGAACAAGGGCTGAAAGCCGGTCTATGGGGCTTGGCTATCGTCATTCTATTCTGTTTAGCTTATTACAAACTGTTCGGTCTTATCGCCAGTCTGGCGCTGTGTGCTAACATGATTCTGGTGGTCGGTTTGATGTCGTTATTACCGGGCGCAACGCTCACCATGCCGGGTATCGCAGGGATTATTTTATCCGTGGGGATGTCGGTGGATGCCAATGTGCTGATTTTCGAACGAATCAAAGAGGAGATTCGTAACGGCCGTCCGATTCAACAAGCCATTCACGAAGGTTATAACGGCGCCTGGACATCTATCTTCGATGCCAACTTAACCACGATCTTAACCTCTATCGTTCTGTACGCAGTGGGTACAGGTCCGGTTAAAGGCTTTGCCATCACCTTGTCATTAGGGGTGGCGATTTCCATGTTTACCGCGATTACGGGCACACGTATGCTCGTGAACTGGATTTACGGCGGCAAACGTGTTGAAAAATTATTAATTTAGTGCGGAGAACATATTGTGAGTTCAATAAAACAAAAGCACGAATATAAAGGCGTCGGTTTGCCCTTCAACTTAGTGCATTTCATGCAATATCGGAAATGGGGTTATCTTTTCTCGATTTTATTAACGGCAACCTGCTTTTTCTTCATTTTTACCAAAGGTTTTAACTGGGGACTGGATTTTACCGGCGGCGTGGTTATCGATACCCATTTCTCTCACCCTGCGGATCTTGACAAAGTTCGGGCAACGTTAAATCAAAACGGTATTGAAAGCGCATTGGTGCAAACCACCGGTTCAACCAGCGATGTCATGATCCGTCTGCCGGCAGCCGCCGGCGATGCGCAAATCGGGGCAAAAATCAAAGAAATTATGACCGCACTTGATGCCGATATCGCGATCAAATCCGTGGAATTCGTAGGTCCGAATGTGGGTGATGAGTTGGCGCAAAGCGCCGTTTATGCCACGCTCGCCACATTAGTGCTTTTATTAGGTTATGTCGCTTTACGGTTCGAATGGCGTTTAGGCACCGGCGGTGTCCTGGCCTTAGCCCATGACGTGATTGTGACATTGGGCATCTTCTCTTTCTTACAGATTGAAATGGATTTAACCTTCGTGGCGGCAATTTTATCTGTGGTGGGTTACTCGCTCAACGACAGTATCGTGGTATTCGACCGTGTACGTGAGAACTTCCGTAAAATCCGACGGTTGGAAAGCGATGAAATCATTAATATCTCGTTAACGCAAACCTTATCGAGAACAATGATGACGTCCGTTACCACTTTATTCGTGGTTATCGCCTTATTGGCGTTCGGCGGTCCGACGATTTACAGCTTCTCATTGGCATTATTAATCGGTATTGCATTCGGTACTTATTCATCCATCTTCGTCGCAATTTCTATCGCCTATGATCTCGGTTTGAAACGCGAGCATATGCAAGTTAAAGTGGTTGAAAAAGAAGATTTTGAAGAAGGGTTCTAATTCCGCATTCTCAAAATTTAATCATGTAAAAAGCGATGAATTCTCATCGCTTTTTATTACCGTTAACTCTCCGAATAATTTCACGGATTCAATTTCCATAAAAAATGACAGCGTTAATTCGCTGCCATTTTCATTCAAATCGGAAGTTACGCGGCATGACGTTCCGCCACTTCCTTCAATAAAGTTTGCAATTCACCCGCCTGGTACATTTCCAGCACGATATCACAACCGCCGATTAACTCGCCTTCCACCCATAATTGCGGGAATGTCGGCCAATTCGCAAACTTCGGCAATTCGGCACGAATATCCGCATGTTGTAAAATATCCACGTAACCGAACGGCACCTGGCAATTCATTAACGCTTCCACTGCGCGAGCGGAGAAACCGCATGCCGGTAATTTCGGCGAGCCTTTCATATAAATTAAAATCGGATTTTCTGCAATTTGCTTTTTGATTTTATCTAATGTTTCCATTCTGTTTCCTTGTTGTTACGATTCGGTAAAGTGCGGTCATTTTAGCACAAGTTTTTGAGAAACCAAGCGCATTTATAAAGTATTACCAACTTCCGCCGGCACCGCCGCCGCCAAAGCCGCCGCCACCGAAACCACCGCCGGAGCCTCCGCCGAAACCGCCTCCGAAACCTCCGCCACCGCGACGATTACGCCGGCTGTTTTCAATCATAGAAGCGATAATTGCCGCATTTTGCAAATTGTTATGATTTGACGTCGGGCTGATATAAGGTTTTCTACGCCAGTTCCATTCCGCCAGAATCACAAAAAACACGAACAACGCAATCATGATAAACGGAATGTATTCGTCAGCCGTATTTTCTTCCTGCGCTTGCGGCGCAAATTCGCCTTTGCTTGCCGCAATGATGTAATCCAATGCCTTGCTGATACCGTTTGCATAGAATTCCTGACGGAAGTTAGGCAGCATAACTTTACGAATCACCTGTGACAAAAAAGCATCGGGCAAAGCCCCTTCCAATCCTTGCCCGGTGGCAATAAAGACTTTGCGATCATCTTTCGCAACCAGCATCAATACGCCGTTATTGTCGTTTTTACGACCGATTCCCCATTTATCTCCCAATTCAAAGGCGTATTGAGAAATGTCATATTCGCCGGTAGTCGGAATCAGCACTACGGCAATTTGCGAACTGGTTTCCCGGCTGTATTGAATCAGCTTGTTTTCCAACGCATTTTTTTCGTTTTCCGTCAACGTATGAGTATAATCGTTCACATAACGAAACGGATTCGGCGAACTCGGGAAATCCACCGCCGAAGCCAGGCTTGAGAAAAAAACTACGCAAAAAATGACCGCACTTTTTAACCATTTATTCATGAATAATCACCTCGTTCGGTAACTCATTCACATCATCCGGACGATTCGGGTAATGTGCCGCCAGTTCTTTCGCAATTTTTTGGATTGCCTCTACCACACCATCGGTGTAGTTATCCTGTTTAAATCGGGCAATCATGGCGTCCGTCGTCTGTTGCCAGAATTCGTTGCCAACAAACTGATGAATACCGATATCGCCGATAACCGCACATTGACGATCTTTATGAGCAATATAAATCAGCACGGCGTTGCGCGCTTGGGTTTTGCCCATTTCAAGCTCGTCAAACACCTGCAAAGTGCGGTCTAAAACCTGCATATTTTTCAAATAACGTTCAATATATACCCGCAATTCGGCAGAAGTTTGTTGCTCTAATTTGACAATTGCCCGTTCAATGAGCTGTTTATCGAAAGGAATTCGGGAAAATAAAGACATAATTTTCTCGCTTTATAAGAAAAAGGTGCGCAATCACGCACCTCTCAGCAATTATTGGAAATTAACGGATGGCGCGTTTTCCGCACCGGATACGGATTTAAAGTAAGGTTTTTCTTTGAATCCGAAAATCATTGCAGCTAATTTGGTCGGGAAAGTCCGTACTTTCGCATTATAGACTTTTGCCGCCTCGTTAAATTTATTACGCGCAACATTAATACGGTTTTCCATCCCTTCAAGCTGCGCTTGTAACGTCATGAACGCTTCGCCGGATTTTAATTCGGGATATTTCTCAACCGTCACCAACAAACGGGACAATGCCGAACCCACTTGGTTTTGATTTTGTTGGAATTGCGCCAATTGTTCTTCCGTTAAATTCGCCGGATCAATTTTGGTTTGAGTCGCTTTGGCGCGTGCTTCCATTACGCTGGTAAGGGTTTCTTTCTCAAAATTTGCCTGACCTTTTACGGTATTCACTAAATTCGGAATTAAATCCGAACGATGTTGATATTGCGTCTCAACATTTGCCCAAACGGAATCGATTTCTTCTTCCGCTTTTACTAAACTATTGTAGCTCGACATCAACATAAAACCGGCAATGACTGCAACAATAATCACGACTAACCATTTTTTCATTTTTCTATTCCTATAGATAAAATAATCTTATATGACAAAAGACCTAAACCGAGGTCTAGGTCTTTGTTAAATTGATTTATCTAATCACTTAGATAAGTCCAAATTACATAGTAGCTTGTTTGTTACCTTGAACTTGAACTTCAACACGACGGTCCGGTGCTAAGCAAGCGATTAATGCTTTACGACCTTTAACTGAATCACAAGTGTTGCCAGTTACAGGGTTTGCTTCACCGTAACCAGTTGCTGTAATTGCGTTAGAGTTAACACCTTTAGAAACTAAGTAGTTAGCTACTGTTTCAGCACGACGTTGTGAAAGTTTTAAGTTAGCTGCATCTTTACCGATACGGTCAGCATAACCGTTAACCGCTACTGCCGGATTAGACACTTGAGCGATTTCGCTATAGATACCGTCTAATGTTGTAGAAGCTTCAGGTTTTAATGTTGATTTACCGAATGCGAAAGTAACATCACTGTTTAAAGTGAAAGTTTTGTTTACAACTTCAGGAGCTGCAACCGGTGCTGCACCTTGACCGAAACGGTAAGATAAACCGGCAGTTACAGAGTGGATATCCGGGCTGTAACGTGCGTCAGCACCATAGTAACCAGCTTTTTCTAAAGCAGAATCTAAGTTACCTGCTTTGCTTAACCATTGGTATTCTAAACGTGCTGCCAATTCAGGAAGAATTGCGTATTCAACACCTGCACCTAAAATTAAAGAAGGTTTAGTTTTGTTGAATTTCTCACCAACATCATCTTTGTACATGTTGCGAACTAATGCAACACCGACTTTACCGTAAACGTCTAAATCCGGATAAATTTCATAGCTTGGTTTTAATGCAAAGCTTGCACCATGAGCTACATGATAGCCTTGGTCATCTTGAGCTGATGCTTTGGCTTTACCAAAGTAGTCATAACCTAATTCTGCTGCTAAGCCAAAATTGTTTTGGTTTAAGATTTGGTAACCACCGAATACACCGTAAGTTACAGAGTTACGGTTGAAACCATCTTCACCGAATGCACGCTCTAAACCATGGTGCATTGCTGACCAACCCACACGGGCGCCAGCGTAGAATGTGTTTTCTTGTGGAGCTGCTTGCGCAACTGATGCTGCTGCTAAACCAGCGATAGCTAATGCGATTGCTGTTTTTTTCATTGTGATGATCCTCTTTTAAATTTTAGTCATCTTAATTAAAAAATTATCAGCTGATATAGCTGAAATCCTAATACAGTTGCCTGTATTATGTGTTTATCTTAAATGTTTTTGATAAAAAAGTGAACTTTTTTCTTCATTCCACATCTAAGACACCGTTCGGAAAGGGATGACTTTACCCCAAACATCTTTTGGCAGATTCACATTTTCGAGCAAATGATAAAAACGCAAAAATGCTTCAAAAGTGTGCGTATTATCTACCATATAAATAGAAAATCAATTTTTTTTTCTTATTTTTGGTTATTTTTTGAGCAAAAGAACCATATTTCTGAACGATCATTCATTAAATAGCGCAAAATACGCCCTAAAAATTCTGGCAGCAAAAAATATCACTACGCTTTTGCTTATGCTAAAATCTCATCAGTTTCTTTTTATATGAGTGATGATTTATGCTCCCCCGTTTACAAAATATCCCCCAAATTACGCCTTTAGTGGTAGATTTTTTAGCCGATTTAAAAAAACAGGCCTTTGAAGGCGATATCGCGTCCAATTATGCAGATCGTTTAAGCCTTGCCACGGACAACAGCGTATACCAAATGTTGCCCCAGGCGGTTTTATTTCCCAAATCGGTGGCGGATGTAGTGCGGCTGACCAAATTAGGACAGCAGGAAAAATATTTATCGCTCACCTTCACACCGCGCGGCGGCGGTACGGGAACCAACGGACAATCGCTGAATAACAATATTATTGTGGACTTATCTCGCCACATGAACAGCATTCTCGAGCTGAATGTGAAAGAACGTTGGGTTCGGGTACAGGCCGGCGTAGTGAAAGATCAGCTCAACCGTTATTTGAAACCGTACGGCTTATTTTTTGCACCGGAGCTGTCCACCAGTAATCGCGCCACTTTGGGCGGCATGATTAACACCGACGCATCGGGACAAGGTTCATTGCAATACGGCAAAACTTCCGATCACGTGCTCGGTCTGAAAGCCGTATTGATTAACGGCGAAATTCTTGAAACAAGGGCGATCAAAACCGACGGTTTTTCCAAAAATTTACCGCAAAATTTGACCGCACTTGGTCGTCGTCTGCATGAAGAAATCTTCACCCGCACTCGGGAAAAGCGACAAACCATCATCCGCGACTTGCCGCAACTCAACCGTTTTCTTACCGGCTATGATCTGAAAAACGTCTTTAATCAGGACGAAACGGAATTCAATCTCACCCGCATTCTGACCGGTTCCGAAGGTTCCCTCGCCTTTATTTGCGAAGCCGTATTGGATTTAACGCCGATTCCGCAATTCCGCACCCTGATTAATGTGAAATACAGTTCTTTCAACGCCGCTCTGCGTAACGCGCCTTTTATGGTCAACGCTAATGCACTTTCGGTGGAAACCGTGGACAGTAAAGTATTGGGACTAGCCAAAGAAGACATTGTATGGCATTCCGTTAAAGACCTGTTAACAGAGGAAGAAGACAAGCCGATTCTGGGTTTGAATATTGTGGAATACGCAGGCGGCGATCATGCAAAAATTCAGCAAAATGTGACCGCACTTTGCCGCGCTTTAGACGAAAAAATCAAAAACGGCGAAGACAACATCATCGGTTATCAAATCACTTCGGATTTACCTTCTATTGAACGGATTTACGCCATGCGCAAAAAAGCGGTGGGATTACTGGGCAACGCCAAAGGCGCCCAAAAACCTATCGCTTTTGTCGAAGACACTTGCGTGCCGCCGGAAAATCTCGCCGATTACATTCTGGAATTCCGCGAATTACTTGACCTGCACCATTTGCAATACGGCATGTTCGGGCATGTGGACGCCGGCGTGTTGCACGTTCGTCCCGCGCTGGACTTAACCGACAAAGAACAGGTGAAACTGTTTAAACATATTTCCGATCAAGTGGCCGAACTTACCCGCAAATACGGCGGTTTAATCTGGGGCGAACACGGCAAAGGCGTGCGTTCCCATTACGGCGAGAAATTCTTCACCCCGGAATTATGGCAGGAATTGCGTTACATCAAATTTCTGTTCGATCCGCATAATCGTCTGAATCCGGGCAAAATCTGCTCCGCGCTGGGTTCCGACGTGCCGCTTTATGACATACTGTCGCCGATGCGGGCGGATCAGGATCGCCAAATTCCGATCAAAATGCGCGAAGAATTCAGCGGAGCCATGAACTGCAACGGCAACGGCCTGTGTTTTAACTTCGATGTTCACAGCACCATGTGCCCTTCCATGAAAGTCAGCCGCAATCGCGTATTTTCCCCGAAAGGACGCGCCGCTATGGTACGCGAATGGTTACGTTTAATGGCGAACGAAAACGTCTCGCCGGAACAATTGGATTTTCGTAATGTGGAAGTCAAGCTGTCCGAATTCGTACAAAAAATAAAAAACAGCTTCAATAAAAAGAAAGAATACGATTTTTCTCACGAAGTAAAAGCGGCAATGGACACTTGCCTTGCCTGCAAAGCCTGCGCCAGTCAATGTCCGATCAAAATCGATGTTGCAAGCTTCCGTTCAAAATTCTTTTATTTCTATCACCAGCGTTACTTGCGACCAGCAAAAGATTATATGGTGGCGAATCTGGAAACCGTCGCACCTTATTTAGCCAAAGCGCCGCAGTTCTTCAATTTTTTTGTCAGAAATAAAATCGTACAAAACGCGGTGGAAAAAACCGTCGGCATGACGGATTTACCGTTACTTTCCATACCGAATCTGCAAACTCAGTTGGTGGAAATCGGATATCAGGGAAAATCCTTAGAACAACTGGAAAAACTGAGTGCAGCGGAAAAAGAAAACATGCTGTTGGTGGTGCAAGATCCTTGGACGTCTTATTATGACGCCAAAGTAGTGGCGGATTTTATGGCGTTGTGCCGAAAACTGGACTATCAACCGATTTTGCTGCCGTTCAAACCGAACGGAAAAGCCCAACATATTAAAGGTTTCTTAAAACAATTTGCGCGCACCGCCAGAAATCAGGCGGAAATGCTGAATCGCGTGGCCAGACTGGATTTACCGCTGGTCGGGGTGGATCCCGCGATTGTGTTGTCTTACCGCGACGAATATAAAGAAGTGTTGGGCGCCGCCCGCGGCGATTTCCACGTCCTTACCGCCCATGAATGGCTGCGCTCTCAATTGTCGTCGGAACACCTGCAAAGTGCGGTAAAAAAATGGCAAAAATCTGACCGCACTTGTCATGAATGGCATTTATTTCCGCATTGTACGGAAGCTACGGCTATGCCGACCAGCCCGAAAGAATGGCAACTGATTTTCTCTGCCTTCGGCGAAAATCTGCAGATTCAAAATGTAGGCTGTTGCGGTATGGCGGGCGTATTCGGACACGAAGTGCAAAATCAGTCCATGTCGAAAGCCATTTATGACGCATCCTGGCGCGAAAAACTGACCGGCAAAGATCCCGAATATTGCCTGGCCACCGGTTATTCCTGCCGCAGTCAGGTAAAACGCTTTGAAGGGCAAACGCTCAAACATCCGGTGCAAGCCTTATTAACGCTGTTTTAACGGACAAGCCCGCCTCGATATGCGGGCTTGTTGTTTTCTCGGCTTTCAATCTTTATTTTTGAAATCTCTAATCGCCAGCACATACTGAGCGATTTTATCGAACTCGTGGGTTTCAATGTCATCCCACACGATATCGTAATAAGGCACCAGTTCGTCCGCCGTACGATTGGCGTTAATATGGTTATCAAGACTGGCCAGAAACACCAGACAACGACCTTTGTTTTTCTCGCGGAAATGGCTGACGCATTTGGTTTTGATGTCTTCAAATTCTTCCGGTCGATCAATTTTATGCTGCAAAGTTTCGTTCGGAAACAAATCCGGATTAAACAGAACCTGTTTAATTCCACACAAAAAACCAATCCGTTCGGCCCAGTAACCGCCCAGCCCCAAGCCACAAATCAGCGGTGATTTATCCGGGCTGCGGGAAATCAGTTTATGCACTTCCTGCAGCAAATGCTGCATATCGTGCCGGGGATGCATGGTGCTGTAATTAACGAAATGCACGTCTTCGTCAATATAACGCAGCTGCATCAGTTTTCCGTAATCATTGGCGTGACTTGAAGAAAAGCCATGTAAATAAATAATCATCGACGTACCTCCTCTTTTTAGCCTGTACCGACATCTTACGCTAAAGTGCGGTCAAAAATCTTCACATTTTGCCCGTTTTGTGATCTTCGTCGTCAATTTGATACGAAATATCAATCGGACTATTCGGCGAAAACCGCTTTTTTCTTTTATCACGAATCGGTAAAATACGGGAAAATTCATT
Organism: Exercitatus varius; assembly: GCF_029577735.1. Classification (NCBI taxonomy): domain Bacteria; kingdom Pseudomonadati; phylum Pseudomonadota; class Gammaproteobacteria; order Pasteurellales; family Pasteurellaceae; genus Exercitatus; species Exercitatus varius. The sequence goes on along the minus strand of NZ_JARQTO010000016.1, from coordinate 70,581 downwards.
CAAGGAGAAAACTATGTTTACAGTGATTTTTGGCCGTCCGGGTTGTCCTTATTGCGTTCGCGCAAAAAATTTAGCGGAAAAATTGAAAAACGAAGTGGCGGATTTCGACTATCGCTACGTGGATATTCATGCGGAAGGCATCACTAAAGAAGATTTATCAAAATCCGTCGGCAAACCGGTTGAAACCGTGCCGCAAATTTTTATCGATGAGAAACCTATTGGCGGTTGCACAGATTTCGAAGCGCTAATGAAAGAAAAATTCGGTATCGTGGCTTAATTATAAACCCGAAAATCAGACGCAAAAAACAAAAGTGCGGGCAAAAAACGTTAAATTTTTTGCCCGCACTTTTCTATTTTCTAAAACGGTTAGCCGCGCGGATGAAATTTTTCGTGCAAACGTTTGAGCCGCTCTTTCGCCACGTGGGTGTAAATCTGGGTGGTGGATAAATCGCTGTGTCCCAGCAACATTTGCACTACGCGCAAATCCGCGCCGTGATTCACCAAATGGGTGGCGAAAGCGTGCCGCAATACGTGCGGTGACAGGCTGTCGCTGTCAATATCCGCCAATACGGCATAATATTTAATGCGGTGCCAGAAGGTCTGACGCGTCATTTGCACAGCCCGTCTGCTAGGAAAAACCACATCCGAACTTTGTCCGTTCAGCAACATCGAACGACCGTAACGAATGAATTCGCCCACCCAATAAGCCGCTTCTTCGCCCATAGGCACAATGCGTTCTTTATTGCCTTTACCAATCACCCGCACCACGCCTTGCGACAAACTTATGTTATCCATGGACAGAGAAACCAGTTCCGTCACCCGCAAACCGGTGGCGTAAAGCAGTTCCAGCATCGCTTTATCCCGTAATTCCAGCGGTATGTCGGTGCTTGGCACGCTGAGCAAATCGCTCACCTGCTGCTCCGTTAAATATTTCGGCAAGCGCCCCGGCAATTTGGGCGAACTCAATGTCGCCGAGGGATCGTCCGTGCGATAATTTTCACGGTAAAGATATTGAAATAATTTTCGCATGGCGCTCAACAAACGGGCGGTACTGGTGGCTTTATACCCCGCTTCCACCCGTTGCCCCAAGAACCCTTGCAAATCCACGGCATCCAGTGAGATTAACGACAAATTGTGCGCCAGCAGCCAATCACAAAGTGCGGTCAAATCCAACCGGTATGATTGAATCGTATTTTCAGACAGCCCTTTTTCCAACCAAATATCGTTAAGAAAAAGTTCCACTAATGCCGAATCTTTCACCGTTTATTCGCTCTCAATATCATCCAAATCCATCGCGGTTTCCACCGCACTTTTAATGGTTAAATTAATTTCTGCGGAAATTACGTGTTCAAGAATATCCGCCATGCCTTGCAATTTCGCGACATCCGCTTCGCCCGCCGTATCGAAATAGCCGTTGTCTTTCAAACTTGCGATAAAAGTAGAAAACACCGCTTTATCGAAAAATTCCGGCGAATTAATGCCGTGTAATACGGATAAACGTTGCGCGATAGACTGACTTTCTTTCTCCAGCATGCCCCGTGAAACGGTCGGATTTTGCAACAGGATGGCAACCGTAATCAAATAGCGTTGTAAAATTTCACGCATCCCCGCCGACCACAACTGCAACGTGCGCACCCGCGGGCGGTTAATACTCAGCACGTTTTCATTCAGCTTAATCAGTTGCTGACGATGCAGTTCCGCAATAATGCGTTCCACTTTTTCAGGCAACGCTTCTAGCGGTAAGTGCATGAAAAGCTCGGCTTTTAAAAACGGATAAAGTTTTTCCACCGCGGCAATCACCAAGTCTTTTTGAATGGATTCGTGATGCAGAACAATACTCGCCACCAAAGACGGCAACACGAGTAAATGTTGAATATTATTGCGGTAATAGGTCATGAGAACCGCGTGATTACGTTCCAGCCGAACTAATTCGCCAAAGTTGTCTTTTTCAATAAGAATTCCTACCCGGTCCAGTCCCAGCACGTGATCGAGCAATTCCTTCGGCGGAGCGGTAGGAACCAGAATATCATCGGAATAGCTAACGTTCAGTAAATATTGCTGATAGCTTTCCAGCTGTTCCAGCAACTGTTCGCGCGACAACGCACGTTGGCGGGAAGACAGCAAAGCGGTGCCCGTTAAGTTCATGGCATTCACCGCTGCCGCTTTATTGATATTCACCATCACTTGATGAGAAATGGAATCCACCGCTTTGTTAAACCAAAGCGGACGTTCTTCCTGCTCTTCGTTTTTCCATTCCGGAAAATGTTGATTTAAATACGTGTTCAGCGTAATCGGTTCGCCGAAATTCACGAAACCGCGTCCGAGATTACGCAATTTTTTAATTACCCGTAACACTAAGCCCGCATTTTCCTTTTCTTTTTCGGCACCGCGTAATTCTTTCGCGTAGGTATCCACTTCCAGTACGTGTTCGTATCCCACATACACCGGCACAATGGAAATCGGACGGGTTTGGCCCTGCTGTAACGCCTGTAACGTCATGGACATCATCCCCGTTTTCGGCGTTAACAAACGCCCGGTGCGCGACCGTCCGCCTTCAATAAAATATTCCACGGAATACCCGCGATGGAACAGTTCGCCCAAATATTCGCGGAAAAGCGTGGAATACAGGCGATTGCCTTTGAACGTACGGCGAATAAAAAAGGCGCCCCAGCTTCGGAAAATACGTCCCACCGGCCAGAAGTTCAGATTGATACCCGCCGCGATATGAGGCGGCACCAAGCCCTGATGATACAACACATAAGAAAGCAACAAATAATCGATATGACTGCGGTGACAAGGCACGTACACGATTTCGTGTCCTTCCAGCGCCAGACGGCGCACCCGATCGGCATGTTCCACTTCAATGCCCTGATAAAGCTTATTCCACAACCAGCCTAAGAATCGATCCGCAATGCGCAAACTGCCGTAATTGGTGTCGGCGGCAATTTCATCCAGAATTTTTTTCGCTTCTTTACGGGCTTTCTCTTTCGACATATTTTTGGTACGGGCTTCATCTTCGATCGCCTGCAACACGGCCGGATGTTGCAACAATTTGTTAAACATCGCCTGACGATTCGGTAAACGCGGGCCCGTCGCCGAAATCCGTTGTTTGGCGAAGTGCATTTTGGCAATACGCGGCAGTTTTTGCGCTAATTTCTCATCCTCGCCGTATTCATTCACCATGTAACGCATGGACATGGCCTGGGAAAAACGCACGAAAGTATCCCGCCCGAACCAAATCGCCGCGATGGTTTTCTGCAAACCGTTCAACAAACGCAATTTCGGTAAGCCTTTGTCCTCGCGCCCCGGAGAACGGCCCCATAACACCGAAACCGGCACCACCTGCACGTCCAAATCCGGCAAAGTGCGGTGCAATTCCAGATAGTTTTTGAAAATCTTCTCCGTTTCTTTTTTGGCGCCTTTCGATTTAAAAAATTGATGACCTTCGTCTAAAAACACATAACGCGGCAGCACTTTGCCCTCGATACGGTTATCCTGAAAAGGATCCGGCAAGCCCAGGCTGAGGCAGTTTTTCCGCAACACCACCAAATCAGTCTGCGACGTATAAGGCAAAACATAAACGATAGGTTGCTCGATATTGAGCGTCAGTTCTTCAATAGGATGACTGGGAATCGGGTTGTCTTTCACCCAAAAAGACAACGGCCATGCTAAAGTTTTACGGTATAAATTTAAAAAAGCGTTCATACATTTATTTCCTAAAGCCGATTGGCGAATCTGGGCGGTAGTCTATCATAAATCCTGAAAAGAATACTAAACTCAGGGTTTAGTTTTTTCTAAATTTCATTAGAATGTGATCTACATTTAAGAAAATAAAAAACGGTTGAAACCATGTCACATAAATTCCTCTCTTTTATCGGCGGCGGCAATATGGCGCAAGCTATCGTCTTCGGTTTGTTAAAACAGGGCTACCCTGCCGACAAAATTACCGTTTGCGACCGCAACCAGGCCAAACGCGAGTTGTTCGCGGCTCAAGGCGTGCGGGTTACACAAGATCCACAAACCGCCGCCGAACAGGCGGAAATTGTGGTGCTTGCCGTGAAACCGCAAGGCGCGTCGACACTCGCGCAAACAATAAGTGCGGTCGATTTTTCCGATAAATTTTTGATTTCCATTATGGCGGCAATTTCAGTGAAAAAATTGACCGCACTTTTTCCTACGGTTCGCCATATTGTTCGCGTCATGCCGAATACGCCCGCCTTGGTTTCCGCCGGCATGTCCGGCTTGTTCGCGCCGCCGTCCGTGCCCGACGAATTAAAACGACAGGCCGAATCGCTGCTGAAAGCGGTGGGAAAAATCTGTTGGGTGGAAAACGAATCGGATATGCACAGCGTCACCGCCGCTTCCGGCTCCAGTCCCGCTTATTTTTTCCTGTTTATGGAAGCCATGCAGCAAGCTTTATTAGCGATGGGATTAAACGATCAACAGGCGCGTGAACTGATTCAGCAATCCGCTTTAGGAGCCGCAAAAATGGCGATTGAAAATCCGCAAACGCCGCTTACCGTTTTGCGCGAAAACGTCACGTCCAAGGGCGGCACCACGGCTGCCGCACTGGCGGTGTTCAACGAACGTCAATTCGCGCAAACCGTGCAACTTGCCATGCAGGCCTGCGTTGCCCGTTCACAGGAAATGGAAAAATTATTTTGATGCGACTCTCTCCGTTCAACTGGCTGGCATTGGCTTTTTTCGGCTATTTTTTTGCCTACGGCGTGCTGGTACCTTACCTGCCGGTGTGGGTGAAATCCCACGCTTACGATCCGCAATTTATCGGCATCATTCTGTCTTCTTCCTATTTTTTTCGCTTTATCGGCAGCTTTTTCTTCGGGCGAATGATTAAACACAGCCATCAGCTTTTCACCGCTTTGCGGCTGATCGCCTGGTCTATGGTGGGCATGACTTGCATAATGGCGCTGACGGCACAAAATTTCTGGTGGCTGTCTGTCAGTATCGGCATTTTCAGTATGTTGAACGCCGCCGGCATGCCGTTAACCGACAGCCTCGCCGCCACCTGGCAAAAACAGCTGGAACTGGATTACGGCAAAGCGCGCCTGCTCGGTTCGCTGGCGTTTACTCTCGCCCTGGTTGCGGTGGGGCAGCTTATCCGTTTCACCGGCGAACAAAATATTATCTGGATTTTGACCGTACTTTTCGTGTTCTATTCTTTGCTGTTAATGCTTAATCCGCATCCAAAACCCCACGACGAAGCGGAAAGTGCGGGCGAAAATTCGGTAAATTATTGGACGTTACTAAAAAATGCCGACCACGCCAGAATGTTGCTCGCCGCCTTTCTTATTCAAGGCTCCCACGCCGGTTATTACGTTTACAGCATATTGTATTGGAACGAAAACGGTATTCCCGTCCAACTCACCAGCCTGCTTTGGGGCTGCGCCGTGACGGCGGAAATTCTGCTGTTTTTCTTTTCCAAACGCTTATTCGGTGACTGGTCCGTGCGTCATTTAATGTTGCTGGCAACCCTCGCCGCCGTTATCCGCTGGGGCGTATACGGCAGCACTACATCCATCCTCTGGCTGACATTATTGCAGACGTTCCACGCCCTCACTTTCGCCGTCATGCATATCGCCATGATTCGCTACATCGCCCGCCAACCGCAAAATACGATCGTCAAATTGCAATCGTTATACAGTGGCCTGGCGAACTGTCTGGGCGTCGCCGTGATGACCATGATCTGCGGAAAAATTTATCCGCTCTCGCCGCAAGCCATGTTCATCACCATGTCGGCCCTGGCGGCAATCGCATTTTTTGTGATACCTAGAAAGATTTAAACAATTTCCGAAATTATCTGCTAGAATCCAAAGTCCATACGCAAACGGTTTCGGATAAAGAAAAGTGCGGTGAAATTTTACAAAGTTTTTTGGGGAAAGCGGCTGTTTGTATAGAGGTTATAAATGCTTAAAGAAATTTTTAATTTTATAAAAAATAACAAATGGTATGTTTTATTAGTTTTGGGGTTATTAGGATTATATTTTTATCAATTTCATGGTGGCTTATCATCAGATAGTGAAAAATGGGATCATTTCGGAAGTTATATTGGTGGAATTTTTTCAGCTGTTACTTTATTAAGTGTTTTGCATGGAATGCAATTAGAACGTAAACGTTTTAATGAACAAAAAGAAGAATTTGAGAAAGATAAGAAAGAGCAAGAAGAACGAAGAAGAAAAGAAGATTTTGAGAGAAATTTCTTTATTCTTTTAGAACAAAAGAACATAAAACAAAAAAATCTTAAAAAAGATATTGAGAAAATAATTGAAGTAATTTGCTCTAATAACACTTACTATTTGTTTATGGCAAATAGAAATGACTATGATTTTTCTGAGAAATTCAAAGAAAATAGAGAATTGTATACTAAATTCTTACCATATTATTTATGTTTAATTTCAATCATCAAATATCTTTATGATAATAGAGAATATGATGAGCAAAACAGTTATTTGAATTTACTAAAATCTGTATTGGATAGCAATGATATGATTTTATTAGCATGTTTATCTTTGGGTAGAAACGAAAAAGAATATATCTCAGACCTTTCTCTATTTCAAAATTTAGATCTAAAATTTTTAGAAATTTTACTTCTAGAAAATGTCTTAAATGAAGAAGATATGTTAATAATAAATAAAGAAAAAATCTCTATTAATTTTAGCAAAAATCCATTTGTTAAGGAATTATTTGATACGATGCATAATAATAGAGAAATAGATATATCTTTATTGGAAGATGAAGATGTATATAACATCGCAGATCATTTATTAATAAAAATATTGCGTGGGTTTGACGATAGAGCATTCTCTCAAAATATCAATTATAATAAATTATATGTAAGATATAATAAATTTATTAAGAGAAATACTTTCTCTCAATAACTAATAGACAAACTTTATGAAATATAATTAAAACAAGATCAACTTTTGGATGTTTTATAGGAAAAAACATAATATGTTTGCTATTATCTAATACAAACTACAAAAATTCATTATTTATTCGCTGTAAATTTTTGTATTTAATCAACAGGAGTAAAAGTGCTAATAACAAACCTTATAGCCACCGACATCAAACAAATTATTCTTCAATCCCACGAAACCGCAATTCGAGCGGTGGATTTCCAATAGGTGCTAATGTATTGGCATATCGGCAAGCGGATTTTTGAAGAAGAACAGCAAGAGCAAGATCGGTTCATTTTGCAAAAAGAGAATATTAAAGTTGAATAATTATAATGGAATTATAACTTATGCGTATCTTTAAAAATATAAATGGTAAATTATCTCTCTTACATGATAAACCTTTTGAAAAAGAAAGGTACTTACAAAATTTATTTGAAAAAACTTATCTAAAATTACAGACTATCACTTTATCTCAAGTGAATTCACTATAAAAAATAGTAGAATTGATACATTAGCATTTGATCCGGAAAATAACTCTTTTGTTATTATTGAATATAAACGCAGTCAAAATATCAGTGTCATAGATCAAGGTATTTCTTACCTTAATTTAATGTTGGAGTACAAAGCTGATTTCATTATTGAGTATAATGAAAAGAAAAATAAGAATTTAAAACGAAGTGATGTAGATTGGTCTCAATCTAAAGTTATTTTTATTTCATCATCATTTACCGATTTTCAAATTCAAGCTTCTAACTTTAAAGACTTGCCGATTGAGTTATGGACAGTAAAACAATTTGAAGATGGTATTATCTATGTAAGTTCTATAAAAAAATCCAAAGCCTCTCCAAGCATTAACTCTATAAAAAATAAGGGGGAAATTAATACGCTAAAAGAATTAAAAGTGTATAGTGAAGAAGATCACTTAAAAGATAAATCCGAAGATATTCAGGATCTATATATGACTTTTAAAAATGCTATTCTAAATTTAAATAATGATATCAATATTGAACCTAAAAAGCTGTATATGGTATTTAAAACAGAAAGAAATATTGCTGCAATACACTTACAGAAAAAAGCGCTTAAACTTTGGATTAATCTTGTTTCGGGGAAACTTGACGATCCTAAAAATTTAGCTCGGGATGTTTCTCAAACAGGTCATTGGGGAACGGGTGATTATGAATTACTCATTGAAGATAGTAAAAATTTAGAATATATAATGAGCTTAGTTAAACAGGCTCTATAAAGCGATGTTTAAGCTAATTTACCTCAAAAATTATTAAAAGTGCGGTCAATTTTTTGAACGTTTTATAGGAAATATTATGACACAACATCTCACCATCATCGGCACAGGCTGTGCAAACCTGTCTTCTGTAAAATTTGCATTCGACCGTTTGGGGATTCAAGCGGAAATTAGCCGTGATTTGGCAAAAATCAAATCGGCGGATAAATTGTTGTTACCAGGCGTGGGGACGGCGATTGCGGCGATGAAAAATCTGCAGGATCGTCAGCTGATTGAAACTATCCAAAACGCTACTCAACCGATGCTTGGGATCTGTTTGGGGATGCAGCTGATGACGGAATTTTCCACCGAGGGCAATGTGGAAACTTTGCGCCTGATGAGCGGTAAAACGGAGTTAATTCCGAATACAGGCTTGCCGTTGCCGCATATGGGCTGGAACCGTGTGCGTTATGCGGCGGATCATCCGTTGTTTGCTGGTATTGAGCAAGACAGCCATTTCTATTTTGTGCATAGTTATGCGGTGTTGCCGAATGAAAACACTATCGCGACCAGCAACTATGGCGTGGATTTTTCGGCGGCGATTGCGAGCAAAAACTTTTATGGCGTGCAGTTCCACCCTGAGCGTTCGGGCAAAAACGGAGCGCAGTTGTTGAAAAATTTTGTGGAGAATATTTAATGGCGGAAGTGTTAGCTTTAAAAATCGGTTTGGTAAAAAACGTGACTTTTGCGGACGGTACGACCTTAGAAAGCGCCATTCGCAAGCAACCAGTGGACAAAATCACCGTTCACGAATTAGGGGCAGAAGGCAATGATGTAGGTTTGAAAGCCCATCACGGCGGTGTGGATAAAGCATTATTTTTTATGGCGGAAAAAACCTTTGAAAAATTGACCGCACTTATCGGTAAAGATTTCGATTGGAAGAACACGGCGATTTACGGCGAGAATTTTATCGTTTCCGAATTGGACGAAACCAATGTTTGTGTGGGCGACCGTTATCAAATCGGCGATGTAATTTTAGAAGTGTCGCAACCGCGTAAACCTTGTGAGCGGTTGTCGCTCAATTCTGAGTGTGAGGAGACGCAAAAAATCGTGCGAGAGCAAGGTTTAACGGGTTGGTATGTGCGTGTGGTTCAAACCGGTGTTTGCAAAAAAGGCGACAAAATCCACCGCTTGCAACGCCCATATCCAGATTTAAACATTATGCATCTAAACCAACTTGCCGCACAAAAGCCAACCGAGGTAATGCGTGCGGAGCTAGAAAAAGCGTTGGCTTGCGAAGTGTTGGCAGAGGCGTTTAAGCGGACGTTGAGAAATCAGTTGGGGCGGATTTAGTTAACTTAAAGCGGTTAAATATTCTTGGAATATTGCAATGTTAGGTGTTAAGAAATGAGATATAACGAATTTAATCAACCGATTGGCGAAGCCTTGCCCGATTTTTCTGTAGGGAAAAGACCTGATGTAAACGTATTGGAAGGGCATTTTTGTCGCTTGGAAAAACTGTCTTTTGCAAAACATCACAATGATTTATTTGCAGTTTACTCTTCACCTTTGGAAAATTGGACATATTTGCCCTTGGCTCCCTTCATACAAAAATCTGATTTTGATCAGTTTTTACAGTTGTTAGAGCATAGCCAAGATCCTTATTATTTGGCGATTATTGATAAACAAACGCAACAAGCGGTAGGTACTTTTGCATTAATGCGAATTGACCCGAATAACCGCGTAATTGAAGTGGGCTGGGTAATTTACTCTCCCCAATTACAAAAAACAAGAATTGCCACCGAAGCTCAATTTTTATTGGCTCAGTATGTCTTTGAAGATTTGAAATATCGTCGTTATGAATGGAAATGCGATAGTTTGAATGCACCGTCACGAAAGGCTGCATTACGATTAGGCTTTACCTATGAAGGTACATTCCGCCAGGCACAGGTTTACAAAGGGAGAACTCGCGATACAGCTTGGTTTTCAATGTTAGATAGTGAATGGCTCTCGCAGAAAAAACGATTTCAGAATTGGCTATCAGATAGTAATTTTGATGAGCATGGGATACAGAAAACCTCGCTCTCAGTATTTTAATCAGGAACAAACACAACATGAAAAAATCTATTATTATCCCTGCCCTTGATTTGATTGATGGGCAGGTGGTGCGGTTGCACCAAGGCGATTATGCCAAACAGACGACTTATAGCGACAACCCGATTGAGCAATTTGCGAGCTACCTTGCACAAGGGGCGGAGCAGTTGCATTTGGTGGATTTGACGGGGGCGAAAGATCCTGCCAAAAGACAGACCGCACTTATCGGTGAGATTATTGCGGCGACCAAATGTAAAATCCAAGTGGGCGGCGGTATTCGCACCGAGCAAGATGTGACGGATTTATTGGCGGTGGGAGCGAACCGTGTGGTGATTGGCTCCACAGCGGTCAAAGAACGTGAGATAGTTAAGGGCTGGTTTAACAAATACGGCGCAGAAAAATTCGTGTTAGCGTTGGACGTGAACATTGATGCAAGCGGTCAAAAAATTATTGCGATTAGCGGTTGGCAAGAAGCAAGCGGTGTGTCGTTGGAAGAATTGATTGACGATTTTCAATCAGTTGGTTTGCAGCACGTTTTATGCACCGATATTTCCCGTGATGGCACATTGGCAGGGTCAAACGTGGATTTATATAAAGAAATTTGTGCCAAATACCCTGATGTGAATTTTCAATCATCGGGCGGTATTGGTTCGCTTGCGGATATTCAAGCGTTAAAAGGTACAGGCGTGGCTGGCGTGATCGTGGGACGTGCGCTGTTGGAAGGTAAATTTAATGTAGCGGAGGCTATCGAATGTTGGCAAAACGGATAATCCCTTGTTTAGATGTGCGTGACGGGCAAGTAGTCAAAGGCGTACAATTCCGCAATCACGAAATTATCGGCGACATCGTACCGCTTGCCAAACGCTATGCGGAAGAAGGCGCGGACGAATTGGTGTTCTACGATATTACCGCTTCATCAGACGGCAGAACCGTTGATAAAAGCTGGGTGCAGCGCGTGGCGGAAGTAATCGATATTCCGTTTTGCGTAGCAGGCGGCATTAAAACCATTGACGACGCCGAGCAAATTTTTGCCTTCGGCGCCGATAAAATTTCCATAAATTCGCCCGCACTTGCGGATCCTGAACTGATTTCCCGCCTTGCGGATCGCTTTGGCGTACAAGCCATTGTGGTGGGGATTGATAGTTGGTTTGAGAAAGAAACAGGCAAGTATTGGGTGAATCAATATACGGGCGATGAAAAACGCACTCGCCAAACCAACTGGCAGCTACTTGATTGGGTGCAAGAAGTGCAAAAACGTGGCGCTGGAGAAATCGTACTGAATATGATGAACCAAGACGGCGTACGCAACGGCTATGATTTAACCCAACTCAAACTCGTGCGTGAAGTCTGCCACGTGCCGCTGATCGCCTCAGGCGGCGCCGGCGGAATGGTGCATTTCCGCGATGCGTTTGTGGAAGCGAATGTGGACGGCGCGCTGGCGGCGAGTGTGTTTCATAAACAGATTATCAATATTGGGGAATTGAAAGAATATCTAGGGAAAGAAGGTGTTGAGGTTCGCAGGTAATAGCCTTAATTAGTAAGAGGAGCGATCAGTGGAAAATTTCAATTATAAAGAAGAATTCGAGTATTTGAATTCTATAAATACTCGAAAAGGAATAAACCCTAAATATTATTCAGGTTTAAATTGGAATATTTGTGTAAAAAAACTTATTTTACAAGAATTAAATTTATTTAGGACTTCTCTTTCGGGTTTGACATGTTTGTATATTTCAGATTTGAAAGATGATATTGAAAAAAGAAAAATACCCGATGAAGAAACTTATTATGGAGATACGGTTTCAATTAGATTTGGAAGTACAGCTCTTCCACTTAAACCTCTGGGAAAACAAAAAGTTTTGATAGAAAAAGGAACTAATTTAGTTTTTTCTTATTCTATGAATGGTTCTGTTGTGGCTATTATTTATCCTTCAGAAAGTGAAATATCTACTCCAGAAAGAAAATTTTATGTTGTTGGTGCTTGGGAAAATTCATTAGATTTAACAACTGATGAAATAAGAAAAATATTATCATTATTCTTAAATGTTCAGTTATCAGGTAGTGTTCTTTTATATTCTCGCAGAATAGCGTTTACTTTTGCTAAATTAGAGTCAAGGCATCTATCTATTACAGAAGGGCGAAATAAAATTTTTACTTATATAAAATATATAACAAGCTTCTTTAAGTATTTAAGAAAAATTTACGGATTACTTCCTCAGTAAGGATAAATATGCAAAACAAAATCAACTGGCAAAAAGTCGATAACCTCCTTCCAGTTATCGTCCAAAACGCCCAAACCTGCGAAGTGCTGATGCTTGGTTATATGAACCAAGAAGCATTAAACAAAACATTAGCCGAGAAAAAAGTGACGTTTTTCTCTCGCACCAAACAACGTTTATGGACAAAAGGAGAAACCTCGGGCAACTTCTTAAACGTGGTGGATGTGAGCCTGGATTGCGATAACGACACCTTATTGATTTTAGCCAATCCAATCGGCCCGACTTGCCACACGGGCGCAGAAAGCTGTTTCCATCAGTTTGAAACTCAATCCGAAGGCGATTGGACGTGGTTTGCCAAATTGGAGCGCGAACTTGCCGAACGTAAAAACGCGGATCCCGAAACGTCTTACACGGCGAAACTTTATCAAAAAGGCACCAAGAAAATCGCGCAAAAAGTGGGCGAAGAAGCGGTGGAAACCGTTTTGGCGGCAATGGCGAAAGATCGCGCGGAAACCGTTTCCGAAGCGGCGGATCTGGTGTATCACTTAACCGTGTTGCTACAACATGAAGAACTGAGCTGGCAAGATGTGATCGCCAAATTGAAAGAACGCCACCAAGGCATCGGCTTGCATCCCGAAGGTTCTAATAAATAACAAAAGTGCGGTCAAATTTAGCCGCGTTTTTTGTGGGAATTGTGACGCACTTCATTGAAGTGACTCGTCAATTCCTTTACAATCAACCGATTTTTGCAGAAAGAAGGAAGATCCCATGAAATTAGTCGAAGTGAAACATCCTCTGGTTAAACATAAATTAGGTTTAATGCGCGCAGCGGACATCAGTACCAAAAATTTCCGCGAGCTGGCGACGGAAGTGGGCAGTTTATTAACCTACGAAGCCACCTCGGATCTGGAAACGGAAAAAGTGATTATCGACGGCTGGTGCGGCGATGTGGAAATTGATCGTATTAAAGGAAAAAAAGTAACCGTGGTGCCGATTTTACGCGCGGGTCTGGGTATGATGGACGGCGTGCTGGAACATATTCCGAGCGCGCGAATCAGCGTAGTGGGAATGTACCGTAACGAAGAAACCCTTGAACCGGTGCCTTACTTCCAAAAACTGGCAAGCGATTTGGAAGAACGTTTAGCCATTGTGGTTGACCCGATGCTGGCCACAGGCGGTTCCATGATTGCTACCATCGATCTGTTAAAACAAAAAGGTTGCCAACAAATCAAAGTGTTAGTCTTAGTGGCGGCGCCGGAAGGCATTAAAGCGTTGGAAGCGGCGCATCCGGACATTGAGCTTTACACCGCGTCAATCGACAGCCATTTAAACGAACATGGCTATATCGTGCCGGGTTTGGGCGACGCGGGCGATAAAATTTTCGGTACAAAATAACCGTTTTTTTATGCGTAATCGCCAATGCGATTACTTATGGCTTCGCCACCGTTGGCAAAGCCAACGTTCAAAAAGCGTTGCTTTTTGTGACCGCACTTTCGGATCGTCTTCGGGTGAACCGTAAAAGTGCGGTCGATTTTTGTAACATTTTTGACGAACAGAAACCTTCGTTCGCGTTCGTCTATGCGAGAACCTAATGACAACTCAAATTGAAGAGAAACAAAGCGCCGCCAAGCAAGTGTTTGTCGGCTTACAAATGCTTTTCGTGGCGTTCGGCGCCTTGGTGCTGGTGCCGCTCATTACGGGGCTGGACGCCAATACGGCGTTGCTCACCGCCGGCGTCGGCACGCTGCTGTTCCAATTATGCACCGGCAAACAAGTGCCGATTTTTCTGGCCTCTTCCTTCGCATTTATCGCCCCGATTCAATACGGCGTGCAAACCTGGGGTATTTCCGTCACCATGGGCGGTTTAGCCTGTACCGGATTGGTTTATCTGGCATTAAGTACGCTGGTGAAACTGCGCGGCGTAGCGGCGCTGGAACGCATTTTCCCGCCGGTTGTGGTCGGCCCGGTGATCATCATTATCGGCATGGGTTTAGCGCCCGTTGCAGTGGATATGGCAGTGGGCAAAGGCAGCGCCTACGCTTATAACGACGCCGTTCTGGTCTCTCTCGTCACATTATTGACCACCCTGTTGGTGGCGGTGTTCGGTAAAGGCATGATGAAACTGATCCCGATTATGTTCGGCATCGCGGTAGGCTACGTTTTATGCTTATTCCTCGGCTTAATCGATTTCCAGAAAGTCATCGACGCGCCTTGGTTCAGTTTGCCTAACATTACCGCCCCGGAATTCAAGCTTGAAGCCATTTTATATTTACTGCCCATCGCCATTGCGCCGGCGGTGGAACATGTGGGCGGCATTATGGCGATTAGCTCCGTCACCGGTAAAGATTTCCTGAAAAAACCGGGGCTGCACCGCACCTTACTGGGTGACGGGCTGGCAACGACGGCAGCATCAATGCTGGGCGGTCCGCCCAATACGACCTACGCGGAAGTGACCGGCGCCGTCATGCTAACCCGTAATTTTAATCCGAATATCATGACTTGGGCGGCAATCTGGGCAATCGCCATTTCTTTCTGCGGAAAAGTGGGCGCCTTCCTCGCCTCCATTCCGACCATCGTGATGGGCGGCATTATGATGCTGGTATTCGGCTCTATCGCCGTGGTGGGCATGAGCACGCTGATCCGCGGTAAAGTCGACGTAACGGAAGCGCGTAATCTCTGCATTATTTCCGTGGTGATGACCTTCGGTATCGGCGGCATGTTTGTAGACGTGGGCGGCATGTCCATCAAAGGCATTAGCCTTTGTGCGATTGTAGCGATTATTCTGAATTTAATTCTGCCGAAAGCGGAAAACAAAATCGATTAAAGTGCGGTCACAAAAAGCAACGCTTTTTGAACGCTCCGTCATGAGTGGGAAAATTACAAAATTCCAATAATCGCATTATTTTCAGGGCGTATAATTGCGCCCTTTTTTACGGCAAAATAAAGGGCGAACCGTTCGCCCGATAAAATCAACACGTTGCCGTGCCCAGCGTACCGTCGTCCTCAAGTTGTTTTTTCACGCCGATAATTTCACGGATTTTTTCACCGTCTTTGAAAAACACAAAACCGCCGTGTTCCATTTTGGTCCAGTTTTCGTTTTTAGTCAGCGGAAAAGTGGTAATAATGGTGACCTTATCTTTTTCCGTGGTGTAATTGCGGAAATCAATCACACCGTCATCATCAATACGCTGCACTTCGCAGAACGGCGCGCGCCGCGTGATGTAATGGAGATTGGTGGAACAATGCGCGATCATCCATTCGCCATTGGAAAGAATAAAATTGAAGGTGCCGTATTTTCCCAATTCCTGCGTCATTTCCTGAATAATTGCGAAAATTTCATCTTCCGACGGTTTATGGCAATAACGTTTTTTCAATTGATCCGCAATATAACAGAATGCCGCTTCGGAATCGGTGGAGCCGATAGGACGGCAATAACAACCCGATAAATCAGGCAACGCTATCAGATTGCCGTTATGAGCGAATACCCAGTTTTCTCCCCAAATTTCGCGGATAAACGGATGAGTGTTAACAATGCTGACTTCGCCCTGCGTGGCTTTTCGGATATGGGCGATCACATTCAGCGATTTAATGTTGTACTGCTTAACGCAATCGGCAATGGGTGAAACGGCGGCGGGTTTCTCGTCACGAAAAATACGTACGCCTTTGCCTTCAAAAAAGGCGATGCCGAAACCGTCGGAATGGGTGTCGGTCAGCCCCGCGCGGCGGCGAAAACCTTCAAAAGAGAACACAATATCAGTGGGAACGTTACAGTTCATACCGAGTAATTGGCACATAAAAATCCCTTAAAAATAAAACCTGTTATCCGGTGATGATTTAACAACATAAACCGCTGAATTTCAATCTAAACAACCCGAGTTTTTAGAACAAAAAGTTACATAAAATAACGGGACGAAAAAAGTGCGGTCAAAAATCGCAACGTTTTTTGACCGCACTTCACGTGCAAACCGACAAAATTTACAGCTTACGCCAGGTTGTGCCGTTTGCACCATCTTCCAGCACCACGCCCATCTCTTTCAAAGCGTCCCGCGCGGCATCGGCGGCCGCCCAGTTTTTCTCGGCGCGCGCGTCGTTGCGCCGTTTGATTAACGCTTCGATTTTACTTACTTCGTCAGTCGCCGCATCGCCTTGTAAAAAGGTTTCCGGATCCTGTTCCAATAAGCCTAACACGGCTGCAAGCTGTTTTAAGCGGCTGGCAAGTCGATTCGCTTTAGCTTGATCTTCGGTTTTTAACTTGTTGATTTCGCGCGCCAATTCAAACAATACGGCTAACGCACCCGGGGTGTTGAAATCGTCATCCATGGCATTTTTGAAATCAATTACATATTGATCTTCCGCCGGAATATCCACCGTTTCACAACCGCGCAGTGCGGTATATAAACGTTCCAGCGCCTTGCGCGCCAGGCCGATATTTTCCTCGCTGTAATCCAGCAAACTGCGGTATTGCGCGGTTAAAAAGAAATAACGCACGCTTTCGGCGTCATATTTCGTCAAAATATCGCGAATGGTGAAGAAATTATTGAGGGATTTGGACATTTTTTCTTCATTAATCGTCAGCATGCCCGTATGCAGCCAGTAATTCACGTATTCGCCGTCATGCGCGCAACAGGATTGAGCGATTTCGTTTTCGTGGTGCGGAAACATTAAATCCGAGCCGCCGCCGTGAATATCAAAATGGTTGCCAAGCTCTTTGCTGTTCATCGCCGAACATTCGATATGCCAGCCCGGACGGCCTTTCCCCCAAGGCGAATCCCAGCTCGGTTCGTTCGGCTTCGACATTTTCCACAACACGAAATCCATCGGATTTTTCTTCACGGATTTAATTTCCACCCGCGCGCCGGCTTGTAATTGTTCTAAATTCTGACGGGAAAGCGCGCCGTATTGTCGAAAGGATTGCACATCGAACATCACATCGCCGTCCGCCGCCACATAAGCGTGCCCGCGCCGAAGCAACGCTTCCACCATGGCGATGATGTCGGGAATATGTTTGGTGGCGCGCGGCTCGACGTCCGGTCGCAAAATATTTAGCGCATCAAAATCTTTATGCATTTCCGCAATCATGCGTTCAACCAGCTGATCGCAGGTTTCATTGTTTTCCAACGCGCGTTTAATGATTTTGTCGTCCACATCGGTAATGTTGCGCACATAACGCAGGTTATACCCCAGAAAACGGAGATAACGGGTAATCACGTCAAAGGATACAAAGGTTCGTCCGTGCCCGAAATGGCACAAATCGTAAACGGTGACGCCGCATACGTACATACCGACCCGATTCGGGTTAATCGGTTTAAATTCTTCTTTTTCGCGTGTGAGAGTGTTGAAAATTTTTAGCATAAAATATCCGTTAAAATTCAGTGAAATCCGACCGCACTTTATAGCACTAATCCGCAAATTATGAAATAATGCCAGCCTTCCCATAGTAAATTTATAAGGAA
The DNA here is from genome assembly GCF_029577735.1 of Exercitatus varius. Taxonomy (NCBI): domain Bacteria; kingdom Pseudomonadati; phylum Pseudomonadota; class Gammaproteobacteria; order Pasteurellales; family Pasteurellaceae; genus Exercitatus; species Exercitatus varius. The sequence continues at coordinate 52,685 of NZ_JARQTO010000016.1, read as the reverse complement.
TTTTTTAATGATTACATTACATACCAATTTCGGCGATATCAAAATTCAATTAAATTTCGACAAAGCGCCGATTACGGCAAAAAACTTCGAAGATTACTGCAAATCGGGCTTCTATAATAACACAATTTTCCACCGCGTTATTGACGGATTTATGATTCAGGGCGGCGGAATGGAAAGCGGCATGCGCGAAAAAGCCACTAATGCGCCGATCCAAAACGAAGCCAATAACCGCTTAAGCAATAAACGCGGAACCGTCGCCATGGCGCGCACTTCCGATCCTCATTCGGCCACCGCGCAATTCTTTATTAATGTGGCGGACAATACTTTCCTGGATTATCGCGCAAAAGAAATGTTCGGACGCGAAGTGGTGCAGGAATGGGGCTATGCCGTATTCGGCGAAGTGGTTGAAGGCATGGACGTGGTGGACAAAATCAAAGCCGTGAAAACGGGTAACGCCGGTTTCCACCAGGACGTTCCGAAAGAAGACGTGGTAATCACATCCGTTAGCGTCGAATAATACGGCACTTCGCCGTGCTTTTTTCTCTCGGATATGATGAACAACGCCAATATTTATTCCGTTTCCCAGCTCAACCATGCGGCCAAAATGCTGCTGGAGGGACAGCTCGGTTTGGTCTGGCTGACAGGCGAAATTTCCAACTTCAGTCAGCCGGTGTCCGGCCATTGGTACCTCACGCTGAAAGATGAAAATTCGCAGGTGCGCGCCGCCATGTTCCGCATGAAAAATATGCGCGTCGGTTTTCGTCCGCAAAACGGCATGCAGGTGTTGGTGCGGGCGGCGGTCAGTCTGTATGAACCGCGCGGCGATTACCAGCTGATTATCGAATCCATGCATCCGGCGGGCGAAGGATTGTTACAGCAACAATTCGAACAGCTCAAAATGAAACTGGCGGCGGAAGGCTTATTTGCGCAAAATCTGAAGAAAAATCTACCGCACTTTTGCAAAACCGTCGGTGTGATCACCTCGCCCACCGGCGCCGCCTTGCAGGATATTCTGCATATTTTAAAACGTCGCGATCCCAATCTGAAGGTGGTGATTTACCCCACTGCCGTCCAAGGTAAAGAGGCCGCCGGTGAAATTGTGGAAATGATCAATCTGGCGAATATCCGTCGCGAAACGGATGTGCTGATTGTGGGACGCGGCGGCGGTTCGTTGGAAGATTTATGGTGTTTCAACGAAGAAGCGGTGGCGCGTGCGATTTTTCATTCCGCGTTGCCCGTCATCAGCGCGGTGGGGCATGAGACCGATGTGACTATTGCGGATTTTGTCGCCGACGTTCGGGCGCCGACGCCTTCCGCCGCGGCGGAATTAGTCAGTCGCAATCAGGACGAACTGCTGCAACAATTAAACTATAAGCGGCAACGGCTGGATATGGCGTTAGATCGGATCATCAGCCTGCAACATCAGCGCTTACAACGTTTAATTTTACGGCTGCAGAACCGGCATCCGCAAAACCGATTGCATATGCAGTCGCAGCATACGGCGCAATTAGCGCGGCGTTTAACCACGGCAATGGCGCGGTTGATGGAAAAAAATCGCGAAAAATTGACCGCACTTTCCGTGCGTTTGCATCAAAATCCGTTGCCCTATCAATTGCAAAAACAGCGCCAATACATGGAACAGCTGCATGCGCGCCTGAATTTTGCCGTTAAAAATAATCTGTCCGAGCGACAGCATAAACTGGCAAATCTATGCGGAAAACTGGACGGATTAAGCCCGCTGAAAGTGCTCGCCCGCGGTTACTCTATTGCGCAAAACCGACAGGGTGTCGCCGTGACGTCCGTTTCCCAAGTTCGCCTTGACGAACCGTTGCAAACGCAAGTTGCCGACGGTTTCATCGAAAGCCGGATAACCAAGATCAAAGAGAAACCCCGTTAATGATGTTAGACGTGCTATTTTTTATCGGTTTGATTGTCGAAGCCATGACCGGCGCTTTATCCGCCGGGCGTGAGAAAATGGATATTTTCGGCGTAGTGGTGATTGCCTTCATGCCGGCCTTGGGCGGCGGCGCCATGCGCGATATCGTGCTGGGCCACTACCCGCTTTTCTTCATTGCCAATCCCGAATATGTTCTCATCGTAGTGATCACCGCCTTTGCCACGGTGTTAATCGCGCCTTTAATCAGCCATTTCAACCGTTCCTTCCGCACCATTTTTTTAGTATTGGACGGCTTGGGATTGATCCTGTTCTCCATTTTAGGCACCCAAGTGGCGCTTGATATGGGATACGGTTTAACCGTCGCCAGCATTTCCGCTATTTTAACCGGCGCATTCGGCGGCGTATTGCGCGACATTCTCTGCAACCGAATTCCACTGATTTTCCAGAAAGAACTTTATGCGGTGATCGCCTTTCTCACCGCCTGTCTGTATATCGGTTTACAGCACCTCAATGTGCCGTTAAATCTGAATATTTTAATCACCTTAACCGGCGGTTTTATTTTCCGCCTGCTTGCCATTTATTTCAGTTGGGGTTTTCCGGTTTTCGAATATCAGGAACAGGAAATGGCACCGAAAGACATGCTGCCTAAACTGACTAACCGTCGGAAATATAAGGACAAATAAACCTTAACGCCGGTAAAGTGCGGTCATAAAAATCAAAGTTTTGTGAACGTAAACTTTTTACCTGTTGTCGAAAATCATGAACAATTCGTTCAATCGTAAAAACATACCGTCTTTATCCCGGGAAAGACGGTATTGTTATTTCGATCGGTTTAACTTTAAAGTATGAGTTAGGATTTATTTTGGAAACACGTTATTACATTATTTTTGCCGTCATTATTTTGACATTACAGGTTTTTCTGGTTCTTTTTCATTACACTTTACGTTGGCTGTTGCAGGATAAATTCAGCCCCAAAACTCTGTTCAGGATTTCGCTCTGTCTCGGAATCGCCACCAATGCGTTTATTCTGTCCAATATTTTCTTCCGGCTGTATCATAATTTCCGCCTCAACGCTTTAATTCTGGTGATTTTATATTTCATCGCGCTCACCGGCTTCATGGCGTTTGTGCTGTTTCATATCGGTAAAATTTGGTTCAGGCGGGACAAACTCAATCATGTGCTGCGCATACTTTATTTTCCGGCATTAATCGGTTTGTTCGGGCTAAGTCTGTATAACGCCTACACGCCGGTTGTGCATCATTATCAAATTCAGCTGGATAAACCGATGCAACCTTTGCGGATCGGTGTCGCCAGCGATTTTCATCTCGGCAAATACTTCGGCGGAAAACAAATGGACGAACTGGCGGACATTTTCCGACGGGAAAAAGTGGATCTGATTTTACTGCCCGGCGATATTATGGATGACAATGTCGATGCGTATCTGGCGGAAAAAATGCAATCTCATTTAGCTAAATTACAGGCGCCGCTGGGCGTTTACGCCACGCTGGGCAATCACGATTTTTTCGGTGACGAAAGACGCATTGAAAATGAGGTCCGTAAAACCGGGATTCATTTGTTAATGGACGAAGCGGTGCAGGTAGACGGGAAATTCACCATTATCGGGCGCAATGACGATTTGGTGCCGAATCGTCCGAGTGCAAAAACGTTACTACGCGGCGTCGACACCCGTTTACCGGTGTTTCTGATGGATCACCGCCCGACGGATATATGGGAACACAGCCGCTTACCCATTGACATTCAGGTATCGGGCCACACTCACAAAGGGCAGATTTTTCCGGCGAATCTGTTAACCTACATGATGTATTCGCTGAATTACGGCTTTAAGCAAATTAACGGCGTGAATTTTTTCGTCACGTCGGGCTATGGATTCTGGGGCGTGCCGATGCGGCTGGCGTCTCAGTCCGAAGTGTTTATTTTGGACGTGCGGGGAACAAATTGATTTCCATTCCTTAACCTCTTCCGAAAACAAAAGTGCGGTAAAAAAAACCTTTAATTTTTTGACCGCACTTTTGCGATTGATTCGTTGACGCCGGAATTAAGCGTTATTAATGCCGAATGCCATCACTTCTTCGATTCGTTTTTTGTCCAGCGCGATCATCATCAAACGATCCACGCCCAGCGCCACGCCCGAGGTATTCGGCACGCCCGCCTGTAAGGCGCCGAGCAAACGGCGATCTATCTCCCGCTGCGGTAAGCCTAATTTCGCCCGCTGCGCGTTATCCTGTTCAAAACGGCGTAATTGCTCGCGATGATCCGTCAATTCGTGAAAACCGTTCGCCAGTTCCAACCCTTTGTAATAAAACTCAAAACGTTCCGCCACGCGGTGATCTTCCGAACTGATTTGCGCTAATGCCGCTTGAGTCGCCGGAAAGTGATATACGGCGACCGGACGTTCCCGGCCGATTTTAGGTTCCACCACGGTGCTGAACAAAAATTGCAACAACGTATCACGATCTTCGTCCAAATCGCACATAAAATTATATTTACGCGCTAATTCAACCAGAATAGGGCGTTCCACCGAAAGCGGATCCACGCCGACAAATTCCTGAAAGGCGAATTGATAACTCATGATTTCCGCCGGTTCGCAATCCAGAATCTGCTGCAATAAATCATCCACTTCATTAATCAGACGATACATGTCGAAATGCGGGCGATACCATTCCAGCATAGTAAATTCGGGATTGTGGCGGCTGCCCGCTTCTTCGTTACGAAAAACGTGACAAAGCTGAAAAATCGCGCCCGTTCCGGCGGCAAGCAGACGTTTCATATGATATTCCGGACTGGTATTCAACCACAGAGTTTTAGACTGTCCCGCCTGCGGCGCAATAAATTCCGTACTGAAAGTGGAAAGATGCACATCCGTTACGCCAAATTCGCTTAATACGGGCGTTTCCACTTCCAGCACGCCGCGATCGGTAAAAAACTGGCGAATACTGCGCATAATTTTCGCCCGCGCAAATAAGGTTTCCACGCCGGCCGTCGGCTGCCATTGTTCCTGTTCAAACATATTTAATCCTGTTGTTTTGCTTCCGTTTCTGCGATCGTATCTTGCGTTTTTTCATCCATTTTTACGCTGATATTGTGATCCACCACCACGTTCATGTTAATGGTAATGCCTTCTTTAGGCGTTTCTAACTGCACCGTCGGCGTGCAGCCGGTTAACCACGTCACGCCGAACAACAAAGCGGAAACCCCAAAAGCGATGCGCCGTGAGAAAAAGTGCGGTCGAAATTTCGATAATTTTTTCATAACTATTGATTTAACTGATATTCTAAATTCTGTTCGAATTGTGAACCGTAATCGATCATTTGCCACAATTCGTACATATTTTCCTGATGATTATAATTCAATGTAATCGGATTGCGATTCTTCTTTTGCGGATTATAACCGGTAATCTGCGATTTCAGGTTCATCACGCCGTCCGGTGTCAGATTGACGGAAGCGTTCACGCTTTCCAAATTCATTTCCCGAACCACGTCCACTAAAATACTTTCCGTCCAACCGCCGGATTTCAACCCCGCAACCAACTCGTTACCCAATTTAAGATGCAGCGTTTCCGCCTGCTCAATCGTGCCGTTACAAATTACACAAGCATGATCATAAAGCCAAAACGGCAGCGTCGCATTAATCCGTCCCTTCAGGGTTAAATGATGATAATTCGCCATGCCCAGCACTTTATCCATATCAATGCCGTGCAGTTTTACTTCGGAAATCTGCGTTTGCGGGAAATTCAAGCTCGGAATTTCCGCCGTACCATCGAAAGCCCGCAGGGAAATGTTACGCAATTTAAACGGTTTAGCCCGCGAATAAGGATAGTAACCCTGTACCGCCATTTTCGCATTATCAATCAATAACGCCCCTAACCGAACGGAACGCATGCTCACTTGAATCGGTTTGTTATTGGCGCTCAGCTGATAATTATGATAACGAAACGGAAAGCGAATCTGTATTCCGTTGATTTCGCCGTCCGGCAGGGAAATTTCCCCGTTGCGAACATTCAGATCACCGTTCATCAACACGCCGTTTTCATCAATAATAAAATCCGTCGCCCCTTTAATCGTGCCCTGATGAATGCGCCATTCCCACGCATTCGGGAACAGCGGTTGGAATACGCGGGCGGATTGCTCGTTCCAGGCGATGTTGCCCACCATTTTTTTATCGCCGTAATGCGCTCGCACATCCAGCGGCCCCAGCGCGCCCGCTTTCAAATCGCCGGCTAAATTAAAATCCGAAATGCTTTTTCCGTCTACACCTACGCCGAATACCGGACGTATAAACCGCCCGCCGTAATCGAATTCAACCCATTCGGCACGCGCCTGCATCAGCCCGCGTAAATGATTTTCCGTGTAATCCCAACGCAGACGATCTTTCAATTCCAATTCAATTTTAGGGATTTTCACCCCGGCAGTATTCACCTTACCCGAATTGGCATGCAACATATTCAATTCGATATGATCGCCTTCCCAAAAGCCCACGCCTTTTACCTGCAACGGAGTTTTCAGCGCCTTCCACACCGCTCCGCCCTGCACATTCCAATCCCAGCGGTTTAACACGATATTTTCGATACGTCTTAACTTCTGACGTTTATCCCGAATAGAGAAAATGGTTTTCAGCCCCGCGATGAATTCTCTCGCCTGTCCGTCCAACTTTAAATCAATGTTGTCAAACTGCGGCGTACTGCCTTGTAGCAACGCCTGTAAACGACCTTCCAGACCAAAGCGCCCGACCAAAATATCGTTCAACGGCAAACGTACGTGCAGTTTGGTTTCATCAAATTCATTATCCATTTTAAAAATAGAACCGGGATGAAAATGAATGAGCGGATCCTCAAAATTACCACCGGCATTAAAGGTCAGATTGGTATAAGCCACGGTATTGCCGTAACGCAAGTCTCCGCGACCTTTCAACGGCACATAAATGCGATCAGGTCGAATTTCGCCCTTCTCGCCGGAAATCACCATTTCACCTTTCCCCAACTTACCGAAGGATTGCAGCAGAATATCTACATCCGACGTCATGGGAAACCAGCCTTCTTTCGGCATATTCAGAGTTAAATCCACAAAGGCTTTGAGCGGTTGATCTCCATCAAAATCCCAATACGCCAGCCCTTTCTTAATTTCCAGCCGTTCCGCAGAAAAATGAACGGGCACATCCAATAAGGGTTTATTCGCCGTTAAATTGGTGGCGCTGATAATGCCTTCCTGCGCTTTCCATTGCGCCTTGAGTTCGCCTTCCGGCACGGAAAAATCCGGCACGTTCCAATGCCCGGTGAATTCCCCCATCGTCGGCGGAGTAAGCAAATTCTGATTAAGCGAAGTATTGAATTCCAGCAGATAAGATTGTCCGGATTCCGGCTGATAGGCGGCGTTGCCCGATAATAAATAAGTCCCGTCGGACAGCGGTTGAAGTTCGGAATCTAAGCGAAAAATGAGCGCACTTTGTTGTTTTACCTGTGCGGCGAGCGTCGCTTTATTCGACAAAAATTTCAGCGTAAGCTGCAGCGGATTGATTAATAACGGCTGAACGGCAGGCACCGATAAAGCCTCGGCATTGCGTAGCTGAAAAGATTCAATATCCAGTTCGCCTTCGGGCAACCAGCCCCAAAGTGCGGTCAAATTTACGACAGTTTTGCTTTCGTCATCGCTCGGTAATTTTTCCAGACAGGCATAATCCAAACTGAGATTTTCCGCGGAAAGCCGATGCAAATTCCACCAATGCAGTTTCAGATTATCCGCTTCGGCAAGATGACATTGCGCGACTTCGGAATAAACCGATAAATGAGGCAATTCCATGCCACTCGCCCGCCAATGCCATGAGGAAGAAAGGGTAATTTTAAAATTCGGCGCCAGAAAACGGTTTGTCCACTGCGCCACGCTGACAGGTGTCAGCCAATGAGGCACAGACAACGCAAATCCCGCCAGCAAAAGGGCGAACAGCAAACAAACCTTTTTCCACATAATCATTCGAAGTTAAATTTCATAAATTATCTGACAAATGATAGCAAGAAAAATTCCCCTACAAAAGGCAAAAGAAAAGGCATGCGTCGGCATGCCTTCTTATCTCGTCAAGCTTATTTGCTTAGGCAATGAAAATAACTGTCCGCCGTGCTTTGCAAGAAGTTTACGTAGGAATCTTTGCCCAACTTCACGCTGTCGCCCATTGGGTCCAAACGCCCGATTTTCACCGCTGCACCTTTGCTGAGCGATTCAATCACTTTCGGGGTAAATTGCGGTTCGGCAAACAGACAGGATACATGGTGTTCGGCGATTTCCGCTTTAATCTCCGCCAATGTTTTAGCGCCCGGCGCCACCAACGGATTAATGGTGAATGCACCTTTTTGTTTCAACCCGTAAGCCTGGTTAAAATAACCGTACGCATCGTGGAAAACATAAAATCCCCGCTCTTTCACCGGTGCCAACTGTGTCCGGATTTTCTCATTCTGAAGCTGTAAAGTGCGGTCAAAATTTTGCAGATTTTTTTCAATCTGCGCTTTTTTATCCGGATATTGCGTCGTCAGTTTTTCCGCCACTTGAGTCGCCACCATTGCGCTGATTTTCGGCGAATACCAAACGTGCCAGTTCACGTTTAAGCCGTTTTCGTCTTGGTGCTCCTGTTCATGTTTGTCATCGTGAACGTCGTGCGGTCCGTGTTTATGGGAATGACCGTGTTCGTGCGCATCATGTTCTTCATCATCATGGTGATGATGCTCGGATTCGATTAACAGCTCGGCCACGCCGTCCATTTCGGCAATTTCAATCACTTTGTTGCCGTCAATCCGATGAACGGTTTTTGCCAGGAAACCGTCCACGTCTTTACCGACCCAAAGCAATAAATCCGCAGAGTTGATTTTCTGTACGTCGGAAGGTTTAAGATTATAGTCGTGAGGCGATGCGCCCGGCGGTACGATAACCTCCACGTCCGTTACGCCTTCGGCGATAGATGAAGCGATAAACCCGAGCGGTTTTACCGAAGTGACGATATTGGCTTGCGTGCCGGCGGAAAAGGCCAGCACGGCGCCGGCCAACCAGATTTTACGGAAAGAATATGCAGTCATGGGGTTCTCCTATAAGTAAGAATGATTCTCAAAAACTGCAATAAACTACGCGCTTTTTGCACAAAAATCCAGTGAATTTTATTCTGGCTTGGCTAAAATTTTATCGATCACGCGGGAAACCGCGAAAAATCCGAAGGTCGCGGTAATCATGGTTGCCGCGCCAAACCCGTTGGCGCAATTCATGGATGCCGAAACCGCACATCCTTCGCCGGCTTTCGGAAAAATAAGCGGTTGGGTGGAAAACACGCAATCAATGCCGAACTTGCGTTTCGGATTCTGGCTGAAATGAAAATTCTTGCGTAAAATCGCCCGCACTTTTGAAGCAAGCGGATCCTGAACGGTTTTACTCAAATCCGCGATCCGAATCTGAGTCGGATCCGTTTGTCCGCCGGCGCCTCCGATAGTGATTACGTTAATTTTTTGCCGTTTACAATAAGCGATTAACGCCGCTTTCACCCGAACGCTGTCAATGGCGTCAATCACATAATCGTAACCGCGGTTCAGGTAATCGGCTAAATTCTCCGTGGTGAGAAAATCGTCGATAATATTCACCTGACATTCGGGATTTATGCGATGAATCCGTTCTTTCATCACTTCGGTTTTCAGTTTGCCGATATCGCCCGTTAAGGCGTGAATTTGGCGATTAATATTTGTGACACAAATGTCATCCATATCGATCAGGGTGATTTGTCCGATGCCGGAACGGGCAAGCGCTTCCGCCACCCAGGAACCGACGCCGCCGATGCCGATCACGCAAATATGGGTCCGACGCAAACGGGCCAAGCCTTCCGGGCCGTATAAGCGCCCGATGCCGCCGAATCGCTGTTCGTAATTATCGATACGTTCTGTCATCATTCGACCTTAACGCAATACCCAAACGCGTCCGTAATGTTTGGATAAACCGGAAATATGGCCCGCCGCATCTCCTACGCCGCGATATAAATCAAAGTGATGACTGTTCACGGCTCCGCCCACATCCAACGCAACCATTAAGTTTAACTGATGTGCGCCCGTCCAATTGCCGGCATTGTCGATTTCCGGCACTTCCACCAACAACACGGAACCCATCGGAATCAAATATTTATCCGAAGCTACCGCCGCCATCGGCACCAACGGCACGCCCGCCGCCCCTTTCACCTGGCCGGACGGATCATGTTTGAAATAGACATAAGATTCGTTCCGTTCCAGTAAGCCCTGCAAACGGGACGGATTATGCGCCGCCCATTCGCGGATAGCCTGCACCGACATTTTTTCTTTCGGAATTTCGCCGTCTTCCACTAACAAACGGGCAATCGCCGTATAAGGGTAACCGTTCTGCCCCGCGTAAGCCAGATATTGCAAACGGCCGTTGCCGTAATCCACAAAGCCGCTACCCTGCACGCCCAGCAGGAAGTTATCAATCATTGAGTTACTGTAAGCTAACTCCAAACCTTTGCCTTCCAACGCGCCGGCGTAGATCTGCGCCCGACTAAAGCGTTTTTGTGCCGGCAACGCATAAATCGGTTGCTGGAATTCACCCTGACGGGAAGCCCGCACTTTAATAACCGGAGAATAATAACCCGTCATTAATACGTTTTGAAAACCGTCGATTCCCGACATAATCTGCGGACGAATACCGAAATTCGTCAGTTCGTTCACATTGGCGCCGGACACCACCCATTGCTGTATTTTGCTGTAATTATCGGCAAAGGCGGAAGCGATTCGATCGGAATAGTTACGTACATTTGAAATTTGAGTTAAAAAATCGCCTTGATTCACAATGCTGCTGTTGCCGTCCACGTCGATACGGGAAACGGTGGTAAACGGCATCGCGCTATAATTTCGCCCTTTATATTTCGCACCGAACTGCATCATTTCAGTCTGACTAGCCTGCGCCGAAACCCGCGCAGCAGGCGATTTGGCGGATTTTCCCGAAGAACAGGCGACTAACATCGCAGCGGCGATAACGGTTAACGCTCTAAATGCAATTTTTTTTCTCATAAAATTCTCTGAAGCTGCTGAAAAATGAAGCGGTTATGATACTCCAAAAACCGCTTTCATCCCTAGTGTTTTTTATGCTTTTTCATATGCGGCGATGAGTTCCGCAAACCAGTCCGCTAAGGCCGGTAACACATCGGCAAGATCTTGGTTATCCAAAGTTAACAGCAAACGTTGCCAATATCGATCCCCGCGGTGATAATCCGTCGGTTGCGCGGCATTTTCCGCCAGTCGGCGTAATTCGTCCGCAGACTGACATTTCAACGCTTCCGCGATTTTCATGGTAGGAATACATTGAATGCGGTTTATGCCGCGAATGTAGCCGCCTACGTAAACGCCAAGCTGCGCCAGCGCCCGTTCTGCGGCAAGGGGCGCCAGGGTGACGGTTTTATCCCGACAAATCATCAGGCTTGGCGCGGCTTCGCCCGCGGCACATTTCGCCAAATGATAAACCCAGTTTTCCAGACTGAACGCGTCGTTAAAATTCCCCACCCGCCAAGTGACGCGCCGTTTATGTTCGGAATCGCCGTAAAGTGCGGTCAAATTTCCCGTAATTTTTACGCCGTCAACATTCAGTTCAACCGCCTGCGTTTGCGGCATTTGGGCGAGATAATCCCGCACTTTTTCACGAAACGCGCCCATTTCCGAGCGCATTTGCACCTCATAAACTTTACCGAAATTCCCGTGCGGTAAAATGCCTTTCACTTTGAGCCGCTCGAAATAATCGGAAAGTTCTTCTTCGGAATAGGTCAAAAAATCGTCTTTAATCTGATATAAATCCAAGCCGTCTAACGTGAAATTTTCCGTATCGGGAATTAAATCGTCATCATTTTGAAAATACACGCCCAGTTGATTTTCAAAAAAATATTTCACCGGATGACGAACAAATTTCACCAGCTGATCCAGTTCAATTTGCGTGATTTCTTCTGTTATCGGCGGAATGTTTCGTTTATCGTCCGCGCAAGATACGGGCGGCAGAGGAAGCCATTCTTTCGCAAAAGTACGGTCGTTTTTGAGGAAGTTTTTCGGGCTGAAAATCGTCATCGGATGTACCTTTGCCGTTAATCGCAATGCGTCATCCGTCAAATTATCATTAATGTAATCCTGCAGCTGACTGACCACAACGGACGGCTGGCGAGGCTGATTATCCGTAATCGAACGCCCTACATAGCTGATGTAAAGCCGCTCCTGCGCCGCCAGCAAAGCTTCCAGAAACAGATAGCGGTCGTCATCGCGGCGAGAACGATCGCCTTTGCGACGGTGATATTGCATTAAGTCGAAACTGTTCGGCGTGTGTCGGCGTGGATAATCGTTTTCATTCATTCCCAGCAAACAAACCACGCGGAACGGAATGGCGCGCATCGGCAGCAAAGTACAGAAACTGACCTTTCCCACCAAAAATTTCAGGCTGTTCGGATTATCGTTCAACTTTTCCGTCATCACTTCCGCCATCACTTCCGCGCTGATTTCATCCCGGAAATCCATATTTTTCAGCAATTCCGCCACAGATTGCACGGCGTCCTGAATATATTGCTGCGCCTCCGACGTTTGTTCATCGGCAACGAAGAAATCCGTAAAAAGTGCGGTCAGATTTTGCTGCCATTTTTCAATGGAATGCGGTTGCTGTAAAAATTGATGCCATTGCGCCAGTCGCTCGACAAACGCCGCCAGATTACCGACGACCTGCCCTTTTAATCCGTCGGAATGATCGAATCCCAGGCTGTCCTGCCAAATGCCCTGGCTTTCCCGCATGGCATAACCCAGCAACAAACGCTCCAAACCCACCTGCCAGGCGTTGTAATTGTTCATGGCGGCGCCCTGGCGTTTATCCAGCCCGAAACGGATTTCAACCTGAGAAACCCAATGACGGATTTGCGCTAAATCCGACAAGGTAATTTCGAATTTCATACGAATCGCCGGCACATCCAGCAGCGCCAGCACTTCTTCCGCGGCAAACCGGCTGTTCTTCAGGCTCAATAAAGACAAATAGGTGGCAAGCAAGACGTCATTTTCCGACAGCTTTCCGTCGGAGATGGAAAATGGAATGTAACGTTCATCCGGTTGTTTTTTACCGGCATTGTCTTCCGTATACCGTTGATATTGCCCGAATACCGCCTGAATATAGGGCGCATAGCGGTCAATATCCGCCACCATCACCACAATATCTTTCGGCGTTAAACTCTTGTCCGCCCCGAATTGGCGCAGCAGATAATCATGCAGCACTTCCACTTCGCGCATAGGGCTATGGCAAGCGTGCAAAACAATGGACTGATCGGCTTCCTGAAGTTGCAACGGCTGTTGTTTATCGGGAACCAGATTCAAAATACGATTTTTCACCTGCATCAGCAAATCCGTGCCTTCAAGCGGTGTGTAAACGGTGAATTCCTGGGCGTCGAGCTCGCTCAACAGATAGAAAAAATCCCGTCCCAGTTTTCCCCAGGTCGCCAGCAAAGGATGTCCGATCTGAAGTAATTCATCGTCAACGGAATGCTCAAACTCTTCATTTTTTAACCGCACTTTTTCCGCATCGGACAGCCAGTTTTCTTCTCTATTACTGTGACGATCGCGATAAGTTTTCAAAGATAATTTCCGGATGAAATGCGGATCCGCCAAATCGCCCCAGTAATGTTTACTCGGATTGTTGAAAAATAAATGTACCTGACTGTGTTGACTGATCGCCTGCAACGTGTCCAAACAGGCTTTCGGCAACGCGGAAATGCCAAAAATGAAAATCCGTTCCGGCAAATTTTTCGGTCTGCCCGTTCGTAAAACTTCCAGATATGCCAAATGCAGATTGGCACGATGTTGCGCAACATTACCGTTCGAATGCCGACGCACGGCGGTCGCCAATTCGCGCCAGAGTTGTCCCTGCCATTGAATATCCTGCTTAATTTGGGCAAATAGTGCGGAATTTCCCGCCAGCGCATGACGCAGCTGATTTTCAACGTAATCGTCGTCTCCCTTTTCCCAGGCCGCAATCCAATCGGGACGATATACCAGATATTGGTCGAATAAATCGGCAATTCGACGGGCAAGCTGATAACGTTTTTCCTGATCCTTCGGTTTAGGAAGCTGCCAATATCCACGAAGCTGCGGCAAAGAAAGCGTTTCCAACAGCGCCATTAAATGCCATGTCATGGCGTCTTTTCCGAAAGGGTTTTGTGGCGCTACATCCGGTAGATTATCCGCATATTGTTGCCAAATAAAACTGGCCGGCATGGGGAAACGCAGATTGGCGGCAATGCCTTCCGCTTGCGCAATTTTCAGTTGCAGCCATTGCGCCATACCGGGGCTTTGCACCAGAATAGTTTCCGGCGGAAAAGGATCCGCACTTCGCTGCCGGAGCAGGCTGATTAAGATTCCCGCCTGTACATCAAGATCGTTAGAATGATAAATAAAAAAATCAGACACCATGCAACCTAAAGCAACTTAAAAAAGAAAAGTGCGGTCATTTTCTGAAAGATTTTTATTCGTTGCAAGCTATAAATGCAATTCTCCCGCCAGATAACGCACAATCACATGCTCATCCGTGCATTGGACGGAAAATCTCAATCGATTCTGCACAACGACAGTCTCGCAAGGTAAACCTAAAAACCGGCGCTGTTTCTGATTTTCCGCAATTTGAATCGCTTGATAGCGTTGATAGGTCTCTACTGCGGTTTTACGCTGATAGCCCGTCCATTGGTTAACGGAGATAAAAATGCCGCTAAATAAGGTTAAACTAATCAGTAACGTCAACAAGCTCATGCCGCGGTAATGATTAAGGGGTAAAATCATGCCAGCTTTTCTCCGCGCGTTGCCATTGACTATATAACTGAACCAGATTCGTCACCGTCGCCTTACGATAAACAATGGAAACCGTTTCGTCCGTACTGATTGCGCCGCCGGAAATAACGGCGCCCCGGATTATTCCCTTGCCGGAAAGATGTAAATCTCCTTCGGCAATAATGATGCCGTAAATATCGCCTTCTATCGTCCATTCCGTTTTTGTTTTGTTCAACCAGTAAAGATGATCCGATTTATCCTGAGGTAGCTTATCCGGCGGCTCGAATTTATCACGAAATAAAGATAGGGATTCCGCATGAATCATCCGGTTGAATTGTCCTTCATTAATCCCCTTCTTAGGCGATTGCTTAAACAAAGCCTGCCGCCGGCACCAAATATAATGGCGGTTACTGTCGGCAAACTGCGACCGCTCAAATGCAATCCGAGTAACCGTTGCCGCAGAATCCAAAGGTATTTCAGCACAAGCCGTCGCTTTTTGCCGCCGGCTGAGCTGTTGCAAATCGATATTATGAGCAACATAAATTTGCCGTTGCGACGTCAAAGAGGAATACGAACGCAGCACATCATCGTCAAACAGCATAAAAATCAGCAACATGGAACTCAGCAATACCAGCAAAGTGAGCGTCATCATACCTCGATAGCGCAATCTGATCATTGCCATTCTCCCTGATTCAGTAGAGGAATCACAATGCCGGTTTCATATTGAATTTGCGGATAATTCACAAACTGCCCCGCCAGATACACCTGAATCCCCTGCCCTTGTTCAATCCGGTCAAACGTTAATGCCGTTATGCGATAGGTTTTATCATCCAATAAATCCGTCCATCCGCTTGAATTGCAGGCTTCAGGCTGAATATAACTTCGGCATTCTTCCTGCTTGCAGGTTTGGCTAATCGAACTTTTATAGGTCTGACGGCTTTCTATCATATTGTCGTTTAGTCGATAGCCAAATAATTCGGTACTGATTTCTGAAGCTGAATTTTTGCCGTTCGCCACACAGCTTTTCCCTTTGTTATTCGCACCGATACAGCCGTTGCCGTTCACATCATAGAAAAACAAAACACAACTGTTTAACGGCGAATTGGCCGATTGTCCGATAGTGACGGCGGTCCCCGTTTCATCCAATTCAAACAGACTCAGATTATTTTGAAGCAATCCTTCCGACAATGCGCGAAAACCGGCACGACGAATATCCCGTCCCAACGTTTGCAACACGCGTTGCAATTCGGTTTGTAACTGCAATTTACGTAACATATCATGATTTTGCCGTTGTATATATCCGTAAAAAGAAAGGACGACCAACAATAAAAACGACGATAATGCCAGGCTCAGCATCAGTGCCAACAAAGTTTGCCCGCGATATTTTATTCCGCTCATTCTTCATTTCCTGTCGTACAGGCACTTAAAGACTGATAATCCTTCAACTTTAACGTTCCCAAATTGGAAAAGGAAAACAGAGTTCGGACGGAATCCGCCTGCAAGACAAAGCACCCGGAAAGAGCCGTATTCCTGATACCGTTAAATTTTGTAATTTCAAAAGGATAATATTGTTTGCTGATGATTGTCGTCTTTTTGGGAAAATAAGGCGTATAAAATTGTGCGGAAACCCGTTCGGGGCATAACGCCGGAGAAAAACAATCACAAACATAATCGTCTTTAATTTGTGCCGTAAAACACCACTTATTACCAGAAGCGTTTTGGTTCGCAATAATCAGCCAAATATTCGATGAATTCTCAACTCTCGCCTGAATACGGCGTAAAAACAAGTAAAGTTTCTGTTGCTCTTTAGCTAAAATCATTTGCGCATTACTTTTTTGCCAGGCGGGAAACGCCAGTTGCGCCAACAAGCTCAGGATTGAAACGACCAGCAATATTTCAATCAAAGTAAAACCCTTTAACGCCGCCCGCATTGCATTCTTTTCCCTAAATTTGTGACCGTCCGCTCGCCGTTATGTTAACGACTAAAAAAACATCGCATTTTTTGCCCGCACTTTACTGCACGGAACTTTAGAAAAATAAAACGGAAAAACCAAGTCTCTCGAATTGGTTCTGGAATGAAAATCACAAATTAAAATAAAGGTAAGGAAAAAAGATTAGCGCTCGCGATGCGTTAAATAGATTTGATTAATTGCCAATAATAAGCTTACGACTGAAAGGAAAAAACGTAAAAATAAATTCGGGAAAATAAGCAGAGTTGCCGTGTAAACGATAATAAATGTCACCACAAGCAAAAAACGGAAATATTGTTTTTTGCTGATATAGACAAAGATTAAATATGCAAAAACTAAAAGCGATAATCCAATTAATGCAAATAAAAAGAAATTAACCATAAACTTTCGATTGCCTTGGAAAAGATGGTGGGTCGTGAAGGATTCGAACCTTCGACCAACGGATTAAAAGTCCGCTGCTCTACCGACTGAGCTAACGACCCATGCTGACATGGGTAAACCAGATTCTAAGTGGTGGGTCGTGAAGGATTCGAACCTTCGACCAACGGATTAAAAGTCCGCTGCTCTACCGACTGAGCTAACGACCCGTACTGATATGGATAAACCGGATTTTAAGTGGTGGGTCGTGAAGGATTCGAACCTTCGACCAACGGATTAAAAGTCCGCTGCTCTACCGACTGAGCTAACGACCCACTTCATTACACGTCCCAATTACGTCGTGCAACGGGTGGATATAATACGGATTTAAATTTAATAATCAACTAAAATTTACATTTTTTTGTTTGATTGAACGAATACTCAACAATTAAACCAAAAGGTAAAACTATTCTCTCTCATCGTAAAATAACCATATTTGTTTTTTTACTTTTATATAGCACCATAAAAAAACATCGATTTTTTTGACCGCACTTTTTACTCGCCATAAACAAAAACAGGCTCATAAGAGCCTGTTTTTTATACTAATCAAAAATAATTTTAAATTAGTATGCTAATACTGCGCGACGGTTTTTCGCGTATGCAGCTTCGTCGTGACCTAACACTGCAGGTTTTTCTTCACCGTAAGAAACAGTTGAAACATTGTTAGCGCCTTTAGCACCTAAGTAGTTTTTAACTGCGTCCGCACGACGTTGACCTAATGCGATGTTGTACTCTGGAGTACCACGTTCGTCAGCGTTACCTTCAACTAATACTTTAGCAGCCGGAGTTGCTGTTAAGTACGCTGCGTGCGCGTCTAACAATTGTTGATATTCACCTTCGATATCATATTTATCGAATGCGAAGTAAACGGTGTTGTAACGTTGTTGTAAATCTTCAACAGAGTAACCACCGAATTGTTGTCCTGCATTCGCACCGTTTGTAGCGTTTGCATCGTTGTCTGATGAACTACATGCAGCTAATGCTAATACTGGCGCAACTAACAATAATTTTGCTAATTTCATTAAATTTCTCCTCAGAGTTTATTTTGTTAAGTATGGTGACCAAGCAGGAAATTTGACTTGTCCATCACTTCCTGGCAACCGAGCTTTAAAGCGTCCGTCTGCGGACACTAATTGTAGCACCTTTCCTAGTCCTTGGGTAGAGCTATAGATAATCATAATTCCATTAGGTGAGAGACTCGGACTTTCGTCTAAGAAAGTAGAACTTAACACCTCCGATGCACCTGTCGCCGTATCGTATTTAACAACATTGTCACCTGAAATCATTACTAACGATTTACCATCGGAACTCATCTGGCCGCTATAACTACGACCACCACCGATCAATGTCACACCGCCACCTGACGAGCTCATTGAATATACTTGCGGTGAACCGCTTCTATCGGACGTGAACAAGATACGACCATCAGGCGTCCAGCTCGGCTCGGTATTGTTACCGGCTCCGCTAGTCAATTTCGTAGGTTGTCCGCCATTCGAATTCATTACATAAATATTTAATTTTCCGTCCTGGTTATTGGCAAAGGCTAAACGCGAGCCATCTGGAGAAAATGCAGGCGCACCGTTATGCCCCGGAAATGCCGCAACCACTTTGCGTTGACCCGAACCTAAATTATGCACCACTAACTGAGATTTTTTATTTTCAAAAGACACATATGCCAAACGCTGACCATCCGGAGACCATGCCGGCGACATGATAGGCTGAGAACTGCGCGCAACGACAAATTGATTGAAACCGTCGTAATCCGCGATGCGAAGCTCATGGGAACCGGAATTACGTTGCACTACGTAAGCGATACGGGTACGGAAAGCTCCCTTAATACCTGTCATTTTTTCAAAGACTTCATCACTGACCTGATGAGCGCCCCAACGAATCCATTTCGGTTGTACGGTAAGTGAATTTTGCGCCAATACCGCACCTGCATTACCTGAAGCGCCTACGGTATCTACTAATTGGTAGGCAATTTGATAACCGTTACCGGATGCCGTTACCTGACCGACAACAACCGCATCAATTCCTAATGAAGCCCATGCATCCGGCGTTACCTCGGAAGCTGAGCCCGGTTGCTGAGGCATTTGATTAACCGGAATTGGATTGAATTTACCGCTATTACGCAAATCTGCAGTAACGATTTCCGCAACATCGGCTGGTACGGAACCATTGGATTTAAACGGAACGACAGCGATAGGACGAGCGCCTTCAACCCCTTCATCGATAACAATACGAACTTCGTCGTCGGCATAGGCTGAATTGATAACAAAAAACAATACAGCACACATACTCATTAAACGAGCGATCAATTTCATTTTTACCACCTATGTTGGTTTATGAGTGAATACTTATTTCAAATCGAAACTAATAATAGACGATTTATATTTATTGAAAATATCATCGGTCGGTGCCGGCGGAACCTTCTTAGTTCTCGCGATTGCACTTAGTGCCGCGGCGCAAATATCATCCGGCCCAGAAACACGTTGATATCCCGTAATGGTTCCGTCACGTCCCAAATTAATACGGACATCACAGACTTTACCGGCAAAACTCGGATCTTTCAAGAAACGACGTTTAATCTCTTTCTTAATCAATGCGCCATACTGATCGCCTGTTTTACCGCCGTCACCGGCACCTAAACTGGCACCGCTACCTTGGCTGCCGCCTTTATTCGCGTTCCCGCCTTTAGATGCGCTACCGCCGCCAATGTCACCGCCATTTAGAAAATCGTCTAAGGCGGCTTGTTTAGCTTTTGCGTCCGCTTTAGCTTTTGCCTCTGCCGCCGCTTTCGCCTTCGCTTCCGCATCGGCTTTTGCTTTAGCTTCTTTCTCGGCCTTCGCTTTGGCTTCTTTTTCCGCTTTTTCTTTAGCTTCTTTCTCTGCTTTTTCCTTGGCTTCTTTCTCGGCTTTTTCTTTCGCCTCTTTTTCGGCTTTAGCCTCCGCTTTTTCTTTGGCTTCCTGTTCTGCCTTCGCCTTGGCTTTTGCTTCTTCTTCCGCTTGTTTTGCCGCGGAAGCTAAACGTTTAGCTTCCGCTTCTTTTTTCAGTTTCGCTGCCTCAGCCGCTTGTTTGGCTTTAGCTTCCGCCTCTTCTTTTGCTTTTTCCTGCGCTTCCTGACGGGCTTTTTCCGCCGCCTGTTTTTGGCGCTCAAGTTCTTGCTGGCGTTGTTGTTCAAGCTTTTCCTGAATCTGTTCCTGTGGTTCCGGCTTAGGCTCCGGCTGTTCTTCTACCACAGCCTCGGGCGTTTCAGGTTGTTTTTTCTGAGCCGCCTGACCTTTTTTCTTTTGTTGGATTCGTCCCCATTCCTGAGCCGCCGATCCGGTATCCACCATTACGGCTCCCATGACGTCACCATCGCCTTCACCGCCGCCCATCACATCAATCGTATGGGTAAACAATGAACCAAGAATCAACAATCCAAACAAGATAACATGCAAAACGATCGAAATCAGATAGGCATTGGCTTCTTTTTTTCGTTGATTATTTTCCACAATCTGTCCTATTGATTAAATTGGATCGGTCATTAAACCAACAGATTTAATTCCTGCCAAATGAAGTAAGTTCAACGCCTTAATCACTTCTTCATAAGGCACGTCACTGGCTCCGCCGATTAAGAATAACGTATTCGGATCTTTCTCGAATTCGGCTTTCGTCATGGATGTCACCATTTCTTCGGATAAACCTTCCGAACGTTCTCCCGCAATAGAGATGGCATATTGGCCGACTCCCGAAACTTCAATAATCACAGGCACTTTATCTTCGTTTGATACTTCCTGGCTTTGTACCGCATCCGGCAGGTCAACCTGTACGCTTTGGCTGATAATCGGTGCGGTAGCCATAAAGATTAATACGAGAACCAACAAAACGTCCAAAAACGGCACGATGTTAATCTCGGATTTAATATTTCTGTCTTTACTACGGCGGTACGCCATATAAACCTCTAAAACTTGTCTAAATTTGACCGCACTTTACCTAGAAAAGTGCGGTCGGAAAATCGTTATTATTGATTTTTAGCAAAAACCTGACGTTGTAAAATCGTGGTAAATTCATCAATGAAGTTACCATAGTTTTGCTCTAATTTATTGACACGTAAACTTAAACGGTTATATGCCATAACCGCCGGAATGGCGGCAAACAAACCGATTGCCGTTGCAATCAGGGCTTCTGCGATACCCGGCGCAACCATTTGCAAGGTCGCCTGTTTGGCACCACTTAATGCCATAAACGCGTGCATGATTCCCCATACGGTTCCGAACAAACCGATATACGGGCTTACCGATGCCACGGTCGCTAAAAACGGAATTCGGCTTTCTAATGTTTCGACTTCACGGTTCATCGCTAAGTTCATTGCCCGCGTACTTCCTTTGATAATGGCTTCCGGCGCGTCCGGGTTAACCTGCTTCAAACGGGCAAATTCCTTAAAGCCTACATAGAAAATTTGTTCGCTGCCGGACATCGCGCTATCGCGGCGGTTCGATAAACCGTCGTAAAGTTTGGTTAAATCCTCGCCGGACCAAAAACGATCCTCAAACGCCGTCGAATCTTTCAGCGCTTGAGTCAAAATTCGACTGCGTTGAATAATAATCGCCCAAGAAACAATGGAAAATGAAATTAAAATTAAAATAACAATTTGAACGACAATACTTGCCTTTAGAAATAAATCTAAAAAGTTCAATTCAGCTGTCATTGAAAAACTCCGAGAAAATACTTAATCAAAAAATGCCGCCTTAACCTCTTTCGGAAGCGGAATCGGCTTCATTTTACCTAAATCTACACAGGCGACTTTCACCATCGCCGTGCTTAAAACGTTTTCGTCCCGTTTTAAAGATTGTGCGAAAACAATCGTCGCGCCTTTTACTTCCGCCACTTCCGTTTCCACTAAAAGAAAATCATCAAGCTTTGCCGGAATACAATAATCGATTTTCATCGATTTCACAACAAATGCGATTTTCCGTTCTTCAAGCAAAGTTTGCTGAGAGAAATTCAAGGCACGTAAAAATTCCGTCCGCGCCCGTTCATAAAAATGTAAGTAACGAGCATGATAAACAACCCCTCCGGCGTCCGTATCTTCATAATAAACACGAACGGGAAACGGAAAAACCGCACCTGCCATTTTCTTATCCCCTTTCCTATCCTTAGTCGCTTCATTTATCGAGTAAAAAACCCGCGTATTCTAGAACGAGAAAATACCTTTCGCAAGTATTATCACGCGTTAACCGCTCAAAAAAACGGATAATTTTTAAAAATTTTTTATAGTTTAAATATGACAAAAGGGCTTGTTAACAAGCCCTTTTAAAGTGCGGTCAAATTTTGAAGAGTTTTTTAATCCAATTTACCGTTATTATCTAATTTCGCTGTGACTTTCGCACTCACTAGAACGGCAGCGATAATCCCCACCAACCAAATTGCATAGAACATAAATTATCTCCTGAATCAGTACAATGAGTTTTTATTCGCTTCAATAAAATCCGCATCAAGACGACCGAACATTTTGACGTATGACCAAATTGTGTAAGCCAATGATAACACCACAAATACCAGCGCCAAACCAAGCATAATCTTCAATGTTAATTCGCTGGACGTTGAATCCCACATTAGCAAACTCATTTCCGGATGCGTGATGGACGGCATAATGAACGGGAACATTGATGTCGCACAACTTAAAATTACGCCGATCATGGTTAACGACGAAAAGAAGAAAGCAAAACCCGAACGATTCGCTTTGGAAGCGACAATATTTAACACCGCGCCAACCACAACCAACGCAGGCAAAATAAACAGCACCGGCATTTCTTTGTAGTTATTGAACCACGCGCCGGTTTCAATCGCCACGGTTTTACCTAACGGTGAAGACGGCGCATTATGATCGACCACGCTGGTTAACACAAAACCGTCTTTGAATAACAACCAAATTCCCGCTAACACGAAAGTAATCAAGGTCACAAATGCGCCTACCTGGCTGACCGTTCTTGCGCGATTACGCAATTCCGCCGTGGTTTTCATTTGTAACCAAGTCGCACCGTGAGTCGTTAACATGGCAAAGCTAATGATACCGCAAACCAATGCAAACGGATTGAGCAGTTCAAAAAACGAACCTGTATATTTCACTTGCATTAAATCGTTGAATTCAAACGGTACGCCTTGTAATAAGTTACCGAACGCCACACCGAAAACCAGTGACGGAACGAAACCGCTGACGAATAAACCGATGTCCCAGGTTTTACGCCACGTTTTGTCGTCTTTTTTATTGCGGTAATCAAAGGCTAACGGACGGAAAAATAACGCCGCCAAGACTAAAATCATCGCAATATAAAAACCTGAAAACGAAGTCGCATACACAATCGGCCATGCCGCAAACATCGCACCGCCGGCAGTCAGTAACCAAACCTGGTTACCGTCCCAGTGAGGCGCAATGGTGTTAATCATAATACGTTTTTCGACTTCTTTTTTACCGATAAACGGCAGTAAATTCGCTACGCCCATATCAAAGCCGTCGGTAATGGCAAAACCGATGAGCAAAACACAAACAAGCACCCACCAAATAAAGCGTAAAAATTCATAATCAAGCATACTACACTCCTACTTATTTAGATGATTGCTCGAAGTAGTAACGACCCGTTTTTAATGCGCTCGGACCAAGACGTCCGTATTTGAACATTAAATACATTTCGACTACCAAGAAAATCGTATATAAACCGCAAATTAAACCGATTGAGAACCAAAGGTCTCCCACGCCCAGTGATGAGTTGGCAACGCCGACCGGTAATACGTCGGTAATCGCCCACGGTTGACGTCCGTATTCCGCCAGGAACCAACCGCATTCGATAGCAACCCAAGGTAACGGTAAACCCCATAATAACGCCTTAAGCAACAAACCGCTTTTCTCCAGCTTGCCGCGCAAAGTCTGTAATAATGCGCCGAACATCAGTAAAATTAAGGCTCCGGCGATTCCCGCCATCACACGGAAGGACCAGAATACAGGCGCGACATTAGGAATACTGTCTGCCGCGGCGGCTTTAATCTGCGCATCAGTCGCGTCCACCACTTTATCGGTATAGCGTTTTAACAACAAACCATAACCCAAATCGCCCCGTACGTTTAAAAATTGAGATTTGGTTTCTTCGTTAATTTGTCCCGCCTTTTTCTGTGCGCGTAATTCTTCCAGTAAAGCGTAAGCCGTCATACCGTTGCGAACGCGTTGTTCGTTACGGGCTTCTAAGTCGGTTAATCCCAAATATTGACCGTCTAACGAACGCGTCGCAATAATTCCGCCGAGATACGGAATCTCGATAGCAAAATCATTTTTACGTTCGGCCTGATTCGGAATCGCTATCGCGTTCCAGGATGCGGGAGCAGGCTGAGTATGCCATTCCGCTTCCATTGCCGCCAATTTCACCGGCTGAGTTTTTGCTACGTCATAGCCCGATTCGTCTCCCATAATTATGACGGAAACCGAGGCAATGAACCCGAAAATTGCGGCAATTGAAAAAGAACGTTTGGCAAACGCCAAATCGCGACCTTTTAAAATATAGTAAGAACTGATAGCAAGTACAAACATCGCACCCGCTACATATCCGCCCGATAAGGTATGTAAGAATTTACTTTGTGCCGCCGGGTTCATCCATAAATCCATAAAACTCGTCATTTCCATTCGCATGGTTTCAAAGTTAAATTCCGAAGCCACCGGATTTTGCATCCAGCCGTTCGCCACCAAAATCCACATGGCGGATAAATTGGAACCGAATGCGACACAATATGTCGCCAACAAATGTTTAGCTTTTGAAAGACGATCCCAACCGAAAAAGAACAAACCGACGAATGTCGATTCCAGGAAGAATGCCAGCAATGCTTCGATAGCCAAAGGCGCCCCGAAAATATCGCCTACATAGTGAGAATAATATGACCAGTTAGTACCGAACTGGAATTCCATCGTAATACCGGTTGTGACACCAAGGGCAAAATTAATACCGAATAATTTTCCCCAAAATTTTGTCATATCTTTATAAATCTCTTTCCCCGTGATGACATAGGTTGTTTCCATAATGACAAGCAGGAAAGACAAACCTAAAGTCAACGGCACGAACAAAAAGTGATATAACGCAGTTAATGCAAACTGCAAACGAGAAAGTTCAACAACATCCAACATCTCGTAACTCCTTGTAATGCTACAAGTTAACATAACGATTACATTGTAATCACCCAACCGCCCAACACAAAATCAAGCAACCTTCACGAACCGTCTTTATTCGGTATACCGTTAAATATACCGAACCGCCACAAAAACAGTTCGAAATCAGTACGGCATTCTACTACTATTTGTAGGGATAAAAAATAGCAGAAATGATACCTAGATCACACTTTTGACATTAAAATCAAAAAATATCAAAGAAAGTAAAATAACAAAAATTGATCTGGCGCAAATTATAGGTTTTGTAAAGAGATTTGCAACTATTTATTGCAACTAATTCTTAAAACGTTGTCTAATAACTAGACATTTTTTAAACAATCTGTTATTTTCAGTCAGCTTTATGTATTTTTATCTTTATTACAAGAAAGAGGTAGGATTTTTTCATGAAACAAAAAATTAATGCCATTTTGACCGCACTTTTTGCCGGTCTCGTTTTTACCGGGTTTTCCGCACAGGCGTCCGAAACGCAAACCATTCCGCAACAATGCCAGAAACTGTTTCAAGCAACTGATAAATTATTGGCGGATGCTCAAAATCAACCCGGCACGCACACACAATTGAACAAAATCCAAAATAAATTAAACCAAAGCAAAAAACAGATTCTTGAAATGGAAGTGGCGACTCAAATAAAAAGTTGCGACCATGGATTGGCTAAATTAAATAGTCTGAATAAAGTAGAAGAAACCGAAGCAAATAATTAGTAAAAATAAAGGCTTATTCAACCCAATGAATAAGCCTTTATTTCATCCGCTTAGCCGAACTATTTGTTATCGACTAACTTTTCTAAACCGAAATGACGATATGTTTGCGAAGTCGCTATGCGACCGCGAGGCGTTCGTTGTAAAAAACCCTGCTGAATCAAATAAGGTTCCAGCACATCTTCGATAGTATCGCGTTCTTCACCGATAGCCGCCGCCAAATTATCTAACCCGACCGGTCCGCCGTCAAAACGTTCAATAATAGAACTTAACAGTTTTCGATCAAGATAATCAAATCCCGCCTGATCAATATCCAGCATAGAAAGGGCGGATTTTGTAATATCCTGCGTAATAGTGCCGTTATTCTTCACATCCGCGTAATCACGCACGCGCCGTAACAAACGGTTGGCAATTCGCGGCGTACCGCGCGAACGACGCGCCACTTCATGGGAAGCTTCATCCGAAATGTCTAAATTCAGACAGGACGCGCTTCGCGTTACAATCGAGGTTAAATCTTCCACCGAATAGAATTCCAGCCGTTGCACAATGCCGAAACGATCCCGCAACGGCGAAGTCAAGGAGCCGGCTCTCGTTGTCGCGCCAATTAACGTAAACGGCGGCAAATCCAACTTGATGGAACGCGCCGCCGGTCCTTCACCAATCATAATATCCAATTGGTAGTCTTCCATCGCCGGATACAAAACTTCTTCAATGGCCGGTGACAAACGGTGAATTTCATCAATGAACAGCACATCATGAGGTTCAAGATTAGTCAGCATTGCCGCCAGATCGCCGGCTTTTTCCAACACCGGACCGGAAGTGGTACGGATATTTACGCCCATTTCATTGGCGACAATATTGGCTAACGTGGTTTTTCCCAAACCCGGCGGCCCGAAAATCAACAAATGATCCAACGCATCCTGACGTAATTTTGCCGCCTGAATAAAAATCTCCATTTGCGACCGCACTTGTGGCTGTCCCACGTAGTCCCGCAGCAATTTCGGGCGAATAGCGCGATCAACCGCTTCATCATCCGGTTTGGCGCTGGCACTGATTATACGATCTGCTTCAATCATTCTTTTTCCTACAAGGCGGCTTTCAAGGCTTCACGGATCAATTGTTCGCTGGTCAAATTGCCGTTGGCGACTTTTTTCACCATCTTAACCGCTTCCGCCGGTTTATAACCTAACGCCACCAAGGCGGCGACCGCTTCGTCATCCGGTGTTTCCGTTTCGGCCGGCATTATATTCGGTGCGGTAAGATGTTTGCTTTCCACAAAGAAATCCGACTGTTGAATGCCTTTGAATTTTCCCTTCAGTTCCACTAATAAACGTTCGGCGGTTTTCTTGCCGACGCCCGGAATTTTCACCAGCTTGGATAATTCTTCCCGTTCAATGGCATAAGCAAACTCATGCACCGACATGGCGGACAAAATAGCTAACGCCAGTTTGGGACCGACGCCGTTGGTTTTGATTAATTCGCGGAATAAAGTGCGGTCGGTTTTGGTGGAGAATCCGAACAGCAAATGCGCATCTTCGCGCACTACTAAATGAGTAAACAACGTGCATTGCTGTTCGATGTCGGGCAGATTGTAGAAGCTGGTCATCGGCAGCAATAATTCGTAGCCCACGCCTTGCACGTCCAGTAAAATTTCAGGCGGTTGTTTTTCAATTAATTTTCCCTGCAAACGGCCGATCATCTTTGTTCCTTCTTAAAAATTTTTGCTATTATACCGATAAAACTGAATAAAACAACAGCTAAACTTTCAAGCGGAAACGCCCCCGACTGTAACGCGTAAGCATAAGTGCGGGCGATTTTTCCTGAGTTTTTTTACTGTTAACACTCGCCGCCACATGCAGGCTATGCCCGATAGAATGAGCGTGAGTAATGGCAATGGCCAATGCATCCGCCGCATCCGCCTGAGGCTTATCCGACAACTTAAGAATGCGGGTGACCATATCCTGCACTTGGGTTTTATCCGCCGAACCGATGCCGACCACCGTCTGTTTTACCAAACGCGCCGCATATTCGAATACCGGCAGATTCCGGTTTACCGCCGCGACAATCGCCGTGCCGCGCGCATGTCCGAGTTTTAACGCCGAACTGGGATTTTTCGCCAGAAACACTTCCTCAATGGCAAACATATCCGGCTGAAATTGGGTAATAATTTCCGTCACGCCGGCGTAAATCCGCTTCAGACGCGTCGGTAAATCCTCTACCTGCGTACGGATTGCCCCGCTGCCAAGATATTCCAATGTACGTCCGGTCTGACGGATTACGCCGTATCCCGTTACGCGGGAACCGGGATCGATGCCTAAAATAATGGTCATAATCAAATAAAAAGCGAGCAGATATATGACTATCGGCCCGCTCGTCCATAAAAAGTAAAATTATTTATTCAGTATGCGAGTCGCAGCGCTATTTACTTTACAGAGTTTGGCTAAGATCTCATCCGTTCCCGCCCCTCTTTTGGTTAAATTACCGCCGGTTTTAGTGGTCGCATTGCTTAAATTAAAACCGTTCTCCACGCTCCAAAGATACTCGTCCGACTTAAACGAAACAAAATCACGGTTAGATTCATCGCGTACCAAAGTTGGAATCTGCTGCGTATTTTTACCTTTGCCTAATACTAAATTAACGGCTTTGGCTTCATCACCCTGGAATGAATAAGTTGCACTCAGAGTTGTCCGGTTTAAACAGGAATAAACGACGGATTTACTGGCACCGGTCAATTTTTCAACGCGCACATCCGCTTTACCTTTAATGTTCTGCGCAATATTTTGCGCTTCTTGCTGAGCATTTTGGGTTGCCTGTTCGACATTCGCTGCGGTGTTAGGTGCGGTTGCAGAGTTCGACTCCGCTAAAGAACAGGCTGCCAACACTGAAACTGATAAAAGAGTGGATACTAATTTGATAAGTTTCATGTACTCTCCTTAATAAAAATAAGCGTTACATCAAATATGTAACGCTTTCAGTCTACTTAATCGCGTATAAAAAGCAACCTGTTTTTCCGATTGAATTACAGCAAGGCCGCCACTTCATCGCTGATTTCACCGTTATGATAAACGTTTTGGACATCGTCGCAGTCTTCCAGCATATCGATTAAGCGCAATAATTTCGGTGCGGTTTCCGCATCCAAATCCACGCTTGTCGTCGGGATCATGCTGACTTCCGCTTCGGCAATTTTGAAGCCCGCTTTTTCGATGCCGTCACGCACATCGCCCAATTCTTCCCAAGCGGTATAGATTTCAAAAGAACCGTCGTCTTGCGGCTGAATATCCTCCGCACCCGCCTCGATAGCCGCTTCCGTTAAGGCGTCTTCATCCGCTCCCGCATCAATAATAATTAAGCCTTTTTTGTTGAATAAATAGCCTACCGAACCTTCCGTACCCAGATTGCCGCCGCATTTGGTGAAACTTGGACGAACCTGTGAAATGGTGCGGTTGGCGTTATCGCTTAAACATTCCACCATCACCGCCGTACCGCCCGGGCCGTAACCTTCATACACGCGAGTTTCCATATTAGTGTCGTCACCGCCGCCCACACCGCGCTCAATGGCGCGGTTGATGGTATCGCGCGTCATATTGCTGGCAAGGGCTTTATCCACCGCCGCACGCAAACGCGGATTGGAACCTACGTCACCGCCGCCGATTTTGGCGGCCGTAACCAATTCACGAATTAATTTGGTAAAGATTTTACCGCGTTGCGCATCTTGCGCCGCCTTGCGGTGTTTAATATTAGCCCACTTACTATGTCCTGCCATTTGATATTTTCCTTTTTAATTATTACGTTACTTTTCTTTGCGTTGCTAAAGAAAAGTAACCAAAAGAAAGGCAACCCTGCTTTGCCTTGTTTCCTAAAAATACTTTAATTTGTTTAACGAAAAATTTGTAAACTCGCTTCACTCAAACAGTACAAATTTTTCTACAAATTAAACCATTTTTAGGCGGTAAAGAAGGAAACCCATTGTTACATTAAAGCGCGGTTAAAAACTTACGATTTTTTGACCGCACTTTGGTCAATTAAATACTTTCTAATCGCCTGTGCATTGTTGGGCGATTTAGTCAGTTCTGCCGCTTTTGCGGGCGCTAGCCATTGATAGGCTAAATGCTCGGTTAAATCAGGTTCGCGCTCGAAAGGCAAGCCCAATAAAAACCAATGTTCTTTGCAATGCGTGACATTCGGCGCGTATTTATACCGAAAATGCGGGAAAATTTCAAATTCTACGGATTCATTGCAATCCACCAGTTCAAGATTTTCCGCCACAATATCCACGCCAATTTCTTCTTTTACTTCACGAAGTGCGGTCAAAAACGGCGTTTCTTTTTCCGCCAGCGATCCTGTTACCGATTGCCAGAATTCAGGATCGTCTTTGCGTTGCAGCATGAGAACCCTTCCTGAATTTTTTGCATAAATGACAACCAGAACGCTATTGGGATTTTTGTAATTCATTGCGTCCTTAAAACATTACTCGGCTTTCACCACCGAAATCGCCAGCTCCGTTAACGCCTGCGGATTTGCCGTGCTCGGCGCTTCCGTCATTAAACAGGCCGCCGCGGTAGTTTTCGGGAAGGCGATAACGTCACGGATGTTGTCTGTACCGGTGAGCAGCATGGTTAAACGATCTAAACCGAAGGCCAGACCCGCATGCGGCGGCGTGCCGAATTTTAAAGCGTCCAGCAGGAAACCGAATTTTTCCCGTTGTTGTTCTTCGTCAATGCCCAAAATGCGGAACACGGTTTGCTGCATTTTCGGATCAAATATACGTACCGAACCGCCGCCCACTTCGTAGCCGTTAATGACCATATCATAGGCGTTCGCCACCGCACTTGTCGGATCCGCTTCAAGCTGTTCCGGACTAAAATCTTTCGGTGAGGTGAACGGATGATGCATGGCGGCAAGATTGCCTTCTTCGTCGCGTTCAAACATCGGGAAATCGATCACCCATAGCGGCGCCCATTCGTCCAAACGGGTTAAGCCCAAATCACGCCCCAATTTCAGGCGTAATGCGCCCATTGCGTCGGTGGCGGTTTGCCATTTGTCCGCGCCGAAGAATAAAATATCGCCCGTTTGGGCAAAAGTGCGGTCAAAAATCGCCTTGATTTTTTCTTCCGTTAAGAATTTTGCAATCGGGCTTTGCACGCCTTCAAGACCGGCATTCACATCGTTCACTTTCAGCCACGCCAAGCCTTTTGCACCGTAAATGCCCACAAATTGAGTGTATTCGTCAATTTGTTTGCGGGTGATATTTGCACCGTTCGGCACGCGAATCACCGCCACCCGGCCGTTTGCATCATTTGCCGGGCCGCTGAATACTTTGAAATCCACGTCTTTCACGATATCCGCGATATCCGTGATTTCCAACGGATTGCGCAAATCCGGTTTGTCGGAGCCAAAACGCTGCATAGCTTCGGCCCATGTCATCACCGGGAATTTGCCTAAATCCACGTTAATGATGTTTAACCACAAACCGTGAATCATTTTTTCCATAATTTCGCGTACTTCCGGTGCGGTTAAGAAGCTGGTTTCCACATCGATTTGGGTGAATTCGGGTTGACGATCCGCACGCAAATCTTCGTCACGGAAACATTTAACGATTTGGTAATAACGGTCAAACCCGGACATCATTAGCAGCTGTTTGAACAACTGCGGAGACTGCGGCAACGCGTAGAATTTGCCTTTATGCACGCGGCTCGGTACTAAATAGTCACGAGCGCCTTCCGGAGTGGCTTTGGTCAGCATCGGCGTTTCAATATCCAGGAATCCCTGTTCATCCATAAAACGGCGTACAAAGCTGGTGATCTTAGCCCGTTTTTTCAACCGCTGCGCCATTTCCGGACGGCGTAAATCCAAATAACGGTATTTTAAGCGCTGTTCTTCGGTGTTGTTTTGGTTGAAGTCCAGCGGTAACACATCGGAAGCGTTATAAACGGACAATGCTTTTGCCAGCACTTCCACTTCGCCGGTCGCCATGTTTTTGTTGATTTGATTATCCGGACGCGCGATCACTTCGCCTTTAATTTGAATACAGAACTCATTGCGCAAACCAGCGGCGGCGGTTAAGGCTTCCTGATATTTCGGATCGAAACAGACCTGCACGATACCTTCGCGATCACGCATATCGATAAAAATTAAACCGCCCAAATCGCGACGGCGATGAACCCAACCGCTTAACGTCACTTCTTGCCCGATGTTGCCGCGGTTTAACGCACCGCAATAATGAGAACGCATCATATCTGTTTTCCTTTAAAATTTATTCTGACAAAATAACCGGCAAATTATAGCTGAAAAAAATCAAAACTTCTTCTAAAATAACCGCACTTTTGAGCCGAATAACCAGAATTATGAACAAAGATACCATTTTTTCCGCCCCTATCGAGAAATTGGGAGATTTTACTTTTGATGAAAATGTGGCGGAAGTGTTTCCCGATATGATCCAGCGTTCCGTACCGGGCTATTCCAATATCATCACCGCCATCGGCATGCTGGCCGAACGTTTCGTCACGCCTAATAGTCAAGTTTATGACTTGGGTTGCTCGCGGGGCGCCGCGACCCTTTCCGCTCGGCGCAATATCAAACAAGCGAACGTCAAAATTATCGGCGTGGATAATTCCCAACCCATGGCGGAACGCGCCCGCCAGCATCTCAACGCTTATCACAGTGAAATTCCGGTAGAAATTTTATGCGACGACATCCGTAACATCCGCATTGAAAACGCCTCAATGGTGATTTTAAACTTCACCCTGCAATTTCTGCCGCCGGAAGATCGGCAAGCCGTGCTGGAAAAAATTTATCGCGGATTAAATCCGGGCGGACTGTTGGTTTTATCGGAAAAATTCCGTTTCGAAGACGAAACCACAAACAACCTGCTAATCGATTTACATCATACCTTCAAACGCGCCAACGGCTACAGCGAACTGGAAGTCAGCCAAAAACGCGCGGCATTGGAAAACGTCATGCGAATCGACAGCCTCAACACGCATAAAGTGCGGTTAAAAAACGTGGGATTTTCTCATGTGGAACTGTGGTTCCAGTGTTTTAACTTCGGATCGATGATCGCGTTAAAATAATTCGCTAATTTAAGCATAACGATAAAATCAATAAATCTATGATAAATGGATGACGGATAAATAAAAAACATGAAAAAAAATGCCCGCACTTGACACATAAAGTGCGGACATTTTTATTGATAATTTATGCTTGATTCGGTTTATAGAATAAGGTGTATGCAATGAAAATGAAACCTAGTACGCATGCCGCAATTAAGGCATAAAAACCACCGTCCCAGCCGTACAGGTCAACCAGTTTCCCCATCACCCAACCGGCGGAAGCCGAGCCCAGTAAATAGCCGAATAAACCGGTTAATCCCGTTGCCGTACCCGTTGCCACGCGCGGAGCTAAATCCGCCGCCTGTAAACCAATCATCATCACCGGTCCATAAATCAAGAAGCCGATTGCCACAAGACAAATATTATCCACCAACGGATTACCCGCCGGATTTTTCCAATAAACCAAAATGGCAATCAGTACGCCTACAAGGAATAACAACATGGGTGGAGCGCGATGTCCCTTAAAGACATGATCGCTTAAATAACCGCTCGCCAACATGCCAAAAATTCCGGCATACTCATAAAGGAAATACGCCCAGCTTTGTTTATCTACAGTGAAATGTTTCACTTCTTTGAGATAAGTCGGTGCCCAGTCGATAATGCCATAACGGATGAAATACACGAATACATTGGCAATAGCAATCGCCCATAGAAATTTATTATACATAATGTATTTTCTAAAAATATCCATGGAAGATAAAGTATGAGCGGACTCAACTTTTTCAATTACTTTCTCACCCTTCCATTCATCTACCGGCGGCAATCCTTCGGATTCCGGCGTATCACGCATTAGGAAAAATATAATAAATGCCAAAACAATGGCAATTAAGGCCGGCAAATAGAAAAGGGATTGCCATGCACCAAAAATCGCTAACCCCAATAAAGCCAGCGGACCAATTAACCCACCACCTAAATTATGTGATATATTCCACCAACTCCACCAGCCGCCGCGTTCTGATTTACTGAACCAGTTTGTCATGGTTTTCGCACCCGGCGGATATCCCATGCCTTGGAACCATCCGTTTAACGCACCCAGTACAACCATAAACGGAATGGATGCCAACACGCCAGGCACTAAACCGAAGAACAAGCTCACACAAGCGGAACCTAATAACCCCAACGTAATGAAATATTTAGGATTAGAACGATCCGACACATTCCCCATAATGAACTTACTGAAACCATAAGCCAAGGATAGCGCCACACCGACGATACCAAGATCAGCTTTGCTGTAACCGTATTCATCAATTAAATAAGGAATAGCAAGAGAGAAATTTTTACGGATAAGATAATAGGCGGCATAACCAATGAAAACACCGGCAAATACCTGCCAACGTAATTTACGATATTCGGCATCTGTCCGAGATGCGTCAATACGCGGAATTGGGGGTGAAGCTTTTAAGAAAGCAAACATATACAACTCCTTATTTGTCTTATAAGCTTGCCTTGGTTATATCTTTTTCCGGGCATAAAATTCAATCACTATTATTCAAATTTGTGATCTAACTCACGCTCTTCTTATCTATATAATTCTGTGGCATAATTCCAGCGTTTTTATATTTCACATATCAGGAGAAAATCATGCGAATTCTACACACAATGCTTCGCGTGGGAGATTTAGACCGTTCGGTTAAATTCTATCGGGAAGTTTTAGGCATGCGTTTGCTGCGCACCAGTGAAAACCCGGAATATCAATATTCATTAGCGTTTTTAGGTTATGACGACGAAGACAAAAGCGCCGTAATCGAACTGACTTATAACTGGGGCGTGAGCGAATATGAATTAGGTACGGCATACGGTCATATCGCCATTGGCGTAGACGATATTTATGCCACCTGCGAAGCGGTAAAATCGCACGGCGGCAAAGTCACCCGCGAACCGGGCCCGGTTAAAGGCGGCACCACAGTGATTGCTTTCGTGGAAGATCCGGACGGCTATAAAATCGAATTTATCGAAAATAAAGACGCTAAATCGGGATTAGGAAACGCATTTTGACGGAACAACATTTAACGGAACCGCAAGCGGAAAGTCAACCCGATTATCGTTTGCTTAAAAACCGTTTCCGCGGTTATTATCCTGTGGTGATTGATGTGGAAACCGCCGGTTTGAATTGTCAAACCGACGGTTTGCTCGAACTGGCCGCCATTACGCTGAAAATGGATGAAAACGGCGATCTGGCGCCCGATCAAACCTATCATTGCCATATCCGCCCTTTTGAAGGCGCGGGCATTAATCCCGAATCCATGAAAATCAACGGTATCGATTTAGAAAGTCCGATTCGCAACGCCATTGCCGTATCGGAATCGGAAGCGATAACCGGTTTGTTCCAAATGGTGCGCCGCGGACAAAAAAACGCCGAATGTCAGCGTTCCATTATTGTGGCGCATAACGCCGCCTTCGATCACGGATTTGTGATGGCGGCGGCCGAACGCACGAAAATCAAACGAAATCCGTTTCACCCTTTCGGCAGCTTCGATACCGCCACTCTGAGCGGATTAATGTTCGGGCAAACGGTGCTGGTGAAGGCCTGTCAGGCGGCGAATATTTCCTTTGACGGCAAACAGGCGCATTCAGCATTGTACGATACCGAACGGACGGCGGAGTTATTTTGTTATATGGTCAATCATTTGAAAGCGTTGGGCGGATTTCCGCATCTCGCCCAAAACGTTGAAAAATTTGACCGCACTTTTTAAATCTAAGGACATACAATGTTAACCAATGCAGTTGTTATCTCAATTATCGTGTTGCTTATTTTAAGCCTGTTACGCATTAATGTTGTTATCGCGCTCATTATCTCAGCGTTAACCGCAGGATTGACCGGCGGTTTAGGTCTTAGCAAAACCATTGAAACCTTTACCGGCGGCTTAGGCGGCGGAGCCGAAGTGGCCATGAATTACGCGATTCTCGGCGCCTTCGCGATAGCGATTTCCAAATCCGGTATTACGGATTTACTGGCGTTCAAAGCGATTAAACGTCTGGGCAAAACGCCGACGGGAAAATCCGTCACCGGATTTAAATATTTTATTTTGACGGTACTGCTGGCCTTTTCGATTTCTTCGCAAAACCTGTTACCGGTGCACATCGCCTTTATTCCGATCGTGGTGCCGCCGCTGTTGAGCATTTTCAATCGATTAAAAATCGATCGCCGCGCCGTAGCTTGCGTATTAACTTTCGGTTTAACCGCCACTTATATGTATTTACCGGTGGGTTTCGGTAAAATCTTTATCGAAAGCATTCTGGTGAAAAACATTAACGAAGCGGGCGCTTCACTGGGCTTACAAACCAATGTCGGCGAAGTGTCCATGGCGATGACAATTCCCGTTATCGGCATGTTTTTAGGCTTATTAACCGCGGTGTTCATTACTTATCGCAAACCGCGCGAATATCAAGTGCACATCGAAGAACCGACCACGGCCGAAATCGAACGACATATCGCCGGCATCAAACCCATCCACGTATGGGTAAGTCTGCTGGCGATTATCGTGACTTTCGGACTTCAGCTGTTCACCAGCTCAACCATTATCGGCGGGCTGGCGGGCTTAATTATTTTCGGGGTTTTCGGCGTTTTCCGCCTGAAAGAAAGCAATGATATTTTCCAACAAGGCCTGCGTTTAATGGCGATGATCGGTTTTGTAATGATTGCCGCATCGGGTTTTGCCAACGTAATCAACGCAACCGGCGACGTCACCGAATTGGTCAACGGTTTCAGTCAGGGTTTAGGCCCGGAAAACAAAGGCATTGCCGCATTTTTAATGTTGTTGGTGGGCTTGCTCATCACCATGGGCATCGGTTCGTCGTTCTCCACCGTGCCGATTATTACTTCCATTTACGTGCCTTTATGTCTTGCCGTCGGTTTTTCACCGCTCGCCACGGTTTCCATCGTCGGTGTGGCGGCCGCCTTGGGAGACGCGGGTTCGCCGGCATCGGACTCCACTCTGGGGCCGACTTCCGGTTTAAATATCGACGGTAAGCACGATCACATTTGGGACAGCGTGGTACCGACCTTTATCCACTACAACATTCCGTTGATGGTATTCGGTTGGATCGCCGCCATGACGTTATAATCCTATCCCCCGTCCTCCGGGGGATTCGTTTATGCAGAAAAAACTATGCAAAATCTGACCGCACTTTTAAGCCGGCTGCACCAGTTGATTACCCGGTTGCAGCAACAATACGAACCCGTGAAGCGTGAAATTTTATACACAAAATTTGATCCGGCGGTATTTTCCGAAAATTTTCAACCGGTGGAATTTTATCTGAACGAAATCCGCCATTGCGCGGAGCAAATTTCACGCCTCACTCCCGAAGATGTGGAACAAACGGCCTTTCTCAGTGAGAAATTATCGGCGCAATATAACGCGCTGACCGACGCATTGTCGTTTATTGAAAAGCCTCAGGCCAAAAGTGCGGTCAATTTTAAGCAAGTTTTTAACGAACGGGAAACGCAGCGTCGGCAACTGGAACAACTGCCGCCGCGCGAACGTTTGATAAAATATTATGAAGCCTTGCAGGCGTTAAATGAAAAACTGAACGGGCAGAAGGACTTACAAAAACAATCTCAATCGGAAACCGAAAAAATGCGGATTCAGCAGCAAATCGACATCACCCGACGCCGCCGCCAACGTTGCCTGGACGCCATTGAAGTGCTGGAAGAATATCTGGCGTTTAAGCAAAATCAAAGTAAAGAATAAGTTGCAAAATCCCGTTAAACCGCTACAATACACACTTCCTTATCGTCGCTGAATTAGAGATCGGCGAACGATGTATCGTTAACTTACTTTTTAGGAGTAAAAAAATGTCTCTAAGCGTAGAACAAAAAGCTGCAATCGTTGCAGAATTCGGTCGTGATGCAAAAGACACTGGTTCGTCAGAAGTTCAAATCGCATTATTAACCGCTCAAATCAACCATCTTCAAGATCACTTTGCCGAGCACAAAAAAGACCACCACGGTCGTCGCGGTTTATTACGCATGGTTTCTCGTCGTCGTAAATTATTAGACTACCTGAAACGTACCGATTTAGCGAAATATTCCGAAATTATTACGCGTTTAAATTTACGTCGCTAATTTTCGCATCAGGCAAAATTTTAAAGCACCCAACGATATCGGGTGCTTTTTTTATGCCTGACGAACCAGCATTCGCAATCGTTTACTCAATTGAAATACATTTAAATAAAAACATTTCTCATCTCAGATTTTTCATTTTTTGAGGTAGATCACAAAATATCAGATTAATTCGTGAAATAGTTAAAAAGAGGTAGAAATTGGATAAAATCGTGGCAAAATGCTCGATAGTGAAAAATGAGATCACTCATTAACACGGTTTAAATTTGAGTTTTATTTACTTAATTATTGGAGAAAAATATCGTGCAAACAGTTAATGTCGATATTGCGATTGTGGGTGCCGGCGGTGGCGGTTTACGCGCGGCGATTGCGGCGGCGGAAGCAAATCCTAACCTAAAAATTGCATTAGTTTCTAAAGTTTATCCGATGCGTAGCCATACCGTGGCGGCCGAAGGCGGCGCGGCGGCGGTTATTAAAGAAGAAGATAGCTATGACAAACACTTCCAAGACACTGTTGCCGGCGGCGACTGGTTGTGTGAACAAGACGTTGTAGAATATTTCGTTAAACATTCACCGGTGGAAATGACTCAACTTGAACGTTGGGGTTGCCCGTGGTCCCGTAAAGCGGACGGTGACGTTAACGTACGCCGCTTTGGCGGAATGAAGATCGAACGGACTTGGTTCGCAGCCGATAAAACCGGTTTCCACATGCTTCATACGTTATTCCAGACTTCCATCCAATATCCGCAAATTCAACGTTTTGACGAACATTTCGTGTTGGATATTTTAGTGGATGACGGTCATGCCCGCGGCATGGTTGCCATGAACATGATGGAAGGCACGTTAGTGCAAATTAATGCGAATGCCGTTGTTATTGCGACGGGTGGCGGTTGCCGTTCATTCAAATTCAATACTAACGGCGGTATTGTGACCGGTGACGGTTTATCCATGGCGTATCGTCACGGCGTACCGCTTCGCGATATGGAATTCGTTCAATATCACCCGACCGGCTTGCCGAATACCGGTATCTTAATGACCGAAGGTTGCCGTGGCGAAGGCGGTATTTTAGTCAATAAAGACGGTTACCGTTACTTACAGGATTACGGTTTAGGCCCGGAAACTCCGATCGGCAAACCGCAAAACAAATACATGGAATTAGGTCCGCGCGATAAAGTCTCTCAGGCATTCTGGCAGGAATGGAAAAAAGGCAACACATTGAAAACGGCGAAAGGCGTTGATGTGGTGCACTTGGATTTACGTCATTTGGGTGCGGATTATTTACACGAACGTCTTCCGTTCATTTGCGAATTAGCTAATGCCTACGAAGGCGTGGATCCGGTTAAAGAGCCGATTCCGGTTCGTCCTGTGGTTCACTACACCATGGGCGGTATTGAAATCGACTTCAACAGCGAAACCCGTATTAAAGGTTTATTTGCTGTGGGCGAATGTGCGTCTTCAGGCTTACACGGCGCCAACCGTTTAGGTTCTAACTCCCTTGCCGAATTAGTGGTTTTAGGTCGCGTTGCCGGTGAACACGCCGCACAACGTGCGACCGAAGCGCAATCCGTTAATCAGACGGCGGTGGATGCGCAAGCCCGCGACGTAGTGAAACGCCTGGAAGATCTTTACAATCAGGAAGGTACCGAAAACTGGGCGGATATCCGCGAAGAAATGGGTACGGCAATGGAAGAAGGTTGCGGTATTTATCGTGACGAAGCCAGCATGCAAACTGCGGTTAATAAAATTGCCGAATTGAAAGAACGTTATAAACGCATCCGTATTCAGGATCGTTCAAGCGTGTTCAACACCAACGTACTTTACACCGTAGAATTAGGTTACATCTTAGATGTGGCTCAATCTATCGCGAACTCTGCGTTGCAACGTAAAGAATCCCGCGGTGCGCACCAACGTTTAGATTATACCGAACGTGACGACGTGAATTATTTGAAACATACGCTTGCCTTCTACAACGGCAACGATGCACCGCGTATCGACTACAGCGATGTGAAAATTACCACATTCCAACCTGCTAAACGCGTGTACGGCGCGGAAGCCGAAGCTCAAGAAAAAGCGGCTAAAGCCCAAAACGCATAAGGAGAACGCAACATGACGAATCAAGTAATGAACGTAGAAATCTTGCGTTACAACCCTGAAACAGACAAAGAACCGTATTTAAAAACTTATCAAGTCCCTTATGACAACCAAACGTCTCTGTTGGATGCATTGGGTTATATTAAAGATCGCCTGGAGCCGGAATTGTCTTATCGCTGGTCTTGCCGAATGGCGATCTGCGGTTCTTGCGGCATGATGGTAAATAACATTCCTAAACTGGCATGTAAAACTTTCTTGCGCGATTACAGCGGTCATATGCGTATCGAAGCTTTGGCAAACTTCCCTATCGAACGCGATTTAGTGGTGGATTTAAGCCATTTCATCGAAAGTCTGGAAGCGATTAAACCGTACATTATCGGCAATAAAATGCCCGAATTGGACGGTCAACCGCATGAATCGGCGGAATTACAAAAAAGCCGTACCAAACAAACACCGAAACAGTTGGAAAAATACCGTCAGTTCTCAATGTGTATCAACTGTGGTCTATGCTACGCCGCTTGTCCGCAATTCGGCTTAAACCCTGAGTTTATCGGTCCTGCCGCGTTAACCATGGCACATCGTTATAACCTTGACAACCGCGATAACGGTAAAGCCGAACGTATGCCGATTATTAACGGCGACAACGGTGTATGGACTTGTACTTTCGTGGGAGCGTGTTCCGAAGTTTGTCCGAAACACGTTAATCCGGCCGCGGCGATCAACCAAGGCAAACTGGAAAGTGCGAAAGACTTCTTAATCTCAATGTTAAAACCAAAAGCATAAGGGGAAAGCAATGAGCGAATTAACCACAAAACGTAATAAATACGTCCGTGAAATCACCCCGACTTGGTGGAAAAGCTGGGATTTTTATCGATTCTATATGGTACGTGAAGCAACCGCGATTCCGACCGTTTGGTTCTGTTTAGTATTGCTTTACGGCGTATTCTCACTGGCTGATAATACTTTTGCCACCGATTTTGTCGGTTTCATGCAAAATCCGATTGTGATGATTTTAAATATCATCTCATTGGCTGCGATGTTATTACACGCTTTCACGCTGTTTACTATGACGGGTGAAGTGATGTCTAACAGCACCGGCTTAAAAGCGGAAGTCATCAAAAAAGCGCTGCAAATTGCGTTTGCCGTTGTTTCCGTTATCGGCTTAATTCTTGCTTTCATTTAACCGTATAAGGAGCAAAAGAATGATCAATACAAATCCAAAACGTTCTAATGAGCCACCTGTATGGTTATTGTTCAGTGCAGGCGGCATGGTCAGCGGACTGGCTTTTCCGGTATTAATTTTAATCCTGGGGATTTTATTACCTTTAGGCATTATTTCACCGGACGGCATTATCGCATTCGCCCATCACTGGTTCGGCAAGTTAGTGATTTTAGTGCTAACCATTTTCCCGGCGTGGGCGGGTTTACACCGTATCCACCACGGCATGCACGATATTAAAGTACATGTCCCGGCGGGCGGTTTAATCTTTTACGGATTAGCGGCACTTTACACTGTCGTTGCCATTTGGGGCGTTGCGTCAATCTAATCGCAACTCATCATTCGGAACCTCATACTTAGTATGAGGTTCTTTTTTATTGCGGTAACAGGTTTACGCCGAAAAACGGTTTAGAAGCTCGGGAAACGATTCGCGCTAAATCCGGCCAAAGTGCGGTCAAAAAAAGCATCGTTTTTTTAAACGTTGACTTTGCCAACGACCTCTTGGGAGAGCAATCCTTTTAAGGATTGCGAATAAAAAATCGCGTGTTTTTTGACCGCACTTTAGGATAATACTTTTCCCTCTGGCTCAAAAGTTTTATACTTGTCACCGGTTTTACACGATAGAAAAGGAAAAACATATGGCAATTTTAGTGACGGGCGGTGCAGGTTACATCGGTTCGCATACCGTGGTCGAACTGCTTAACGCGGGCAAGGACGTCGTGGTATTAGACAATCTTTGCAACGCGTCCCCTAAATCTCTGGACCGTGTGGCGCAAATTACGGGTAAACAGGTAAAATTTTACGAAGGCGATGTGTTGGATCGCGCCATGCTGCAAAAAATCTTTACCGAAAACAAAATCGAATCGGTCATTCATTTTGCCGGTTTAAAAGCTGTCGGTGAAAGCGTACAAAAGCCGCTTTATTACTACGAAAATAACGTAGGCGGTTCCATTATTTTAACGGAAGAAATGCTGAAAGCCGGCGTGAATACCATCGTATTCAGCTCTACCGCAACGGTTTACGGCGTGCCGGAAGTGGTGCCCGTTACGGAAGAAAGCGCCGTCGGGGCCACCACCAGCCCTTATGCAACCTCTAAATACATGGTGGAACGCATTCTTGCCGATACGGTTAAAGTTAACCCGCAATTCAGTGCCATCGTATTGCGTTACTTCAATCCGGTCGGCGCCCATGAAAGCGGCTTAATCGGCGAAGATCCGAACGGAATTCCGAATAACTTAATGCCGTTTATCAGCCAGGTGGCCATCGGTAAATTGCCGGAACTTTCCGTATTCGGCGACGATTATGACACACCGGACGGCACGGGCGTGCGCGACTACATTCACGTGGTGGATCTGGCGGTCGGTCACTTAAAAGCGCTTGATAAACACCAAGGTCAACCGGGTTTACACACCTATAATTTAGGCACCGGCGTGGGTTATTCCGTGTTGGATATGGTGAAAGCGTTTGAAAAAGTAAACGACATCAAAGTGCCTTATAAAGTGGTTGCCCGTCGTGCGGGAGATATCGATTCCTATTATTCGAGCCCGAAAAAAGCGGCCGAAGTTTTGGGTTGGACCGCCACACATACGCTGGAAGATATGATGCGCGACACCTGGAACTGGCAGAAAAATAATCCGCAAGGTTATGAAGGTTAATCCGCCTCTCACATGCGATATAACCCGGGCGTATTAATTACGCCCGTTATACCGTGCGCTAAAAAAACTTTCGAAAAATCGCCCGCACTTTTTCATTTAAAGACTTCTCGTTCATTATTTGTTATGCTTTCGCGTATCAAATATTCGTCATCAATCATCAACATGTCACAACAAGCTTTACCGAAACCGTCTTTGGCTTCGCAAATTTTCAGCCGTAATATGCTTATCTGTATTTTTACGGGATTCAGTTCGGGTTTACCGTTTTATATTATCAGCTCGCTGCTGCCCGTCTGGCTGCGCTCCGAGCAGGTGGATTTGGAAACGCTCGGTTATTTTACTGCCGTTACGCTGCCCTTTAGCTGGAAATTTCTGTGGGCGCCGTTGCTGGATCGTTACGTCCCGCCCTTTCTGGGACGCCGCCGCGGCTGGATTCTGATTTCCCAGATTTTACTGATTATTTCTCTGGCGCTTTTCGGTTTTATTTCGCCCCATAATAATCAGGGGTTAATGCTGA
Source organism: Exercitatus varius (assembly GCF_029577735.1). Classification (NCBI taxonomy): domain Bacteria; kingdom Pseudomonadati; phylum Pseudomonadota; class Gammaproteobacteria; order Pasteurellales; family Pasteurellaceae; genus Exercitatus; species Exercitatus varius. The sequence continues at coordinate 9,042 of NZ_JARQTO010000016.1, read as the reverse complement.
TTGCCGCCCTGGCGACGCTGTGTTCTTTTTTTTCCGCGAATCAGGATGTGGTACTTGATGCCTACCGGCGCGAAATTCTGTCCGATAACGAACTCGGTTTAGGCAATTCCATTCATGTGAACGCTTATCGCATTTCAGGCCTGGTGCCCGCTTCCTTATCGCTGATTTTGTCCGATCACTTTCCGTGGCAAACCGTCTTTATCATCACTGCGCTGTTTATGCTGCCGGGCATTTTTATGACCTTGTTTCTTAGCAAAGAACCCAAAATCTCGCTCGATTCTCACCGCACTTTAAAAGACAACGTGGTGGAACCGTTCAAAGAATTCTTTGGCCGTAAAGGCGTCTGTTCGGCACTCGCTATTCTCGCCTTCATTTTTCTGTACAAATTAGGCGACAGCATGGCCACCGCATTGATTTCACCTTTTTATTTAGACATGGGGTACAGCAAAACCCAAATCGGGCTGGTCGCTAAAAACGCCTCTTTATGGCCGATGGTCGTCGCCAGTATCGCAGGCGGCATTATTATGCTGAAAATCGGCATTAACCGCGCATTATGGTTATTCGGCATGGTGCAGATTATCACGATTTTAGGCTTCGCCTGGTTGGCCAAACAAGGACCGTTCGAACAAATCGGAACCTACGAAATTTTTATACTCAGTTTAGTGATTGCGGCGGAATATATCGGTGTCGGGTTAGGCACCTCCGCCTTCGTGGCGTTTATGGCGCGGGAAACCAACCCGCTTTATACCGCCACGCAACTGGCGCTATTTACCAGTTTATCCGCGCTGCCGCGCGCCACTTTAAACACGCAGGCGGGAGCATGGATTAATGCGCTGGGTTATTACGATTATTTCTGGCTTTGCTTTTTCCTTGCCATTCCCGGCATGCTTTGCCTTTACTGGGTGGCGCCCTGGAACGGAAAAAACAGCGCTTGACAACAAACCAAACGCACCGTTTTTTTAGACCTGACACAAAAAACCGTCGATAAAACCCAAATATTTCCCTTCAAAGCTTGAGTTTAGGCTACAACAAAGGTAAGGTAAGCGGGTTAATTTGAAACAATGAGGTTAATATGAAAATCATTCTTTTAGGTGCGCCAGGAGCGGGCAAAGGTACGCAAGCGCAATTCATCATGAACAAATTCGCTATTCCCCAAATTTCAACGGGCGATATGCTGCGGGCGGCAATCAAAGCCGGCACGGAATTGGGCAAACAGGCCAAAACGCTGATGGATGCGGGGCAGTTGGTTCCCGATGATTTAATCATTGCCCTGGTGCAGGATCGCGTCGCACAACCGGACTGCGAAAAAGGTTTCTTATTAGATGGTTTCCCTCGCACGATTCCGCAAGCCGACGCTTTAAAAGCCGCCGGTATCGGCATTGACTACGTATTGGAATTCGATGTGCCGGATGACGTGATCGTCGAACGTATGAGCGGCCGCCGCGTGCATCCGGCTTCCGGTCGTTCGTATCACGTGGTTTACAATCCGCCGAAAGTGGAAGGAAAAGATGACGTCACCGGCGAAGACTTAATCATTCGCGCGGATGACAAACCGGAAACCGTGTTAGATCGCTTGAACGTCTATCACACCACCACCCAACCGTTGGTGGATTATTACCAGGCTGAAGCCAAAGCGGGCAACACTCGGTACTTCCGTTTAGACGGCACTCAACCGGTTGAAGCGGTCAGCCGCGAACTGGATAAAATTTTAGCGTAATTCGGGAAAAGTAACGGTATTATGTAGCAGTTGCACAAACATTTAATGTTTTCGTAGGGGCGGGGTTTATCCCCGCCCGAATCTCATTCAAATATCAGGGCTTACGGGCGGGGATAAACCCCGCCCCTACATAAATTTTCCTAAAATTGACTTTTGTGCAACCGCTACATAATACCGAAAAGTAAAAAAAGTGCGGTCAAATTTGACCGCACTTTTTCGTTTCCATTACTTAACGGCATGAGCAATTTCATCAATCATCGTATTCATGGATTGCAAACCGCCGAAAGCAAGATACCAGTTGGCGGCATTCAAATACACAATATGGTGATTCCGGGCCGCTTTGGTTTTGTTAATAATTTCGTTATTCAGCACGGTTTGGGCATTGTTAACTTTATCCGTGATGGCGGCGGTGCGATCCACCACGAGTAAATAATCGGGATTTTTCTCCGCCACATACTCAAATCCGACGCTGTTGCCGTGGGTTGAGCCGCTCAAATTGGTGTCAATCGGCGTAAAACCGAATTTTTGATAAACCAATGCATAACGGGATTTATCGCCGAAAGCGCTGATTTTGCTTTCGTTCACTAAAGTCACTAACGCCGTTTTATTTTTGGTTAAGGTTTCCAACGCCGAAAAACGTTTATCCAATAACGCCAGTTTTTCTTTTGCCGCGCTTTCCTGATTGAAAATTTTACCTAACGCCAGAATATTTTGTTGGAACGACGCGTAATAATCGGTGTAATTATTGTCGATATAAAACACCGGTGCGATTTCTTTCAATCGGTCAACCACTTTACGCTGGCGCGGCGAGGCGATAATTAAATCCGGTTCCGCTTCATTAATATTTTCGAAAGAAGGTTCGACCAGGGAACCCATATCGGCGTATTTGTCATCCGAAAATTCACTCAGATAATCCGGCATGCTGCCTTTTGACACGCCGACCACCCGATCTTTCACTCCCAGTTCGCGTAAACTGTCTAACGCGCCCAAATCCAGCACCACAACTTTCTGCGGATTATCCGGCACGATTTGCTTCCCGGCATAATTTTCCACCGTTATGTTACCCGCCTGAACATTGACCGACCAAAGTGCGGTCAAACCGACTGCTAAAACTGATAATGTTTTTTTCATTTTTCTATCCTTTCTTCGTTAATTGGAATGTCTAAAATAAGTGGCGATTTTATATCCGTCTATTTCCTGAATCGGAATGAACATATCGTAAATTTTCTGTAATACGTCGCTTTGCATAATATCTTCGACCGCGCCCTGCTCCACGAGCTTTCCGTTTTTCATGGCGATAATGAAATCCGAATAACAGGAGGCGAAATTAATGTCGTGAATCACAATCACCACGGTTTTGCCCAGCTCCGATACCAGCTTGCGCAACACTTGCATAATCTGCACGGAATGTTTCATATCCAGATTATTTAAGGGTTCGTCCAGCAAAATATAATCCGTATCCTGCGCCAGCGTCATGGCAATATAAGCGCGTTGGCGCTGGCCGCCGCTTAAATTGTCAATATACTGATCACGAAATTCTTCTAAATTCATGTAACCGATAGCGTTATCAATAAAAGTGCGGTCGATTTTTGTGAGATTTCCTTTGGAATAAGGAAAACGGCCGAACGCCACCAAATCTTCCACCGTTAAACGCAAACTGATGTGATTCGATTGCTTCAAAATAGATAATTGTTTGGCAATATCAGCGCTCTTTTGCGCCATTAAGGATCGACCGTTCAACAACACATCGCCGGATTCGGGAGAAATCAGGCGGCTCATAACGGATAATACGGTGCTTTTCCCCGCTCCGTTGGGGCCGATAAACGAGGTGATTTTGCCTTGCGGAATGGTGACGGACACGTTATCCACCACCACTTTATTGCCGTACCGCTTGTAAATATCTCGAATCTCTATTGTCATGTTCTGCTCGTTCTTAACAGTAAATAAATAAAATATACGCCGCCGACGAAATTAATAATAATGCTTAAGGTCGTATTAAAAGTGAACACCTGCGAGACCAGCACCTGCCCGACGAGTAACGTAATAACGGAAATCAGCATTGCCGCCGGAATCAGTATTTTGTGTTTATGGGTCGGCATAAATTCGAAGGTGAGATTCATCACTAATAAGCCTAGAAATGTCAACGGCCCGACCAATGCGGTAGAAACCGACACCAATACGGCGACCAAAATCAGCAGTCGCTTGGTTAAACGTTGATAAGGCACGCCAAGGTTAATTGCGGCATCCCGCCCTAAGCACAAAACATCGAAATAACGTAAATAGCGCAGCGTAATCAAAATGCCGGCCAGCAGCACTGCCGCCGCCAGCCATAAAATATGAATATTAATGCGGTTAAAACTGGCGAAACCGATATCCTGCGCAATTTGAAATTCGTTCGGATCAATCAACACTTCCATAAATGTCGTCAGGCTTTGGAACAGCGTGCCGAAAATAATTCCCACCAATAACAAAAAGAAAATATTCTGCCGTTCCTTGTTGAACAGAAAGTGATACAACGCCACGGCAAACAATACCATGCTCGCGGTAGACACCAGAAACAGCACAAGCGGATTCACCGACATTAGGGTAGCGGAACCGAATAAAAAGATAATTACGGTCTGAATCAACAAAAACAAACTGTCCAATCCCAGAATGCTCGGCGTCAGTATCCGATTATTCACCACGGTTTGGAAAATCATGGTCGCTAAAGCGATTGCAACGCCGGTAATAACAATCGCCAGCAAGCTTAAACTGCGGTGATACAGCGCGTATTCCCAGCGATTCGGTAAGTGGTAAAACAAATACAGACCGACGGCAATTAAGGTTAAAATGCCTAAACTCATCAATTTTTGACCGCACTTTGATCTCATCAAATTAACCATGCCGATACCGCTTGAATAAAAGAAGCAAAAAAATCCCGCTGCCCATAACGCCCACCACGGTATTAATGGCAATTTCATAAGGGAAAATGATCAAACGTCCGAAAATATCGCATATCAGGACGAATACGGCGCCCAGTAACGCGGTATGAGACAAAACTTTTTTCAGATTATCGCCCAGATAAAGCGTCACCATATTGGGAATAATCAGCCCTAAAAACGGGATCACGCCCACGGAAATAATAACGACGGAAGACACCGTCGCCACAATCGCCAGGCCTAAATACATCACTTGTTTGTAATTCAGGCCCAGATTCGTGGCAAAATCCTGTCCCATTCCTACGATAGAAAACCGATTGGCAAATAAATACGCCGCCAGTAAAGCGGGAATACTGAAATACAACAGCTCGTAACGCCCCGCCATCACCAACGAAAAATCCCCTTGCAGCCAACCCGACAGGTTTTGCAGCAAATCCTCTTTATAGGCGATAAATGCCGCTATCGAGCTGATAATGTTGCCGAACATAATCCCCACTAACGGCACAAAAATGGCGTCTTTGAATTTCAGATGGGCCAAAATCGTCATAAATAACAACGTACCTAAAAAAGAAACCGCCACGGCAATCGCGGTTTTCAACAGCATCGACGCCGAAGGAAACAGCAATATCGCGATTAAAATCCCCAAACGCGCCGAATCCATCGTGCCCGCCGTCGTCGGCGAAACAAACCGGTTACGGCTCAGTTGTTGCATAACAAGCCCGCAAATGCTTAATGCCGAGCCTGCGATTAAAATACTCACCAAACGCGGCAGACGGCTAATCAGAAAAATCGACCATTGTTCGGTATCTAAGCACAATAATCCCTCAAGATTTACCGTGCTCACGCCGATAAATAAAGATAAGAGAGAAAATAAAACGAGGAGACAAAAAAGATAGCGACGCTTTAACATGAATTCAAAATACGAATAATTCTTATATTCATGTTAGCATGTTGGAATCATGATGTGAAGTGCAAAAAGTGCGGGCAAAAAAACGATCATTTTTTTGCCCGCACTTTGTTCTGAACCCGAAGCTACACACTTAGAATTTAAGCTGGCGTTCCACGGATTTGGCGCGCGCCAGGAAAACCCGGCGTTCCGAATCCTGCATGCCGCTGTTGCCGCCCGGTAATTTCACGGTCAACGGGTTCACCGGACGTCCGTTAATGTGGAACTCATAATGTAAATGGGCGCCGGTAGAAATCCCGGTGTTGCCGGATAAAGCGATCCGTTCGCCCCGTTTAACGGACTGTCCTGCGCGCACAAGCGGTCGGCTTAAATGCATATAGACAGTTTGATATTCGCGTCCATGACGCAAGATGATATAGCGACCGGCGCCGCCCGCCTGATAAGCCACTTTTTCGACGATGGCGTCTGCCGGCGCAATTACCGGCGTACCGGTCGGCAACGCGAAATCCACGCCTTTATGCGGCCGAATGCGTTTTGTCACCGGATGACGGCGTTTCGGGTTAAACGGCGAAGACACCCGAGCCTGACGCTGAATCGGATAACGGGAGAATCCTTTCCCCAACGTTTCGCCCTGCCGGCTGTAATAACGGCCGTTTTCCGCCTGAATCGCATAATAGCTTTTCCCTTGGCTTTTAATGTGAATCGCTTCCACATTACCTTGTCCGGTTAGTTTATTTTCCAAATATTCGCGGGAAATCAAAATGGCAAAATCATCGCCTTTTTTCAGCTTATTCATGCTGAACTGCCATTGTAATGCGGTAATCAACTGATTGATTTGGCGTCCGTCCAAACCCTGGCTTCGTAAACTTGCACGGAAAGAAGTCGACACGCTTCCGCGCAGCACTTCTTTTTTCCAGATACTTTTCTTTTCAATAATCTGACGAACGAATTTGCCGTCTTCTTTACGCTCATACACCCGTTCTTCTTTCTCGGAAACCAACCAGTTCATATATTCCAGATCATTTTCGTTATCCAGAATCCAATACAATTGCTGACCCGGCTTCAGATTTTTTAATTCCGGATAACTGGCGATTAATTTTTTACTGGTATCGTCTTCCAAACCGGATAATTCCAACACGTCTTTCAACGTGTCGCCGCGCACCACACTGTGGTTGAATTGATCGGTAATACGTTTCGCCTGATCGACGGCATCCAGTAAGCCGTCGATAGCACTTTGAGCTTCCGCCGGTAAAGGTTCGCTCAAATCAAAATCGTTGGGATTGATTTTTATCTCGTCCACTTCATCGTCTTTATCGGATAATTCGTCGTCATAAGAGGTGGCGTCGATATCTTCTTTACCCGCTGCGGTTTCGCCGTCTTTATTATTTTCCGGTTCATTTTGTAAGGTTTGATAGACGGTTTCTTCCGGCATTTGTTCCGGCTTGTGTTCCACCGTATCTTTCAGACTCAGAATGCCGCCCGCCACAATACACACAATTGCACAGAAGAAAATCAACGCTTTAATACGTGATTTTCTTCTGCGTCTGTCTCTGGCTAATTTGACGTGCTGAGTCACCGGGTTGATTATCCTAAAAAAACTAACTGAATTTGTGCGTCTTGAGACACTGAAAAAACGGAAAGATTCATTATACATGAATCCCCTTCTATTTAAACGGACAAATAATTAGCATTCGTCAAAACCGGCAAAACTTTTCATCTTTCAAGAAATGCGCTATTCTTACACGCTTTCATTTGTAATTGGGTCAGGCTATGAAAATCAACACCATTCGGGTTCCTTTGGTTGAACTGGATAACATCAGTGTCGTTTTTGGACAAAAGATCGCTTTACAAAATATCAATTTACAAATTTTTCCTAATACGGTGATTACTATCGTCGGTCCGAACGGTGCGGGCAAATCCACTTTATTAAAGGTGTTGCTGAAGCTACTGCCGCCCACAACCGGCACCGTCAAATACAACAAAAATCTGCGTATCGGTTACGTACCGCAGAAAATTCACCTCGATCACAGCCTGCCGATAACCGTGCGGAAATTTTTATCGCTGAAAAAAAACATCCGCGCCTCGGATATTCAAACCGCTCTGGAGCGATTATCCATATCGCATTTGGCGCAAAGCGCCATGCAAAAACTTTCGGGCGGAGAAATGCAGCGGGTGTTGTTGGCGCGCGCCATGCTGAACAAACCGAATCTGCTGGTATTGGACGAACCGACTCAAGGCGTGGATATTAACGGACAGGCGGAACTTTATCAGCTCATCCACCAAACCAGAGAAACCTTAAATTGCGCAGTGCTCATGGTTTCTCACGATCTGCACATTGTGATGGCGGACACTAACGAGGTTGTCTGTATCAACCGTCATATTTGCTGCGCGGGCACGCCCGAAACGGTATCGAACGATCCCACGTTCATCCAGCATTTCGGCGATCAGTTTTCCCAAAACGTGGCGTTTTACACGCATCGCCACAATCACCGCCACAATATGCACGGCGACGTTTGTTGTTTAAGCAATCAACCTTGTACGCAACATATGACCGCCAAAAAATAACCGAGAATCATTATGTTAGAAATTTTACTTCCCGCCTGGTTAACCGGAATTTTACTTTCCTTCATCACCGCGCCCCTCGGCGCTTTTGTGGTGTGGCGTAAAATGGCGTACTTCGGCGATACCCTCGCCCACTCCGCGTTACTTGGCGTAGCGTTGGGGATTTTTCTGAATATTGATCCCTACCTCAGCATTTTAATTCTTACGGTCATACTCGCCGTCGTCATGGTTTGGCTGGAAAGCAATACGCAATATTCTGTGGACACCATTCTCGGCATTATTGCTCACAGCTGTCTTTCCCTCGGCGTGGTGACCGTCGGTCTGCTGCAAAACGTGCGCGTGGATTTAATGGGATATTTATTCGGCGATCTGCTCGCCGTTACCTTTGAAGATCTGCGGATGATTTCCATCGGCGTCATTTTGGTGTTAAGCGTGCTGATTTATCTGTGGAAACCGCTGATTTCCACCACGGTCAGCCCCGAACTGGCGCAAGTGGAAGGCATTAACATTCGCCGTATGCGCTTTATTCTCATGATTCTCACCGCCTTAACCATTGCGCTCAGCATGAAATTCGTCGGCGCATTAATCATTACTTCGCTGTTAATCATTCCCGCCGCCACCGCAAGACGTTTCGCCCGCACGCCGGAAATGATGGCGGTTATCGCCGTTTTCGTCAGCATGATCGCGGTTTCCATGGGCTTAATGCTGTCCGCGTTCTACAATACCGCCGCCGGCCCGTCGGTGGTGATCTGTTCCGCCTGTTTATTCTTGTTATCGTTAATCAAAAAAGAATCTTTTTAGCTCTGTTTCACCGAAATTTCGGACAAAAGTGCGGTCACAAAAAGCAACGCTTTTTGAACGTTGGCTTTTCCAACGGTGGCGGAGCCATAAGTAATCGCACCGGCGATTACGCATAAAATTTGCAAAGTTTTTACCCA